>NZ_JBWKWD010000001.1:231567-398282 GCF_059422045.1 Pseudomonas sp. GW821-FHT02A08
AGAGCGTGTCGTGGCACGCCAGCGATCCAGTCCGATCAGCAACAGTGCAACTAACACAAACCCCAGCAACAACCCACCCGCATTGATAAACACCTGTGGGTAGCAGCTGGCGCAGCCTGCGTCCGGCTGCGCAGCAGTCGTTCCAGTCATCCGCGATCCGTAGCAGCTGGCGTAGCCTGCGTCCGGCTGCGCAGCAGTCGTGAAGTCAGACGATGTGGAGCATCAGTCAGACCGGGTGCTCGGGTTCTACGACTGCTGAGCAGCCGGACGCAGGCTGCTACAAAGAGCGTGTCGTGGCACGCCAGCGATCCAGTCCGATCAGCAACAGTGCAACTAACACAAACCCCAGCAACAACCCACCAGCGTTGATAAACACCTGTGGATAACCCAGCTTCTCCACATCAATGAACGGGTACGGATAAGTCGCCAGCAAATGCCCACGCAGCAGCGAGTAGGCGAAGTACAGCAGCGGATAAATCACCCACACTGCGATATGCCACACGCGCAATGTGCCTTTGGGCACGCAAGTCCACCAATAGCCCAGAAACAGCAGCGGCATGACGTCATGCAACAGCTCATCGGCCAGCCATTGCCAGCCTTCGGGATGCCATAGATGGCGAAGCAATACGCTGTACGCCAGGCCGACGACAGTGATGCTCACAGCAACGCCACTACTGACCCAGGGCTGTAAAAACCAGCGTCGCGCGGCGGACTCGCGGGAGGTCAGTTCACAGGTCAGCACCGTCGCCACCAAGGTGTTGCTCAGCACAGTGAAAAAGCTGAAAAAGCTGACCAGCCCGCCGATCAAGCTGGCACCCAGCGTCCAGCGTGAATAAAAAATCAGGTACATCTGGATGCTCAATCCCGCCCAGCCGAGCACGGCAGCCACGGCCACCAGACGACGGCGTAACACCGACGGATTGACCCTGTTCAAAGCGGTCGTTTGGTGCGCATCAACTTCACATACAGACGTTCGACCTTCTCCCTGGCCCACGGGGTTTTACGCAGGAACGTCAGGCTCGACTTGATGCTCGGTTCGCTCTTGAAGCAGCGGATATCGACGCGCTCGGCCAGCCCCGACCACTCGTAGTGTTCAACCAGCGCGTTGAGGATCTGTTCCAGCGTCACGCCATGCAACGGATCGGAGTTGTGTTCAGTCATGCCGGGCCTTCGAGCAGAGTGGGAATTGGAAGCCGCGCACCTTAGCCGAGGGCTTCGTTGGGGGGAAGCGATCTATCAAATGTAGGTGAACTTGTAGAAGCGAGCTTGCTCGCTCCTACAACTGTTACCGAATCCGAAAGGATGCATGTCAGTAAAAGCCCTTTCTCTATTTGTAACAGATCATTATCCTTGCGCCCGCTTTAGCTGAAACGCTTCTGCTAGCCATTTATTCCGTTTAATCCCCAGAAAAAAATCAAGAATTTCTTCTCTATGCCTGATTTCCAACTTTCGAAAGACAGCGCTGTCTTCAAGCCTGTTGCCTGCCGCAAAACCTTGACCCTGATAGGCGGCTTCACCGCTTTGGGCCTTGCCACTTGCGCTCACTCGGCTCCGGCCTTCGATAGCGACTCCCCCTGGATGCTCGGCGACTGGAACGGCACTCGTACCGAGCTTGCGGAAAAAGGCTACGACTTCAAAGTCGATTACACCGGCGAAATGGGCAGCAATTTGCACGGTGGTTACGATCACGATCGCACCGCGCGCTACAGCGACCAGTTTGCCCTTGGCACTCATCTGGACTTGCAGAAGATCCTCGGCTGGGACGCCGCCGAGTTCCAGCTGACCATCACCGAACGCAGCGGCAACAACATCAGCAACGACCGCATCAACGATCCGCGTGTCGGCGGCTTTACCTCGGCCCAGGAAGTCTGGGGCCGTGGCCAGACCTGGCGCCTGACGCAGATGTGGTATCAGCAGAAATTCCTCGAAGAAAAACTCGACATCAAGGTCGGCCGCTTCGGTGAAGGCGAAGACTTCAACAGTTTCCCCTGCGACTTCCAGAACCTGGCGTTCTGCGGCTCCCAGGTCGGTAACTGGGCGGGCGACATCTGGTACAACTGGCCGGTCAGCCAGTGGGCGATGCGGGTCAAATATCATCTGACGCCAGAGCTTTATGCACAGGTCGGCGCGTACGAGCAGAACCCGTCGAACCTCGATCGCGGCAACGGCTTCAAGCTCAGCGGCAGCGGCACCCAGGGCGCGGTCCTGCCGGTAGAACTGGTGTGGACGCCGAAGCTCAACGGCCTGCCAGGTGAATACCGCGCCGGTTACTACTACAGCAGCGCCAACGCCACCGATGTCTACAAAGACAGCAATGGCCAGCCTGCCGCACTGAGTGGCGAAGCCTACCGCAGCGCCTCGAGCAAACACGGCGTGTGGCTCGGCCTTCAGCAGCAAGTCACCAGCCTGGCCAGCGATCACTCCCGCGGCCTGAGCCTGTTCGCCAACGGCACGATGCACGACAAGAAGACCAACGCGATCGACAACTACGTCCAGGCGGGCCTCGTCTACAAAGGCCCGTTCGACGCGCGCGCCCGGGATGACATCGGTTTCGCCATGGCCCGCGTCCACGTCAACCCGGCCTTTCGCAAGAATGCCGAGGCGACCAATCAGGCACACGCCGTCTTCGACTACGACGACCCGGCCTTCCTGCCGCCGCAGGACACCGAATACAGCGCCGAACTCTATTACGGCGTGCACGTGACCAACTGGCTGACCGTGCGCCCGAACCTGCAATACATCCGCCATCCCGGAGGCGTGAACGAGGTCGATGACGCTCTGATCGGCGGGATCAAGGTCCAGTCGTCGTTCTGACCAACACCACAAAACCCATGTGGGAGCGGGCTTGCTCGCGAAGGGGCCGGCAGCCTCAACATCAATGTTGACTGAACCAGCGCTTTCGCGAGCAAGCCCGCTCCCACAAGGGATTGCGTGAACCCAACAGCTTTTATCTGAACCATGCCCGCACAAGATCGTCATCTACAGTGAACTTGCGCGGGACTACTTGAAACGTCACGGAGAACCACACTATGAGCACTGATGGTGCCTTGAGTCGAAGCCGTCTGCTGCCGAGCCTGCTCGGTATCCTGCTTCTGCTAATGGGCCTGGCCATGCTGGCCGGGGGGGTCAAGCTGAGCATGCTCGGCGGCTCGCTGTATTACCTGCTGGCCGGTATCGGCATCGCGCTGAGCGGCGTGTTGTTGATCGCCGCCCGTCGCGCGGCGCTGGGCCTGTACGCACTGATGCTGTTCGCCAGTACCGTTTGGGCGCTGTGGGAAGTCGGCCTCGACTGGTGGCAACTGGTGCCGCGCCTGGCGCTGTGGTTCGCCCTCGGCGTGGTGATGCTGCTGCCGTGGTTCCGTCGTCCATTGCTGATCAACGGCCCTGCCCCTGTGGGCACGGGCGCCTTGAGCATGGCCGTGGTCCTGGCCGGTGCCACCGCCGTCGCCAGCCAGTTCACCCACCCAGGCGAGACCTTGGGCGAACTGGGCCGCGACACCGCGGACATGACCAGCACCGCGCCGCAGATGCCCGAAGGCGACTGGCAGGCCTATGGTCGCAGCGAATTCGGTGACCGCTATTCGCCGCTCAAGCAGATCACCCCGGCCAACGTCGGCAAGCTGCAAGAAGCCTGGCGTATCCAGACCGGCGATCTGCCAACCGCCGATGACCCGGTGGAACTGACCAACGAAAACACCCCGCTCAAGGCCAACGGCATGCTCTATGCCTGCACCGCCCACAGCAAGGTGCTGGCGCTGGACCCGGACACCGGCAAGGAACTGTGGCGTTTCGACCCGCAGATCAAGAGCCCGGTGGGCTTCAAGGGCTTCGCCCACATGACCTGCCGTGGCGTGTCGTACTACGACGAAGCGGCCTACGCCAAGTCTGAAAACGCCGCCTCCGCAGTGATTTCCGAGGCCGGCAAAGCCGTCGCCCAGGCCTGCCCGCGTCGTCTGTACCTGCCAACCGCCGATGCACGCCTGATCGCACTCAACGCCGACACCGGCAAGGTCTGCGAAGGTTTCGGTAAAAACGGTGTGGTTGACCTGACTCAAGGCATCGGACCGTTCACCCCGGGTGGCTACTACGCCACCTCGCCGGCAGCGATCACCCGCGACCTGGTGATCATGGGTGGCCACGTCACCGACAACGAGTCGACCAACGAGCCATCCGGCGTGATCCGTGCCTTTGACGTACACGACGGTCATCTGGTGTGGAACTGGGACAGCAACAATCCCGACGCGACCGAACCGCTGCCAGAGGGCGAACACTACAGCCGCAATTCGGCCAACATGTGGTCGCTGGCCAGCGTCGACGAAAAACTCGGCATGGTCTACCTGCCACTGGGCAACCAGACCCCTGACCAGTGGGGCGCGGACCGCACCCCGGGCGCCGAGAAGTTCAGTGCCGGCCTGGTCGCGCTGGACCTGGCCACCGGCAAGGTGCGCTGGAACTACCAGTTCACTCACCACGACCTGTGGGACATGGACGTCGGCAGCCAGCCAACCCTGCTGGACATGAAAACCGCCGACGGCATCAAGCCGGCCGTGATCCAACCGACCAAGCAAGGCAGCCTGTACGTACTCGACCGCCGTGACGGCACGCCGATCATCCCGATCAAGGAAGTCCCGGTTCCGCAAGGCGCCGTGAAAGGTGACCACACCGCGCCGACCCAGGCCCGTTCGGACCTGAACCTGCTGGCCCCGCAACTGACCGAAAAAGCCATGTGGGGCGCCAGCCCGTTCGACCAGATGCTGTGCCGCATCCAGTTCAAGGAATTGCGTTACGAAGGCCAGTACACCCCGCCGTCGGAACAGGGCAGCCTGATCTATCCGGGTAACGTCGGCGTCTTCAACTGGGGCGGAGTGTCGGTCGACCCGGTTCGCCACATGCTGTTCACCAGCCCGAACTACATGGCCTTCGTCTCGAAGATGGTGCCTCGCGCCGAAGTCGCGGCCGGCAGCAAACGCGAAAGCGAAACAGCGGGCGTGCAACCGAACACCGGCGCACCTTACGCGGTGATCATGCACCCGTTCATGTCGCCGTTCGGCGTACCGTGCCAGGCTCCGGCCTGGGGCTACGTGGCCGGCATCGACCTGACCACAAGCAAAGTCGTGTGGAAACGCAAGAACGGCACCAGCCGCGACAGTTCGCCATTGCCTATCGGCCTGCCACTCGGCGTGCCAAGCATGGGCGGTTCGATGGTCACCGCCGGCGGCGTCGGCTTCCTCAGCGGCACGCTGGACCAATACCTGCGCGCCTATGACGTCAACACCGGCAACGAGCTTTGGAAAGCGCGCCTGCCGGCTGGCGGCCAGGCTACGCCGATGACCTACACCGGCAAGGACGGCAAGCAGTACGTGCTGTTGGTCGTCGGTGGCCACGGCTCATTGGGCACCAAAATGGGTGACTATGTGATTGCGTACAAACTGTCCGAGTAAGTTTTAGCGGCAGTCAAAACAAAGGCGACGCCCGTGAGGACGTCGCCTTTTTTGTGGCCGCAGATTTCAAAACACCCCCGGACCACTGTGGGAGCGGGCTTGCTCGCGAAGGGGCCGGCAGCCTCAACATCAATGTTGACTGAACCAGCGCTTTCGCGAGCAAGCCCGCTCCCACAATTGACCGCGCACAGCCATGGTTCAGCTAACCTGTCTCTGCGCTGAACACGCCGTCGAAACACGCCCTTGCAGAAAATGCCCGTTGAAACCACCGCCAACCTGCCCCATCTAAGACCCATACCCATTGCGCAGGTGCCCCCATGAGCGACCAGCAAGAATTCCCTGAAGACCCAAGCGAATACGCCGATCCGGAAAACGCCCCTCAGCACAAACCTGGCAAAGGCCTGGCCCTGCCTGGCCAGAACCTGCCGGACAAGGTCTACATCATCCCGATCCACAACCGGCCATTCTTCCCGGCCCAGGTGCTGCCGGTCATCGTCAACGAAGAACCGTGGGCCGAGACCCTCGACCTGGTGGCCAAGTCCGAACACCATTCCCTGGCCCTGTTCTACATGGACACGCCCCAGGAAGATCCGCGCCACTTCGACACCTCAGCCCTGCCGCTCTACGGCACCCTGGTCAAGGTGCACCACGCCAGCCGCGAAAACGGCAAACTGCAATTCGTCGCCCAGGGCCTGACCCGCGTCCGCCTCAAGACCTGGCTCAAGCATCACCGCCCGCCGTACCTGGTGGAAGTCGAATACCCGCACCAGCCCACCGAGCCGACCGACGAGGTCAAGGCCTACGGCATGGCGCTGATCAATGCGATCAAGGAACTGCTGCCGCTCAACCCGCTGTACAGCGAAGAGTTGAAGAACTACCTCAACCGCTTCAGCCCCAACGACCCGTCGCCGCTGACCGACTTCGCCGCCGCGCTCACCTCGGCCACCGGTAGTGAGCTGCAGGAAGTGCTCGACTGCGTGCCGATGCTCAAGCGCATGGAAAAAGTCCTGCCGATGCTGCGCAAGGAAGTCGAGGTCGCGCGCCTGCAAAAAGAGATTTCCGCCGAAGTTAACCGCAAGATCGGTGAACATCAGCGCGAGTTCTTCCTCAAGGAGCAACTCAAGGTCATCCAGCAGGAGCTGGGGCTGACCAAGGACGACCGTAGCGCCGATCTCGAACAGTTCGAGCAGCGGCTGGTGGGCAAAGTCCTGCCGACGCAGGTGCAGAAACGCCTCGAAGAAGAAATGAACAAGCTGTCGATCCTCGAGACCGGCTCGCCGGAATATGCGGTCACCCGCAATTACATCGACTGGGCAACCTCGGTGCCATGGGGCGTGTACGGCGAGGACAAACTCGACCTCAAGCACGCGCGCAAGGTACTGGACAAACACCACGCCGGCCTCGATGACATCAAGGACCGCATCCTCGAATTCCTCGCAGTCGGCGCCTACAAAGGCGAGATCAGTGGTTCCATCGTATTGCTGGTGGGGCCGCCGGGCGTGGGCAAGACCAGCGTCGGCAAATCCATCGCCGAGTCCCTGGGTCGGCCGTTCTACCGCTTCAGCGTCGGCGGCATGCGCGACGAAGCCGAGATCAAGGGCCATCGCCGCACCTACATCGGCGCACAGCCGGGCAAACTGGTGCAGGCGTTGAAAGACGTCGAAGTGATGAACCCGGTGATCATGCTCGACGAAATCGACAAGATGGGCCAAAGCTATCAGGGCGACCCGGCTTCGGCCTTGCTGGAAACACTCGACCCGGAACAGAACGTCGAATTCCTCGACCACTATCTGGACCTGCGGATGGACCTGTCGAAGGTGTTGTTCGTGTGCACCGCCAACACCCTCGATTCGATCCCCGGCCCGTTGCTCGACCGCATGGAAGTGATTCGCCTGTCGGGTTACATCACCGAAGAAAAAGTCGCCATCGCCAAGCGCCATCTGTGGCCCAAGCAGCTTGAGAAGGCCGGCGTGTCCAGGGGCAGCCTGAGCATCAGCGACAGCGCGCTCAAGGCGCTGGTCGACGGCTATGCCCGTGAAGCCGGCGTGCGCCAGCTGGAAAAAAACCTCGGCAAACTGGTGCGCAAAGCGGTGATGAAACTGCTCGACGAGCCGAAGGCAGTGATCAAGCTCGGCCCGAAAGACCTCGAAACGTCCCTCGGCAAACCGGTGTTCCGCAACGAGCAAGTGCTGTCGGGTGTCGGTGTGATCACCGGCCTTGCCTGGACCAGCATGGGCGGCGCGACCCTGCCGATCGAAGCCACGCGCATCCACACCCTCAACCGTGGGTTCAAGCTCACCGGGCAACTGGGTGACGTGATGAAAGAGTCGGCGGAGATCGCCTACAGCTACGTCAGCTCGCACCTGAAGTCCTATGGCGGCGATCCGAAGTTCTTCGACGAAGCCTTCGTCCACCTGCATGTGCCGGAAGGCGCCACGCCGAAAGACGGCCCGAGCGCCGGTGTGACCATGGCCAGCGCCCTGCTATCGCTGGCGCGCAACCAGCCACCGAAGAAAGGCGTGGCCATGACCGGTGAATTGACGTTGACCGGGCATGTACTGCCGATTGGCGGGGTGCGGGAAAAGGTGATTGCGGCGCGGCGGCAAAAGATTTTCGAGCTGATACTGCCGGAGGCGAATCAGGGCAATTTCGAGGAGCTGCCGGAGTATTTAAAGGACGGTATTACCGTGCACTTTGCCAGGCGCTTTGCGGATGTGGCGAAGGTGTTGTTCTGATGTTCTTGTAGCGCCTGTACTGCCGTCTTCGCGGGCAAGCCCGCTCCCACAGTGATTGAGGTTGTACACAAGTTTTGTGACCGCCTCGATTCCCTGTGGGAGCGGGCTTGCCCGCGAAGGCGTCAGTCCTGACACCACCGTCCAGGCTGACTGTCACACTTTGTCTCATCTTAAGTTATGCTCGCCGTTCGTCGTGAACGCCGGAGCCCCCGACCCTATGTCCTCCATTCGCCTGCTTGTCCCCCTCGCCCTCGCCTTGCTGGCCGCGTGCGCCACGCAACCTGCACACAACGTGACTGTGGAAAAACAGAGCGAATGCCCGGTGAAACTCACCAACGGGCAAAACCTGATCCTGACCCTGCCGAGCAATCCGACCACGGGTTATCGCTGGGCGATCCAGGATTCGGCCGGCGGCGTACTGCACGCCTTGGGGCCAGAGGTGTATCGAAATCCGGAAGATGCCGGCATCGTCGGTTCGGCCGGGGTTTCGACCTGGCGCTTCCAGGCTTTTGCGACCGGTACGGGACGTCTGCGCCTGACCTCGCAACAGCCGTGGGCACCGGAAGTGCTGCCGGTGGAATCGTTCGACTGCGCGATCTCGGTTAACTGACCGTGGGCTGGCTGATTCTGGCGCTGATGGGCGCGGTGACCTTTCTTTATGGCCTGAGCGTGCATGCCTCTCTGCTGTGTCTGCTGGTCAAGCCGCTGCCGGTGCTGGCCCTGCTCGGCTGGCTGCATGACGCACCGCCCGGCGAATATCGGCGCTGGATCAGCCTGGGCTTGATCTTTTCCTTGCTCGGCGACGTGTTGCTGGCCTGGCCGGGGGACTTGTTCGTGTTTGGCCTGGGCGCATTTCTGGTCGCCCACCTGGCGTATCTGAAAGCCTACTTGAGCGATTGCCGGCGTCTGGCTCTTTTACCCCTGATCATCGCCCTCGGTGTCGGCGCGGTACTGCTGGGGATTCTGATCGCTCACGGGCTGGGCCCATTGCTGATTCCGGTGATCGTCTACGGCCTGGCGATCAGCGCCATGCTCTGGCGCGCGCTGGCGCGGCTTGGCAGTGATGTGCCCAAGCGTTCGGCCTTGCTGGCTGCCGGTGGTGCGGTGGCGTTTGTGTTTTCGGACAGTGTGATTGGCATCAGCCGGTTCGTGGTGCCGTTCGACGCGGCGGCTTATGTGATCATTCTCAGCTACTGGCTGGGGCAATGGGGCATCACTGCCTCGGCATTTCCCCAGTCCCGCCGCACTTTGTAGCAGCTGCCGAAGGCTGCGTTCGAGGGCGAAGCCCTCGCCATCCAGTCCACCTGAAAAACGAGTCGCAAGATTTACGACTGCTTCGCAGCCGAACGCAGCCTTCGGCAGCTGCTACCTGGATTGCGCGCTCATTTGGCGGTTTATCAGACAACCCGCGCATCCCCGCGCCAACTTGGCTAAAATGCCGGCCTTTTCACCGATACCGCTGGAACTGCCGTGAGCAAAGAACCCGATCGCCTTTTCGCCCAGCCTTTGGCCCAGGTGCCTGACTTCGCCTTTAACGAGGACGTGGTGCGGGTGTTCCCGGACATGATCAAGCGCTCGGTGCCGGGCTATCCGACCATCGTCGAAAACCTCGGCGTGCTCGCCGCGCAGTTCGCCCAACCGGGCAGCGTGCTCTACGACCTGGGCTCGTCGCTGGGTGCCGTGACCCAGGCCCTGCGCCGGCATGTGCGCACCGACGGTTGCCGCGTCATCGCTGTGGATAACTCCGCCGCCATGGTCGAGCGCTGCCGCGAATACCTCAATGGCCAGGACTCGATGTTCCAGGAGTTGCTGCCGGTCGAGGTGATCGAGGGCGACATCCTGGCGCTGGAGTTCCAACCGGCCTCGGTGGTGGCGTTGAACTTCACCCTGCAATTCATCGCCCCGGACCAACGCACCGCGTTGCTCTCGCGCATTCGTCAGTCGCTGTTGCCCGGCGGTGCCCTGATCCTCTCGGAAAAACTGCGCTTCGAAGACGAGCAGGAACACGCGTTGCTCACCGACCTGCACATCGCCTTCAAACGCGCCAACGGCTACAGCGAGCTGGAAATCGCCCAGAAGCGCAGCGCCATCGAAAACGTCATGAAGCCCGACAGCCTCGAAGAACACCGCGAACGCCTGTTGGCCGCCGGGTTCTCGAAAGTCGTGCCGTGGTTCCAGTGTCTTAACTTTGCCTCGTTGATTGCCCTGCCATGATTGATCTGTCTCCCCTCGCCCGCCGTCTGACCGGCACACCGCTGGCCGAATGGGCCAACACCCTGCAGGCGCAACTCGACAAGAAAATGGAAAAAGGCCATGGCGACCTGGAACGCTGGCAAAGCGCGCTGGACGCCCTGCCGAAGATCCAGCCAAGTGAAATCGACTTGCTCAATGGCTTGAAGCTGGACACCGATTGCAGCGACGAGACCCGCGCGCAAATGCGCACCGCGCTGATGGGCCTGTCGCCATGGCGCAAGGGGCCGTTCGACCTGTTCGGCGTGCACGTCGACACCGAATGGCGCTCGGACTGGAAGTGGTCGCGGGTCGCCCCGCATCTGGACCTTGCGGGCAAGCGCATCCTCGATGTCGGCTGCGGCAACGGCTATTACATGTGGCGCATGCTCGGCGCCGGTGCCGACAGCGTGATCGGTGTCGACCCGAACTGGCTGTTCTTCTGCCAGTTCCAGGCGGTGCAGCGCTACCTGTCCGAGCCGAATGCCTGGCACCTGCCCTTCCCGTTCGAAGACCTGCCGCCGAACCTCGAAGGGTTCGACACGGTTTTTTCCATGGGGGTGTTCTACCACCGCCGTTCGCCCATCGAGCATTTGCTGGCGCTGAAGGATTGCCTGGTCAAAGGTGGTGAACTGGTACTGGAAACCCTGGTGGTCGAAGGCGACAAGCACCAGGTGCTGGTGCCGGAAGACCGCTACGCGCAGATGCGCAACGTGTGGTTCCTGCCGTCGGTGCCGGCGCTGGAATTGTGGCTGCGTCGTGCCGGGTTCACGGACGTGAAGTGCGTGGATGTGAGCACCACCACGGTCGAGGAACAGCGCGGGACGGAGTGGATGAAGTATCAGTCGCTCAGTGATTTCCTCGATCCCGAAGATCACAGCAAGACGATTGAAGGGCTGCCGGCGCCGATGCGGGCAGTGATTGTGGCTCGCAAGTAACGGCCACTGAAGATCAAATGTGGGAGCGGGCTTGCTCGCGAAGAGGGAGTGTCAGTTGGCATATAAGTCACTGACACACCGCATTCGCGAGCAAGCCCGCTCCCACAATGAGTCCGTGTTTAGTCTGCCGGTTTTGCTCTACGAGCCTTGAAGAATTCGCTGAGCACCGCCCCGCACTCCTCCGCCAACACCCCGCCTTCATACAGCACCCGATGATTCAGAAAGCCTTGGGTAAAGAACTGCCCCTGGCTCTGCACGATCCCGGCTTTCGGCTCCAGAGCACCGTACACCACCCGCGCAATCCGCGAATGCACGATCAGGCCTGCGCACATGCTGCACGGCTCCAGTGTCACATACAGCGTGCTGCCCGGCAGGCGGTAGTTGCTCACGGCCTGGGCGGCAGCCCGGATGGCGACCATCTCGGCATGGGCGCTCGGGTCACTGCCAGTGATCGGACAGTTGAAACCGCGACCAATGATCTCTCCATCCTGCACCAGCACCGCGCCCACCGGCACTTCGCCCAGGGCCGCACCTTGGGCGGCCAGGGCCAGGGCTTCACGCATGAATTCGCGATCACGGCTGCGGTCGATGATGGCGGCGGGACGAATCTGACGCATCACGCCACCTCGATGGCGGCCATCAGGCCGGTTTCCATGTGATCGATCACATGGCAGTGGAACATCCAGACCCCGGGGTTATCCGCCACCAGCGCCACTTGCGCGCGCTCGTTCTTGCCCAGCAGATAAGTGTCGGTGAAGTACGGAATCACCTTGTGCCGGTTCGAGGCGATCACCTTGAAGCTCATGCCGTGCAGGTGAATCGGGTGCTGATATTGAGTCATGTTCTTCAATTCGAAAATGTAGCTCTTGCCCTTTTCCAGCTTGGCGATCGGGCGGTCGGCGCAGGTCTTGTCGGTGATGTCCCAGGCCTTGCCGTTGATCTGCCACAGGCTCGGCGGCTTGCCATTGTCGACGTTGACCGACACCGAGCCAACCCATTCGAAATTGAAGTTGAGTTTCTCGGCATTGGCCAGGTCCGGTTCGGCGATCGGGTTGGCCGGCAATGCCGGTGGCCATTCGCTCGGTGCGTCGGTATTGGCCACTGAACGCAAGGTACCCAGGCGCACCGGACCGTTACGCAGGGACAACTCCTCACCGGCTGGCGGGGCCTTGATCGCCAGGCAAATGCGCATACCGGGGCCGAGCCAGTATTCCTTGCCCAGCGGCCGTGGCTCGATGGGGTTTCCGTCCAGTGCATAGATCTGCGCTTCGACGCCGGGAATGTTCAGGCGATAGGTCAATGTGTTGTCGAGGTTGAGCAGGCGCACGCGAGTGATCTGCCCGGCGGGCAACTCGATCACTGCCTGCGAGACTCCGTTGATGGTCGACAAGCGCCCCGCCGTGCCGCCCCGAGCCGCTTCCCGGGGAATGCTGAACTCGACGAAATTGCCCGCCTCGTCGACATGCCAGCTCTTGAGGCTCAAGGTTTTTTCATACTTGAAACCAGTCGGCTCGCGTTCTTCGACGATCAGTGGCCCGACCAGCCCACGACCGAGTTCTTCGCTGCTGTTCACGTGCGGGTGATACCAATAGCTGCCGGCATCCGGTACGCGGAATTTGTAGTCGAAGTATTCGCCCGGCAGCACCGGCAATTGCGAGACGTAGGGTACGCCGTCCATTTCCAGCGGCAGGCGGATGCCGTGCCAGTGAATGGTGGTCGCCACCGGCAAGTGGTTGATGAAGCGCACCCGCAGCCATTCACCCTGACGCACCCGCAACTCGGTGCCCGGCGCCGACGGGCCGAAGGCCCAGGCCTGGGTCTTGTGCCCGGCCACCAACTCCACGTCCAGCGGCGCCGCAATCAGCTCATAGTCGTGACCGGCATCCGCATCGGCCATCTTGCCCAACCAGTATCGCGACGCACCACCCGCACCGACACCAACGACAACAAGACCAGCCAGGCCACCGAGGATTTGGCGACGGGTAAAGGACATGAACTCAACTACCTCACTTGAACGCGGCAGGCCCTGGGCCCGCAAAAGGCGAATACGATACACCCGCAGTTGTGAAAGAAACAGCAAAGCGGGCGTGACGACGGGCCACAGCCGGACGGCACTCTGTCTGGATCTGTCTCTGACAGCACAGATCCATCAATACCTGACACTGCGCACCGTTATTCCTACAGACCAGGCTGTAGTCCGCCCTCCATAGTGCCGACTTCAAACCCATCCATTTCTCAAGGAGAGAGAAATGAATTCCACAGATACAAACTCACAATTCCTACTTCCCGACCCCGATGACGAGCAGGCCCTCAGAGACCTGGTGATCCCGTTCGTGGAAGCCTGCCCCGACATGCACGATATGGCCCATATCGAAGCCCGTGGCATTCTGGACAAGTACGGCATCCAGCACATCGACCCGGACCACGTCTGGTGGCACCGATTCGACAACACCTCGGTGACAAGCACCAAGGCCTTCCTGTTCTGGGAACACTACCCCAAGCCCATTGAGTCGCTGACCTTGCCGCAACTGGTGATCCAGCGCTTTCAAGCCCACGACCAGGACAACGCCGACCTGCTGGACAGTGACGGAGGGTTCTACAACGAGGGGGCCAACGCCCGGATCTACAACGAAACCAACGAAGTGAAGATGTACCCAAGCGTGGTCATCAAGGACCTGTGGCGCATCAATTTTCACGACCTCTACTGGAAAAAGATGGGTAGCTTCTGGGTGAACCATTCGGACGACTATCGGACCCTGGCCAAACTCAACTTCATCTCCAAGGCCCTGGAAGAACATGATGGCTCACGCCTGAGCAACGAAAACCTCAAGACCGTGCTCAAGGCCGTGGCCGGCAATATCTCCTGGCCGATCACCCTGGACATGCTCAAGGCCGAAGCGCCCGTCGTCACAGGCCTTCGGGTCATGCCCCTGACCATCGGCAATTACCAATCCACCGACATCCTGTGCATCGTCGATCAAAAGGGTTACCAGATCGTCTATACGCCCGGCGAGCTGGATGCATTTCATGTATTCGGCACGCCCCACGATTTGCACTGGTGGCTGATGAACCAGAACAACAAGGCCGACAAACGCGCACGTTTCATGGCGCATTTCCCTCTGTCGGCCCAACAACAGGATGGCGACAACGTTGGTCTTAACCACACCATCGATTTGCTCTTTTTCGGCGGTTCCTACGACAACAGTCAGCTCAACCTGGATTGGCCGGCGCTGGAAATGGATGCCTTTACCTGGCTTCGCGACTCTGTCAGGGAGCGCATGTTCGACGATGCCGATCTGTCGCTGCGATCCAATGGCGATCTGCGGGAGAAAATGTGGATCGGCTATCTTTCAACATTTACCCGACTTTTTGGCGCCATGGCCGTCGCTGGCTGGCCGGTCGCCCTTGCGGCCGTCGGTGCCGGCCTGGCCAACATTGGCCTGAACATCGCCGAAGCCGTCAATGGACACAGCGTTGCCGATCGCAAAAGCGGGGTCATTGGCGCCATCACCGCCTCTATCGACAGCCTTTTCAACCTGTTGGCCCTGCGCGGCGCCGTTGAAATATCGGAAGTCGGCAGCGCCAAGGAAGAGTTCACTCCCCAGGAAAACCTCGCCGAGCCTGAATACACCGCCGGCGCCACGCCCCGCCCCTCGGTGATCACCACACGCCCAGTCCCGCCCCTGGACAGCGAAAGCGCGCTGGCCCCTTTCCAGACCAATGAAATTCTCGATGGTCTGCAAGTGGTCAGCGACGAAGGCAAGTATCGCAACATTTACCAGCCCCCGACTGGCGGCAACTACATCGGGATCGACTATTCCTACTATCAGGTCCGCTACGTCAACGAGATGAAAACCTGGGTGATCATCGACCCGGCCAACCCATTCTCCTTCCACCGCAACCTGCCGGTTCGCCTGAACGCCGAAGGTGAGTGGGAACTTCTCGGTCGCCCCGGACTGAAGGGGGGCGGGAAATTTTTCGACCAACTGCCGTGGGGACGCCCGGCCGCCCCTCTGCCCGACATCGATAGCGCCCCAACACCCTACGATGTTCCCACCGAGTTACGACAGGAACTCAAGCCCGTGGCCTGGAACGAAGTGGATGAAAAAACTTTGAATGACCATTTCGTCAACATCCGAAATCCGGAGGGGCCCACCAGCCAGTTCAAGGCATTGCGCAAAACTTTGTACCGGGATGCACATGACTACTTTGCCAACGCTTCACTGCCGCCACACCCCGCCATCCCGGCTCTGAGCGCGGCCAGCAAACCGAAAGACATCATCAAGACGCTGCTCAAGGAATCTCCAGGCCTGGTGATCGGCGAAAACCACTCGAGCGTCGGCAGCAAGCAATTCCTCATCGAAAACATGGACATACTCGCCAAGCAAAAGGTCAAGACCTTGTACATGGAGCATTTGCTCACTGACTATCACCAGGCCGACCTGGACATCTTCAACCGGGGTGGCGATCTGTCGGAGGATCTGGAGAGCTACCTGAAACAGCTCGACAAGGGCCACGGAACTGACCCTTCCGGTCGTTTTTCCTTTCGCGAAGTGGTCAAGGCTGCACAAAAAAACCACATCCGCGTGCAGGCCATTGACTGCACGGCCAGTTATCAATCGAAAGGAATTTCCGGCGCATCCGCCAACTATCGGCAAGAAATGATGAACTACTTCGCCAAGACGGTCATCGATGCCGACCAGGCAGCCAGGGGTGCGCATCGTTGGGTGGCGCTGGTCGGTGAATCTCACGCCAATACCTTTAACGGAGTTCCGGGGATCAGCGAGCTCGAGGGTGGTATCGGCCTGCGCATCGAAAGTGCCGAAGCAGGTCAGGCCAGAGGTATCGAGCCAGATCCGGGAAGAACCGGAACACATTCGGAACACCTGACGCAAGTCTTCGTCAAAAACGACTTGCGGCTACAACTGGAGTTGCCGCCTGGGCTGGTCAGGGAACAGGCGCTGAGCGTTGTACTCAAAGAGCCAGGAATGATTACCCTGGAAAAAATCGGCAGCGAATTTGAATTGGTTCATCGCAGCAGGGCGGGACTCTTGGTGCACACGCCTATCGCACGCGATGTCAAAGGTTTCTACATCACAAACGCCAAGTGGAGTATCAACAACCAGCGTTTTGGTACGTTCAAGGAATTGATGGACGCCCTCACCGGCATGGGCATGACACTGACCCGGGTTCCCTGAGACGTTGACCTGCGAGCCACGCACAAAAAAACCGCGTGAAACTCTGGTTTCACGCGGCTCTATTTGGTCCAGTCTTCAGGCCATCAGGGCCTGCAGTGGATCACTCCCACTCAATGGTCGCCGGCGGCTTGCTCGACACGTCGTAGGTGACGCGGGAGATGCCTTCGATTTCATTGATGATGCGGCCGCTGACGGTTTCCAGCAGTTCGTAAGGCAGGTGTGCCCAACGCGCGGTCATGAAGTCGATGGTTTCCACGGCACGCAGGGCCACGACCCAGGCGTAACGACGGCCATCGCCCACCACGCCAACCGATTTCACTGGCTGGAACACCACGAAGGCCTGGCTGACCTTGTGGTACCAGTCGGCCTTGCGCAGTTCTTCGATGAAGATGTGGTCGGCACGACGCAGCAGGTCGGCGTATTCCTTCTTCACTTCACCGAGGATGCGCACGCCCAGGCCCGGGCCCGGGAACGGGTGACGGTAGACCATGTCGTACGGCAGGCCCAGTTCCAGGCCCAGACGACGGACCTCGTCCTTGAACAGCTCGCGCAGTGGCTCGACCAGTTTCAGGTTCATTTCTTCCGGCAGGCCGCCCACGTTGTGGTGCGACTTGATCACGTGGGCCTTGCCGCTTTTCGCGCCAGCCGACTCGATCACGTCCGGGTAGATGGTGCCCTGGGCCAGGTACTTGATGTTGTCCAGCTTGCAGGATTCGGCATCGAACACGTCGATGAAGGTGCGGCCGATGATCTTGCGCTTCTTCTCCGGGTCGGCTTCGCCGGCCAGGTTGCCCAGGAACTGCTCTTCGGCGTTGGCGCGGATCACCTTGACGCCCATGTTCTCGGCGAACATGGCCATCACTTGCTCGCCTTCGTGCAGGCGCAGCAGGCCGTTGTCGACGAACACGCAGGTCAGCTGGTCGCCGATGGCCTTGTGCAGCAGTGCGGCAACCACGGACGAGTCCACGCCGCCGGACAGGCCGAGCAGGACGTTGTCGGTGCCGACCTGGGCGCGAACCTGGGCGATGGCGTCTTCAGCAATCTTGGACGGGGTCCACAGGGCTTCGCACTCGCAGATGTCGAGGATGAAGCGCGACAGGATGCGACCGCCCTGCTTGGTGTGGGTCACTTCCGGGTGGAACTGCACGCCGTAGTAACGACGCTCGTCGCTGAACATGCCGGCGATCGGGCAGCTCGGGGTGCTGGCCAGGATGTGGAAGTCTTCCGGCATCCGGGTGACCTTGTCACCGTGGCTCATCCATACGTCGAGGCCGAACAGGCCATCGGCGTCGATGTGGTCTTCGATGCCGTCGAGCAGGCGGCTCTTGCCGACCACGTCAACGCGGGCGTAACCGAACTCACGCAGCTCGGAACCTTCAACCTTGCCGCCCAGTTGCTCGGCCATGGTCTGCATGCCGTAGCAGATACCGAAGACCGGGACGCCCAGGTCAAAGACGGCTTGCGGGCAGCGAGGGCTGTTGGCTTCGTGAACCGACTCCGGGCCGCCGGCGAGGATAACGCCTTTAGGAGCGAATTCGCGGATCGCATCTTCGTCCATGTCGAACGGGTGCAGTTCGCAGTACACACCGATTTCACGCACGCGGCGGGCGATCAGCTGGGTGTACTGGGAACCGAAGTCGAGGATCAGGATGCGGTGAGCGTGAATGTCGAGGGCCATGATTCAGTCTCGTCTAAAAAATTCGGAAACAGTCGTGATTCAGAAACAACTCGGGGCTGAATAAAACAGCCCCGGTTGCTTAACGTGTTGCTTGAAGGCTCAACCTACGCGGTAGTTTGGCGCTTCCTTGGTGATCTGCACGTCGTGAACGTGGGATTCGGCCATGCCGGCGCCGGTGATCCGCACGAACTCGGGCTTGGTGCGCATCTCTTCGATGTCGGCACTGCCGGTGTAGCCCATCGAGGAACGCAGGCCGCCCATCAACTGGTGGATGATCGCGCTCAGGGTGCCCTTGTACGGAACACGCCCTTCGATCCCTTCAGGTACAAGCTTCTCGGCGCCTGCCGAGGAGTCCTGGAAGTAACGGTCGGAGGAACCCTGGGCCTGGGACATGGCGCCCAGCGAACCCATGCCGCGATAAGCCTTGTACGAACGGCCCTGGAACAGTTCGATCTCGCCCGGCGCTTCTTCGGTACCGGCGAACATCGAGCCCATCATCACGCAGGAGGCACCGGCCACGATGGCCTTGGACAGGTCACCGGAGAAACGGATGCCGCCGTCGGCGATCAACGGCACACCCGTGCCTTCAAGGGCAGCGGCAACGTTGGCGATGGCACTGATTTGCGGCACGCCGACACCGGCGACGATACGGGTGGTGCAGATCGAGCCAGGGCCGATACCGACCTTGACGGCGTCAGCGCCGGCTTCGGCCAGGGCCTTGGCGGCAGCGCCGGTGGCGATGTTGCCGCCGATGACCTGCACTTCAGGGAAGTTCTGCTTGACCCAGCGAACGCGGTCGATCACGCCTTTGGAGTGACCGTGAGCGGTGTCGACCACCACCACGTCAACGCCGGCGGCGACCAGGGCTGCAACGCGGTCACCGGTGTCTTTACCGGTGCCGACTGCAGCGCCAACGCGCAGACGACCTTGATCGTCCTTGCTGGCCAGCGGGTAAGCCTTGGCTTTTTCGATGTCGTTGACGGTCATCATGCCTTTGAGGGCGAATTTGTCGTCGACGATCAGCACGCGTTCGATGCGGTGCTTGTGCAGCAGTTCACGCACATCGTTCTTGTCGGCGCCTTCCTTGACCGTGACCAGACGCTCTTTAGGCGTCATCACTTCACGGACAGTGGCTTCCAGACGGTTCTCGAAACGCACGTCACGGGAGGTGACAATGCCGACCAGGTCGCCATTGTGCAGCACCGGAACGCCGGAGATATTGTGCATGCGGGTCAATTCGAACAGTTCGCGCACGGTAGCGTCGGCGACGATGGTGATCGGGTCCTTGACCACACCGGCTTCGTAACGCTTGACCTTGCGCACTTCGGCAGCTTGCTGCTCGATGGTCATGTTCTTGTGGATGATACCGATACCACCTTCCTGAGCCATGGCGATTGCCAGACGGGCTTCAGTGACGGTGTCCATGGCGGCGGAGACCAGTGGAATATTCAGCTCGATGCCACGGGTAAGGCGGGTCTTGAGACTGACTTCGTTAGGAAGCACCTCGGAATAACCGGGCACTAGGAGAATGTCGTCGAATGTCAGAGCTTCTTGGCTGATACGCAGCATCGCGGGGGCTCCCGAGCGGGAAAATGGAAGCGCGCCATTATAGTCAGACACCCTCTCGGGTTCAATGTAAAACTCTGTCTATTATTGGCATTACTGACATACGGGGATTGGCGCCGCCTACAACTCGACTTTCACCCAACTGACCGGCTGATCGAGCCAATCGGCGAATTCGTCGAGAAAGCTCTGCTTGAACCCGGCTTCGGCCCAGTTATTGAAGATGAAACCGAGGTTGGAGAAGCCGCATTCCTGCAGGAACAGAAAGCCGTTGATGTCGTCTTCATGCCCGCATTCGGGGCAGGTGAAGTTGTCGGTACGCCCCGGCATCCAGTCTTCCAGGCTTTCGAACAGCGCTTCACCGACTTCCTTGCGACACTCGGCGCAGCCCGCCTCTTCAAGGAACCCCTTGGCTGGCGTATAGATACAACGCTTGGTGATGATCTCCAGGCCATTGATCGGCTCGCCGAACGGCAGGGCTTCGGGGTGCAGGACCACTGCGCGGGCACCGTCGGCGATGGCGTGGGCCATGCGATTGCCGGTGCGACCGCAAGTGGTCAGTTCTTCCTGGATGATGTTCTTGCGCACCAGCCAGCGCACAACGGCCCGGGCCCGGGGTTCGTGCACCGGCAGGGTGGAGATTTTCGGGACGATGATGCTTTGGGAATTCATGGGGTAAAGGCCTGAAGCTTTGATGAAGGGTCTTGGGCATCCACAAATTATAGGTCGACCCGGACCTGATGCCTGGCACCGATCCTGTGGGAACGGGCTTGCCCGCGAAGACGGTGGGTCAGTCAACACCCATGTTTGATGTGCCGACGCCTTCGCGGGCAAGCCCGCTCCCACAGGGATTGCAGACTTGCCCGAGAAGTTTTACAGCTCTACGACAACCGCTTGCGAAGCACGGGTTGCCTTGGCGCGGGCGGCTTCGATCGACTCGTCGCGCGCCAGGGCCACGCCCATGCGGCGCTGGCCGTTGACTTCAGGCTTGCCGAACAGGCGAAGCGCGGTATCCGGCTCGCTCAGGGCAGCGCCCAGGTTGGCGAAAGCGGTCTGGGTCGACTGCCCTTCCACCAGGATCACCGCCGAAGCCGAAGGCCCGAACTGACGGATCAACGGAATCGGCAGACCGAGAATGGCCCGTGCATGCAGGGCGAATTGCGACAGGTCCTGGGAAATCAGCGTGACCAGACCGGTGTCGTGCGGGCGCGGCGAGACTTCGCTGAACCACACCTGATCACCTTTGATGAACAGTTCGACGCCGAACAGGCCACGACCACCCAAGGCTTCGGTTACGGCTTTGGCGACACGCTCGGATTCAGCCAGGGCAACCGGGCTCATGGCTTGCGGCTGCCAGGATTCCTGATAGTCGCCCTTCTCCTGACGGTGGCCGACCGGCGCGCAGAAGGTGGTGCCGCCGACGTGGCGCACGGTCAGCAGGGTGATTTCGTAGTCGAAATCGATGAAGCCTTCGATGATCACCCGGCCTTTACCGGCACGGCCACCTTCCTGGGCGTAGTCCCAGGCCTTCTGCACGTCATCGACGCTACGCAGCAAGCTCTGGCCCTTGCCCGAGGAACTCATGACCGGCTTGACCACGCATGGGAAACCGAGGTCTTCAACGGCTTTGCTGTAGTCCTCGAAGGTGTCGGCGAAGTGGTACGGCGAGGTTGGCAGGTCCAGCTCTTCAGCGGCCAGGCGACGGATGCCTTCGCGGTTCATGGTCAACTGCGCGGCGCGGGCAGTCGGGATCACGGTGAAGCCTTCGGCCTCCAGTTCCACCAGGGTCGCGGTGGCGATGGCTTCGATTTCCGGGACAATGAAGTGCGGCTTCTCGGCTTCGATCACGGCACGCAAGGCGGCACCGTCGAGCATGTTGATCACGTGGCTGCGGTGCGCCACCTGCATGGCCGGCGCGTTGGCGTAACGGTCCACGGCAATCACTTCAACGCCCAGGCGTTGCAGCTCGATCACCACTTCCTTGCCCAACTCGCCACAGCCACACATCAATACGCGGGTCGCGGTGGGCGACAATGGAGTTCCGATACGGGTCATCTGAAGGTCCTCAAAGAAGCGGATCATCGAGGGAAGCACGCTTCCCATAGGGAGAAAGCGCGGCATTTTACATGAACTTCAGCCGACGACAGCCTGTTTGCGCAGACGCCAGGCCATGATCAGCCACACGGCGGCGACCCCGGCGAACTTCGAACCATGATGCAACGCAATCCTTGTAGCAGCTGGCGAAGCCTGCGTTCGGCTGCGCAGCAGTCGTGGAATCAGGCAACGCGGACTTTCTGGAAGACTGGGGACTCAGAATTTGCGCCTGCTTCGCAGCCGAACGCAGGCTTCGCCAGCTGCTACCGGTTCGGTGTTTTGTTGAGCATCCAGATCAACCCGCTGGCCTTCGCCCGTTCATGACACAACCCCAACACCTTGCGCCGCTCGGCGTTGTCCATGCGGCTCCAGCGGGTGATTTCTTCCACCGTGCGCTGGCAACCGGTGCAGATGTCATCGTCATCCAGCGCACAAATGTTCACGCAGGGCGATGCTACCGGGCGTTCAGCGGCAGTCATTCTTCCTGCTCGGCCAGGTCGCGGGCATAGCGCTGCGAGTTGTGCACGTAGTGAGCAGCGCTGGCTTCCAGCATCCTGATTTGCGGCTCGGTCAATTCGCGCACCACTTTGCCGGGCGAGCCCATGACCAGCGAGCCGTCCGGAATCTCCTTGCCTTCGCCGATCAGCGAGTTGGCGCCGATGATGCAGTTCTTGCCGATCTTCGCGCCATTGAGAATCACCGCGTTGATGCCGATCAGGCTGTAGTCGCCGACGGTGCAGCCGTGGAGCATGGCGTTGTGGCCTATGGTCACGCCGGTACCGATGGTCAGCGGGTAGCCCATGTCGGTGTGCATCACGGTGCCGTCCTGGACGTTGCTGTTCCTGCCGATCAGGATCAATTCGTTGTCGCCGCGCAGCACGGCGTTGAACCAGACGTTGGCGCCCTCTTCCAGCTTGACCTTGCCCACCAGCACGGCATTGGGGGCGACCCAGCTCTGTGGATGGGTTTCGACACGGGCGTCGCCCAGGCGGTATTTCATTGTTGTTTTCCTCAGGGCTCGGGCAGTGCCATTCGAACGATGGCTTCAGATATTGATAAAGCTTTTGGGAGGCTGATGCAGGCTGATTTTGGCGTCATACAGCAGGTTGATCAACTCGACGATCATGATCGCCGTCAGCCCCCAGATCTTGTATTCGCCAAAGCGATAGCTCGGCACGTACCAGCTGCGGCCCTGATAGTCGATGCGATGGGTATGTTCGCGGGGGTCTTTGCGGAAGAACTCCAGAGGCACGCTGAACACCGCGGCGATCTCGGCATCGTTGGCCCGGTATTCGACAAAATCCGGGATCACCCCGACATAGGGCGTGACCATGATGCCATGCAGGCTGATCAGCGGGCTGAGCGGGCCGATCACCTCGACCAGCCCCGGCGGCAGGCCGATTTCTTCCTCGGCTTCACGCAGGGCGGTGAAAATCAGGTCGGGATCTTCGGGGTCGCGGCGACCACCGGGGAAGGCGACTTCGCCGCCATGGGTCGACAGGCCACTGGCACGCAGGGTCAACACCAGCTCGGGCTCGTCACTGCGGGTGATGGGCACCAGCACCGCGGCCTCGGGAAAACGACGATCGGTCTCCAGTGTGCGTGGAGTGTGGTTACTAACCCGATGCAGTAGCTCGTCCAGCATGAGTGTTCTCGATTTGTGCCTTACCCGGCATCATGCACCAATCGCTGCGGCCGCCCAACCCCCGCAACCGTCCCATGTCGCGAAACGACAACTTGCCGACCGGCACTGCCGCACGCCAAGATAGGCGCAGCATTCAGGAACCCCAGCATGAAATTTTGCAGCCAGTGCGGTAACCCGGTAACCCAGCGCATTCCCGAGGGCGATTCGCGCCTGCGTTTTGTCTGCGACAGCTGTCAGGCCATTCACTACCAGAACCCCAACATCGTCGCCGGCTGCGTGGCGACTTGGGGCACCAAGGTGTTGTTGTGCCGGCGAGCCATCGAGCCACGTCGCGGCTACTGGACCCTGCCCGCCGGTTTCATGGAGAACGGCGAAACCATCGAGCAGGCAGCCATTCGCGAAACCGCCGAGGAAGCTTGCGCCCGGGTGCGCAACCTGAGCATCTATACCCTGATCGACGTGCCGCACATCAGCCAGGTGCATGTGTTCTTCCGTGCCGAACTGGCGGACCTGGATTTTTCCGCCGGCCCCGAGAGCCTGGAAGTGCAACTATTCGACGAAGCGGACATTCCATGGGATGAGCTGGCTTTCCGCACGGTGGGCCGTACCTTAGAATGCTTCTTCGCTGACCGGCGGACCGAGGTCTATCCCGTTCGGTCTGAATCGATCCCGCCACTTGCTCAGCCTGCCATTATCTGATGTCATCCCGGCATCACTCAAAGGCGCCGAAAGACCGCCCGAACGCGGCACGAGCCTGCGGCAGCTCCTGCAAAAACTTCTATACATAAATAGTCGCGACACCTCCTGGGGAATCGTTTCAATGCGCTGGTTGCTTGCCCTGTTCTGTTTGTCGTTCGTCACGGTGTCCCAGGCTTCTGCCGTGGAAACCCTGGACGGCAAGGTCATCGAGAAGATCCTGATTCTCAAGTCTTCCCATCAATTGCAGTTGATCAATGACGGCAAGCCGCTCAAGACCTATCGCATTTCCCTGGGCAAGCGCCCCAAGGGGCCCAAGCTGATGGAAGGCGACAAGCGCACCCCGGAAGGTTTCTACTGGGTCGACTGGCGCAAGATCAGCGACCGCTTCAACCTGGCGATGCACATTTCCTACCCGAACATCAGCGACTCTGCCCGCGCCCGTCGTGAAGGCGTCGAGCCCGGCGGCATGATCATGATCCACGGCACCCCGGACAGCGAAGACACCCCGGAAGACCTGTTCCACACCCTGGACTGGACCGACGGCTGCATCGCCATGCGCAACATGGACATGCGCGAAGTCTGGAACCTGGTGCCGGACGGCACGATGATCGAGATTCGTCCGTAATAGCACCACCCACCTTGTAGCAGCTGGCGAAGCCTGCGTTCGGCTGCGAAGCAGTCGTGAAATCAGCCGACGCGTTGTGTCAGGAATACTTCGCACTCAGGTTTTACGACTGCTACGCAGCCGAACGCAGGCTTCGCCAGCTGCTACAGGTCGAAATTCCTCCTCTGACCGCCACCGTCGGTCGCCCTCGAAAAAATAAATTCAATAGATCGCGGCCTGCGACAGCACCTGCCGGGGAGATACCAGTTCCCTTCCCAGAAGCTGGCGCAGGCTGCGATCTTTGCTATTGAACTCCCAACCTCTAATACCACTTCGAACACCTTCCCATTTCAATCGCTCTTCAGAGCCTGATTTACTGCGCCCCTGCCAGTCAGTGGCATTGACATGGTATTTAAGTGGTATTAGTTTTTGCTCCATTCAAGGGTGACAACACTCCAATATCCGCCCCGGACACCGCCATGAACGATCTCCACGCCCTGCGCCCCGACGACACCCAGCCCACGCCGCTCTACCTGCAACTGGCGCGCAACCTGGAAGCGGCGATCCATGCCGGCCAGTGGAAAGCCGAGCAGGCCATGCCTTCGGAGCGCAACCTGAGCGAGACACTGGGCATCTCCCGCGTCACTGCCCGCAAGGCGCTGGAAGTGCTGCTCGAACAAGGCCTGATCCGTCGCAACCAGGGCTCCGGCACCTTCATCACGCCGCGCCTCGAACAACCGCTGTCGCGCCTTTCAAGCTTCAGTGAAATGCTGCGCCTCAAGGGATTTGTTCCCAGTTCGCAATGGCTGGAGCGGACAATCACCCTGCCGACCCACGAAGAACTGATCCGCCTCGGCCTGTCGCCCAACGACAAAGTCGTGCGCCTCAAACGCCTGCGTAAAGCCGACGACACCGTGATGGCTATCGAGATGAGCACCCTGCCCGCCTCGATCATTCCCAAGCCGCAAATGATCGGCGACTCCCTCTACCAATTCCTCGACGGCATCGGCAAACCGGTTGTCCGCGCCTTGCAGCATATCCAGGCGATCAACGCTTCGGACGAGTTCGCCGCGCTGGTCGGTATCGCCCCCGGCACCGCCATGCTGCTGATGACACGGGTCGGCTACCTGGAAGACAACACACCGATCGAAGTCACCGACACCTATTGCCGCAACGACTACTACGACTTTGTCGCAGAGCTTCGTAGATAAAGAGTTTCGTAGATAAAGAGCTGCGTCGCTAAACACCGAGATCCCCACATGTCCGAAGACAACATCCTCACCCCCGACGGCTGGGTTCGCGGCCGGCTGGTTCACGAACACGGCAAGGTCGTCGCCATCGAAGGCGTGTCCTGCGATCCAGCGGACAACGATCTGCCGTACCTGCTGCCGGGCTTCATCGACCTGCACGTGCACGGAGGCGGCGGCAAAGACATCATGGAGGGCACGCCGGCCTTCGAAACCATCACCCGCACCCACGTACGCTTCGGCACCACGTCGCTGCTGGCCACCACCATGACCGCACCGAACGAAGAGATCTTGCGCGTGCTCAAGGCCGTCGGCGAATTCTGTGAGCAGCGACCCCAAGGCTGCGCCCGGGTGCTCGGCGTGCACCTCGAAGGCCCCTACATCAACCCCGGCAAACTCGGCGCGCAACCCAACTTCGCCCACACCGCGCTGATGGCCGAAGTCGAAGCGTACCTGGCGCTCGCACCGATCCGGGTGATCACCATTGCCCCGGAAATTGCCGGCCACGACGCCTTGATCCGTGACCTCAGCGCCCGCGGCATCCGCATGCAGATCGGCCACACCCTGGGCAGTTACGAAGAAGGCGTGGCTGCGCTGGCAGCCGGCGCCAGCAGCTTCACCCACCTCTACAACGCCATGAGCCCGCTGCATCACCGCGAACCGGGGATCGTCGGCGCGGCACTGGCCCACGCCCAATACGCCGAACTGATTCCGGACTTGCTGCACGTGCATCCCGGTGCGATCCGCGTGGCCCTGCGTTCGATCCCGTGCCTGTACTGCGTCACCGACTCGACCGCCGCCGCCGGCATGCCCGACGGCGAATACAAACTCGGCAGCCACACCGTGACCAAATGCCTGGGCGGCGTGCGCCTGCCCGACGGCACCCTGGCCGGCAGCACCCTGACCATGGATCAGGCCCTGCGCAATCTGGTGAAGATCGGCCTGCCCATCGCCGAAGCCTCGCAGCGCCTGTCGCAATTCCCCGCCGACTACCTCGGCATCACCGAACGCGGGCGCCTGCAACCGGGGGCCTGGGCCGACTGCGTGCGGCTGGATCGCTCACTGAAACTGACCGCTGTCATGGTCGAAGGAGAAGACATTGACTTCAAAAATGCTTGAAGAGGCGCTGTCCTCGTTCGAGGCCGTGCAAGCCCAGCTGCAACAACTCGACCCGCAGTTGATCGAGATCGCCGGACGCCTGCGCCGTCAGCCGCCGCAAGTGGTCATGACCGTGGCCCGCGGCAGCTCCGACCACGCCGCCAGCTACTTCGCCTACCTGACCATGCAACTGCTGGGCATCCCGGTGGCGTCGTTGCCGATGTCAGTGGTGACCATGCAGCAGGCACCGTTGAAGGTCAGCGGCCAGGCGGCATTCGCTTTTTCGCAATCGGGGCAAAGCCCGGACCTGGTCAACAGCCTGCGCCTGTTGCGCAAGCGCGGTGCCTTGAGCATTTCGCTGGTCAATGCCGAGGACTCGCCGCTCGAAGCAGCCTGTGAATTCAGCCTGCCGCTGTGTGCCGGCACTGAAAGCAGCGTCGCCGCGACCAAGAGTTTTATCGCCACCCTCAGCGCCAGCGCCCGGCTGATTGGCCACTGGAAAGAAGACGCCGAACTGCTCGAGGCCGGCTCTGCCTTACCCGATGGCCTGCGCGACGCCGCGCAACAGGACTGGAGCCCGGCCATCGACGCCTTGCGCGATTGCCAGCGGCTGATGGTGATCGGCCGTGGCGCCGGTTTTGCCATCGCCCAGGAAGCCGCGCTCAAGTTCAAGGAAACCTCGGCGATCCAGGCCGAAGCCTTCAGCAGCGCCGAGGTCCGTCACGGCCCGATGGCCCTGATCGGCGACAACTACCCGCTGCTGGTGTTCGCCCCACGGGGTGCCGAGCAGGCCGGTTTGCTGAGCCTGGCGGCCGACATGCGCCAGCGCGGCGCCCGTGTCCTGCTGGCCGCACCGGATGACGTGCCCGAACGCGACCTGACGCTGACCCGCGCCGAACACCCGGCACTCGACCCGATTCTGGCGATCCAGAGTTTCTACGTGATGGCCGCCGGCCTGGCCGTGGCCCGCGGCATGGACCCGGACCAGCCACGGCACTTGAGCAAAGTCACTCGTACGCACTAACCCCCCTTGTAGGAGCGAGCTTGCGCGCGATGGACGTTAACGATAACGCGTGTTTCCTGAATGAACGCGTTGTTCTCAGGTTCTTCGCGAGCAAGCTCGCTCCTACAGAAGGATCGCGAGTTGATCTGAACTGCATTTTTATGAGACCGAGCCATGCACAACAACAATAAAGAGCTGACTTTAAGCGCCCCGCTCAGCGGCCCGGTGCTCACGCTCGCCAAAGTCCCGGACCCGGTGTTTGCCAGCGGCGCCATGGGTGACGGCATCGCCATCGATCCGCTCAACGACACGCTTCACGCCCCCTGCGCGGGCGTGGTGGTGCATGTCGCCCGCACTGGTCATGCGGTGACCCTGCGAGCCGACAACGGCGCGGAATTGCTCCTGCACCTGGGCCTCGACACGGTCGAATTGCAGGGTCAGGGTTTCTCCATGCTGGTCAAGGAAGGTGCGCGCGTCGCCAATGGCCAACCCCTGCTGCGCTACGACCTGGACAAGGTCGCGCAACAGTGCAAAAGCCTGGTCAGCCTGCTGATCCTCACTAACAGCCAGGACTTTCAGGCGCGGCCCATCACCCTCAAATCGGTGAAAGTCGGTGAGCCGCTGCTGCACATCATTCGTCGACAGACATCGACCGCAGAGGTCGATGTCGAGTTTGCCGGCGCAGAGATTGTCGGCCTCGCACGCATTGCTCACCGTGGTGGTCTGCACGCGCGGCCGGCCGCGTTGATCCGTCAGACCGCGCAAGGTTTCAAAAGCAAATCGCGGCTGCATTTCGCCGGCAAGTCGGCAACCTGCGACAGCCTGATCGGCCTGATGGGGCTGGCCATCGGCGAGCAGGCAGAAGTCCAGGTCAGTTGCCAAGGCCCGGATGCCGAAGCCGCGCTGCAAGCCTTGCTGACCGCGTTATCCACAGCCTTGGCCGAAGACAGTCACGCCACCGCGCCACCGACGATTGCCCAACGCAATCGCCCCGCCGAAGCCGGTGTGTTGCACGGCGTCTGCGCGGCGCCCGGCCTGGTCGGCGGGCCGCTGTTTCGCCTGAATGCGATCAGCCTGCCGGTGGATGCCGGCCATCATGATCCGCAGCAGCAACGCCAGGTTCTGGACGCGGCACTGAGCCAGGTGCGCAGCGACATCGACCACACGCTGGCCTTGGCGAAAAAACACAAGGACAGCGCCGAAGAGGCGATCTTCGCCGCACACCTGGCGCTGCTCGAAGATCCGGCCTTGCTGGACGCCGCCAGTCAATCCGTCGCCCAAGGCACGGCCGCGACTCATGCCTGGAGCCAGGCCATCGACGCGCAATGCGAAGTCCTCCAGCAAACCGGTAGCACATTGCTCGCCGAACGCGCCAATGACCTGCGCGACCTCAAGCAACGGGTGCTGCGCGTATTGCTCGGCGATACCTGGCATTACGACGTGCCGGCCGGCGCCATCGTCGCGGCCCATGAACTGACGCCTTCCGATTTGCTGCAACTGAGCCAGCAAGACGTCGCCGGGTTGTGTATGGCCGAGGGTGGTGCGACTTCCCACGTGGCGATTCTGGCCCGGGGCAAAGGCCTGCCGTGCATGGTCGCACTGGGTTCGACGCTGCTGGATCAACGACAGGGGCAACCGGTGGTGCTGGACGCCGACGGCGGTCGCCTCGAACTGACACCCAATGCCGAGCGCCTGGCGGACGTGCGCCAGCTGCAACAGCAACAGCAACAACGCCGCGCCGAACAACAGGCCCAGGCGCATACAACGGCACTGACCACCGATGGCCTGCAAATTGAAGTCGCGGCCAACGTGGCATCCAGCACGGAAGCGGCAGACGCATTGGCCAATGGCGCCGACGGCGTCGGCTTGCTGCGCACCGAATTTCTCTTCGTCGACCGCCTGACTGCCCCGGATGAACAGGAACAACACCAGGCTTATCAAGCGGTGCTCGATGCCATGGGCGACAAGTCAGTGATCATCCGCACCATCGACGTCGGTGGCGACAAGCAACTGGACTACCTGCCACTGCCCGCCGAGGCCAATCCGGTGCTCGGCCTGCGCGGCATTCGTCTGGCCCAGGTTCGCCCGGAACTGCTCGACCAGCAACTGCGCGCACTACTGCACCTGCGCCCGTTGTCACGCTGCCGGATCCTGCTGCCGATGATCACTGAAGTTGATGAACTGCTGCACATTCGCCAGCGCCTCGACGCCTTGTGCGGTGAACTCGGTCTGGCGCAACGCCCGGAGCTGGGGGTGATGATTGAAGTGCCGGCCGCCGCGCTGCTGGCCGAGCAACTGGCGGAGCACGCGGATTTCCTGTCCATCGGCACCAATGACCTGTCGCAATACACCCTGGCCATGGACCGCGACCACGCCGGTCTCGCCGCACGCGTCGATGCGTTGCACCCGGCCCTGCTGCGGTTGATCGCCCAGACCTGCGCCGGTGCGGCGCAGCACAAACGTTGGGTCGGCGTGTGCGGTGCACTGGCGTCCGATCCACTGGCCACGCCGGTGTTGATCGGCCTGGGAGTCAGCGAATTGTCGGTGAGCCCGGTACAGATCGGTGAAATCAAGGACCGCGTGCGCCATCTCGATGCCAGCGAATGCCGGCGCATCAGCCTGGGCCTGCTCAAGCTGAGCAGTGCCAGCGCCGTGCGTCATGCCTGCCACCAGCATTGGCCTCTGAGCTAAAGAACAACAAGAATCCAGGGAGAACCGCCATGTACCAATACTTTATTGAAGGCCTGCAACGCCTCGGCCGCGCACTGATGCTGCCAATCGCGATCCTGCCGATTGCCGGCCTGCTGCTGCGCCTGGGCGATACCGACCTGCTCAACATCGCGATCATCCACGACGCCGGTCAGGTGATTTTCGCCAACCTGGCCATGATCTTCGCCATCGGCATCGCGGTCGGTTTCGCCAAAGACAACAACGGTACGGCGGGGCTTGCCGGGGTGATCGGCTACCTGGTGATGATCGCCACGCTCAAAGTGCTCGACCCGAGCATCAACATGGGCATGCTCGCCGGGATCGTCAGCGGTCTGATGGCCGGCGCGCTGTACAACCGTTTCAAGGACATCAAGCTACCGGAATACCTGGCATTCTTCGGTGGCCGGCGTTTCGTGCCGATTGTCACCGGGTTCGCCGCTGTGGGCCTGGGCGTAGTGTTCGGCTACATCTGGCCGCCGATCCAGCACGGCATCAACAGCTTCGGCACACTGATGATGGAAAGTGGCAGCATCGGTGCGTTCGTCTTCGGCGTGTTCAACCGCCTGCTGATCGTCACTGGCCTGCACCACATCCTCAATAACATGGCGTGGTTCGTGTTCGGCAATTTCACCGACCCCACCACCGGTGCGCTGGTCACCGGCGACCTGTCGCGCTACTTCGCCGGTGACCCGAAAGGCGGTCAGTTCATGACCGGCATGTTCCCGATGATGATCTTCGGCCTGCCCGCCGCGTGCCTGGCAATGTACCGCAACGCCCTGCCGGAACGACGCAAGGTGATGGGCGGGATTTTCCTGTCAATGGCCCTGACCGCGTTCCTGACCGGCGTGACCGAGCCGATCGAATTCGCCTTCATGTTCCTCGCGCCGCTGCTGTTTCTGCTGCATGCGTTGCTGACCGGTCTGTCGATGGCCATCACCAATGCGCTGAACATTCACCTGGGCTTCACGTTCTCCGGCGGCTTCATCGACATGGTGCTGGGCTGGGGCAAATCCACCAACGGCTGGCTGGTGTTCCCGGTGGGCCTGGCGTATGCCGTGATCTATTACATGGTGTTCGATTACTGCATCCGTCGTTTCGACCTGAAGACACCGGGCCGCGAAACCAGCGCTGCCGCCCCGCAGGTGGCGGTGGCCGACAATGAACGCGCCGGGGCTTACATCAAGGCCCTGGGCGGTGCCGAAAACCTGATCACCGTCGGCGCCTGCACCACGCGCTTGCGCCTGGACATGGTGGATCGCCACAAGGCCTCGGATACAGATTTGAAAGCGCTCGGCGCCATGGCCGTGGTGCGTCCGGGCAAGGGCGGGAGTTTGCAGGTGGTGGTCGGGCCGATGGCCGATGCCATCGCCGACGAGATTCGCCTGGCGATGCCGGCGTTGGGTCGCGCCATCGTGTCTTCACCGGCGGCAGAAATCGAGGCAACGCAACCTGCCGCCGTGGCGACACCCGAGGCGCAGCAATGGCTCAATGCGCTGGGCGGTGGCGACAATGTGCTGCAACTCGATTGCATCGCAATGACCCGCATCCGCCTGCAACTGGCCGATGGCAAGGCCTTGTCGGAATGTGATTTGAAAGCGCTGGGTTGCCAGGGTGTGAGTCAGCTGGACGGTGGCGTTTGGCATCTGCTGATTGGTGACAAGGCGCCGAGTTTGAGTGATGCATTGGAAGCATTGGTCAATCGTAGCGAAGTCAGTGCCAAGGTCTAGATTTCGGAAACACACCGAACCAATGTGGGAGCGGGCTTGCTCGCGAAAAGGCCATCACATTCAGCATCAATGTTGCCGATTAGAACGCCTTCGCGAGCAAGCCCGCTCCCACACTGGATCGGTGTACATCCTTTGAATCGCAAGCAACAAAAAACCCGCTGAAATCACTTTCAGCGGGTTTTTCATTTCAGCACCGGAGAATCAGAAATCCTCCAGTCGCCAGACTTCATAAGCCGGTGTCTCGTAGGGATGGCTCTGCTTCAGAGCCGCCACCACCGGGCGAATCAACTCATCCGCCACCACCAGCTCAACCTTCCATTCCTCGACCTGCTCGACCTGCCCTGCCTCGCCAATGAACGGCTGACTGCCATCCAGTGGACGAAACTGGCCAAGGCCCAACACCTGCCATGCACAGTGGTCGTAAGCACCGATCCGCCCGCCACCGGCGGCGAACACGGCACTCTTGACCACGTCGACATGACTGTCGGGAACAAAAAAGCTGAGCTTGTACACAGCGCTTAGTTCACCCACACACGAGCATTACGGAACATGCGCATCAGCGGTGCATCTTCGTTCCAGTCATCGGAACGCCACGAGTTCTGCACGGCGCGGAACACACGTTCCGGGTGCGGCATCATGATCGTTACGCGACCGTCGCGGCTGGTCAGACCGGTGATCCCGCGCGGTGAGCCGTTCGGGTTGGCCGGGTAGTTTTCGGTGACCTTGCCGTGGTTGTCGACGAAACGCATCGCCACGCAACCGGACAGATCGGCTTCCAGCAGTGCCTCTTCGCTGGAGAACTCGGCATGGCCCTCACCGTGGGCGATGGCGATCGGCATGCGCGAACCGGCCATGCCCTGCAGGAAGATCGAGTTCGACTCCTGGATCTGCACCATGGCAACACGGGCTTCGAACTGCTCGGAACGGTTGCGCACGAAGTGCGGCCAGAACTCGCTGCCCGGGATCAGCTCGTGCAGGTTGGACATCATCTGGCAACCGTTGCACACGCCGAGGGTGAAGCTGTCGTTACGTTCGAAGAAGCCCTGGAACGCATCGCGGGCACGGCTGTTGAACAGCGCGGATTTCGCCCAGCCTTCACCGGCACCCAACACGTCACCGTAAGAGAAGCCACCGCAGGCGACCATACCCTTGAACTCGTTCAGGTCGACACGGCCGGCCAGAATGTCGCTCATGTGCACATCGATTGCGTTGAAACCGGCGCGATCGAACGCAGCCGCCATTTCCACCTGACCGTTGACGCCCTGCTCACGCAGTACGGCAACCTGTGGGCGAATGCCTTTCTTGATGTAAGGCGCGGCGATGTCCTGGTTGATGTCGTAGCTCAGCTTGACGCTCAGGCCAGGGTTGTCTTCTTCCAGCAGCACGTCGAACTCTTGCTCGGCGCAGTCGGCGTTGTCACGCAGACGCTGGATCTGGTAGCTGGTCTCGGCCCACTGGCGTTGCAGCAGACGGCGCTGGCCTTCGAATACGGTGTCACCGTTGAAGGTGATGCCGATCTCGCCATTGTTGACTGGCTGACCGATCACCGACACGCAGTCACCCAGGCCGGCAGCGCTGAACTGCGCGAGGATGTCCGGGGTAGCGTCCTGGCGAACCTGGATCACGGCGCCCAGCTCTTCGTTGAACAGGATGGCGGCGATGTCGGCGCTGGTTTCCGCCAGACCGTCGAGGTTCAGGCTCAGGCCGCAGTGACCGGCGAAGGCCATCTCGACAACGCTGGTCAGCAGACCACCGTCGGAACGGTCGTGGTAAGCCAGCAGATGACCGTCGGCGTTGAGGCCCTGGATCACCGCGAAGAAGGCTTTGAGGTCTTCGGCGTCATCGACGTCCGGAGCCTGACTGCCGAGTTTGCCGTGAACCTGAGCCAGGATCGAGGCGCCCATGCGGTTCTGACCACGACCCAGATCGATCAGGATCAGGTCGGTGGTGCCCTTGTCCATGCGCAGTTGCGGGGTCAGGGTCTGACGGATGTCAGTCACTGGCGCGAAACCGGTCACGATCAACGACATTGGCGACGTGACGGACTTGTCCACGCCTTCATCGTTCCAGCGCGTGGCCATGGACATCGAGTCCTTGCCCACCGGAATGGTGATACCCAGCTCAGGGCACAGTTCCATGCCGACCGCTTTCACGGTGTCGTACAGGCGTGCGTCCTCACCCGGGTGACCGGCCGCCGACATCCAGTTCGCCGACAGCTTGATGTCGGAGATCTTGCCGATGCGCGAAGCCGCAATGTTGGTCAGGGTTTCACCGATGGCCATGCGGCCCGACGCCGGGGCGTCCAGCAGTGCCAGCGGAGTGCGCTCGCCCATGGCCATGGCTTCACCGGTGTAGACGTCGAAGCTGGTGGCGGTGACGGCAACGTCGGCCACCGGCACTTGCCACGGGCCGACCATCTGGTCACGGGCCACGAGGCCGGTGATGGTGCGGTCGCCGATGGTGATCAGGAAGCTCTTGCTGGCCACGGCCGGGTGATGCAGAACGCGCTCGACGCAGTTGGCGATGTCGAGGGTCGACGGATCGAAATCGTCGCCCAGCTCGTTTTCACGAACCACCGAACGGTGCATGCGTGGAGCCTTGCCCAGCAGCACTTCCAGTGGCATGTCCACCGGGCTGTTGCCGAAGTGGCTGTCGGTCACGGTCAGCTGCGGTTCGGCAGTGGCTTCACCGACCACGGCGAACGGGCAACGCTCACGTTCGCAGATCGCCTTGAAGCGCTCGAAATCAGCCGGACCGACCGCCAGAACGTAACGTTCCTGGGATTCGTTGGACCAGATTTCGTGCGGGGCCATGCCCGGCTCGTCGTTTGGAATGTTGCGCAGTTCGAAACGGCCACCACGGTCGCCGTCGTTGACCAGTTCCGGGAAGGCGTTGGACAGACCGCCCGCACCCACGTCGTGGATGAAGCTGATCGGGTTCTTGTCGCCCAGCTGCCAGCAACGGTCGATGACTTCCTGGCAGCGACGTTCCATTTCCGGGTTTTCGCGCTGTACCGAAGCGAAGTCGAGGTCTGCCGAGCTGGTGCCGGTGGCCATGGAAGAAGCCGCGCCGCCACCCAGGCCGATCAACATCGCCGGGCCGCCGAGCACGATCAGCTTGGAGCCGACGACGATCTCGCCTTTCTTGACGTGTTCTTCACGGATGTTGCCCATGCCGCCAGCCAGCATGATCGGCTTGTGATAACCGCGAACTTCGTCACCGTGCGGGGTGGTAATCGATTGTTCGAAGGTACGGAAGTAGCCGGTCAGGGCCGGACGACCGAATTCGTTGTTGAACGCAGCGCCGCCCAGCGGGCCTTCGATCATGATGTCCAGCGCGGTCACGATGCGCTCAGGCTTGCCGTACGGCACTTCCCACGGCTGTTCGAAGCCCGGGATCTGCAGGTTGGACACGGTGAAGCCGGTCAGGCCGGCCTTCGGCTTGGCGCCACGACCGGTCGCGCCTTCGTCGCGGATTTCGCCGCCGGAACCGGTGGACGCGCCCGGGAACGGGGCGATCGCGGTCGGGTGGTTGTGGGTTTCAACCTTCATCAGGATGTGCACCGGCTCCTGCACCGCGCCGTACTGGCGGGTTTCAGGGTCCGGGAAGAAACGACCGGCCACGGAGCCGACGATCACCGAAGCGTTGTCCTTGTAAGCCGACAGAACGCCTTCGCTATGCATCACGTAGGTGTTCTTGATCATGCCGAACAGGCTTTTTTCCTGGCTCTCGCCGTCGATGTCCCAACTGGCGTTGAAGATCTTGTGACGGCAGTGCTCGGAGTTCGCCTGGGCGAACATCATCAGTTCGATGTCGTGCGGGTTGCGCTTCAAGCCGACGAAGGCGTTGACCAGGTAGTCGATCTCGTCTTCGGCCAGGGCCAGGCCCAGCTCGGTGTTGGCCTTTTCCAGCGCGGCGCGGCCGCCACCCAACACATCGATGGCGGTCAGGGGTTTTGGCTCGGCGTGGCTGAACAGGCCGGCAGCCTGTTCGAGGTTGCCGAGGACGATCTGGGTCATGCGGTCGTGCAGACCGTCGGCGATCAGCCGGGCTTCAGCGTCGCTGAACTGGCCGGCCACGTAGAACGCAATACCGCGCTCCAGGCGCTGGATTTTCGCCAGGCCACAGTTGCGAGCGATGTCGCTGGCCTTGCTCGACCATGGCGAGATGGTGCCGAAACGCGGCAGCACCAGAAACAGACGACCGGTCGGTTCCTGTACCGGAACGCTTGGACCGTACTTCAGAAGGCGCGCAAGCACCTGCTGTTCGTCGCCGGTCAGGACGCCGGTAACTTCGGCGAAGTGAGCGAATTCAGCATACAGGCCACTGACAGCCGGAACCTTCTGGCTCAGTTGCTCAAGGAGTTTGCTGTGGCGAAAGGCAGAAAGGGCAGGAGCGCCGCGCAGGATCAACATCTTCGGGACAGCCTCGGGAAGGGGTGTGCTTTGAGGCCGTGCATTCTAGCCTAAACAGCCCGCGACATCACCCGAAACGCTACGCACGGTTGCACTCGGGTGTCGATCTGTGTTTCTGCCTCGAAAGTCAGATTAATTGGGCGTGTGGCGACAGCTTATTTTTACTGTAACAAAATGCAGGCAAAGCCCATTCCTGCGGGGTTTCGGCCGGTTTTGTGATCTCTAGCAGACAACCCCCTCGCTGTCGAGATATGGCGCCCGTGGTCCTTTGCGTATACTGCGCAGATGTTTTTCCCAACGGCTTTGCGTCCGCGGTACGCCAAATGGCTGATCGCAACCGGACTCTTCCTGATGCTCGGTGGCTGTGTTGATAAACCCAACACGCTCGAGCGCGTAAAGGAGGATGGTGTGCTGCGGGTGGTTACCCGTAACAGCCCCGCCACCTACTTTCAGGATCGCAACGGTGAAACCGGCTTCGAATACGAGCTGGTGAAGCGCTTCGCCGACGATCTGGGGGTCGAGCTCAAGATCGAGACCGCCGACAACCTCGATGACCTGTTCAACCAGGTCGGCAAGCCCAATGGCCCGGTGCTGGCGGCGGCCGGCCTGGTCAGCAGCGAAGAGCGCAAGAAGCAGGTGCGCTTCTCCCACTCCTATCTGGAAGTCACCCCGCAGATCATCTACCGCAACGGCCAGTCACGGCCGACCGATGCGAAGGATCTGGTGGGCAAGAAGATCATGGTGCTCAAAGGCAGCACCCACGCCGAACAACTGGCGCAGCTGAAACAGAAGTTTCCCGGCATCGAATACGAAGAGTCTGACGCGGTCGAGGTCGTCGATCTCCTGCGCATGGTGGACGAAGGTCAGATCGACCTGACCCTGGTCGACTCCAACGAAGTGGCGATGAACCAGGTGTACTTCACCAACATCCGGGTCGCCTTCGACCTCGGTGACGCCAGCAACCAGAGCTGGGCCGTCGCCCCGGGCGACGACAACAGCCTGCTCAACGAAATCAACGACTACCTCGACAAGGTCAAGAAGAACGGCACCCTGCAACGCCTCAAGGACCGCTACTACGGGCATGTCGACGTCCTCGGCTACATGGGCGCCACCACGTTTGCCCAACACTTGCAGCAACGCCTGCCCAAGTACGAACAGCACTTCAAGTCGTACGCCAAGAAAGAGAAAGTCGACTGGCGCCTGCTGGCGGCCATCGGGTACCAGGAGTCGTTGTGGCAACCGGCGGTCACGTCCAAGACCGGCGTGCGCGGCCTGATGATGCTGACCCAGAACACCGCGCAGGCCATGGGCGTGTCCAACCGCCTGGACCCCAGGCAGAGCATCATGGGCGGCGCCAAGTACCTGGCCTACATGAAAGACCAGCTCGACGATTCGATTCAGGAGCCGGACCGGACCTGGTTTGCCCTGGCGGCCTACAACGTCGGCAGCGGCCACCTGGATGACGCACGCAAACTGGCGGCCAAGGAAGGGTTGAACCCGGACAAATGGCTGGATGTGAAGAAGATCCTGCCGCGTCTGTCGGAAAAGAAGTGGTACAGCAAAACCCGATACGGCTACGCCCGTGGTGGCGAACCGGTGCATTTCGTGGCAAACATCCGTCGCTACTACGACATCCTGACCTGGGTAACCCAGCCGCAGCTTGAGGGCGATCAGGTCGCCGAGGGCAAACTGCTTGTTCCGGGGATCGACAAGAGCAAGCCGGCGCAGGAACCTTCGCCGCTCTGACAGAACAACCTGGATCAAATGTGGGAGCGGGCTTGCTCGCGAAAGCGGCTTATCATTCAACATCTCCGTTGACTGACACTCCGCCTTCGCGAGCAAGCCCGCTCCCACATTGGTTTTGTGTCGTTCTTCAGGCCTTGGCAGCCGCCGCCAGAATCAGCGCCTTCATCTCCGAAACCGCCGACTTGAAGCCAACGAACAGCGCATGGGCCACCAGCGCATGGCCGATGTTCAGCTCGTTGATGCCCTTGATCGCCGCCACGGCTTCAACGTTGTGATAGTGCAGGCCATGGCCAGCATTGACGATCAGGCCCTGGGCCAAACCAAACGCAACGCCATCGGCCACACGCTTGAGCTCTTCGGCGACTTCGGTCGGCGTCTCGGCATCGGCATAACGCCCGGTGTGCAGCTCGATGGCAGGCGCGCCGACACGGCGGGAGGCTTCGATCTGGCGCTCATCGGCATCGATGAACAGCGACACTTCGGAGCCGATCTTCGACAGGCGCTCGACCGCCGCCTTGATACGCGCTTCCTGCCCCGCCACGTCCAGACCGCCTTCAGTGGTCAGTTCCTGACGGGTTTCCGGCACCAGGCAAATGTGCGCCGGACGAATGCGCTCGGCGAACTGCATCATTTCTTCGGTGACACCCATTTCGAAGTTCATGCGGGTTTGCAGCACGTCCTTGAGCAGCAGCACGTCGCGCTCCTGAATGTGCCGACGGTCTTCACGCAGGTGCACGGTGATGCCGTCGGCGCCCGCCTCTTCCGCGTCCAGTGCCGCCTTGACCGGGTCCGGGTAACGGGTGCCCCGGGCCTGACGCAGGGTGGCAACGTGGTCGATGTTCACGCCAAGAAGAATACGGGTGCTGGTGGTCACGGAAGCGCTCCAGAAGAAGAGAAAGTTCGGTGCACAGCATACGGTGTGATCAGGGCTTGCGAAACAGCTCGCGACTGACAAGCGGACGGCCGCCCAGGTGAACGGCCAACGCCTGGCGCATCAGGCGCTTGGCGGCGGACAGAGCGCCGGGGGCGGACCAGTCGGCTTCGGCCATGGCCAACAGCTCGGCGCCATTGAACAGGCCAGGCTGCAGCAGATAGACCCGTTCCAGCCCCGCATCCACTTGCAGGCGGTACACACCGTCCGGCGCGATGGGCTGATCATGAATATCAGCAGTCAGGGAAAAACCGTAGCCGAGGTCATCGAGCAAACGCCACTCGAAGGAGCGCAGCAAGGGCTCCAGTGGGCGACCTTCGGCCAAGGCCAGCAAGGTGGCGGCGTAATGATCGAACACCGAAGGGAGCGGATCTTCAGCGGGCAACAGGCGAATCAGCAGCTCATTGAGATAAAGCCCACTGAACAGCGCCTCGCCATTGAGCCAGGTGGAAACCCCGGCACTCTCCATGCGCCCGACATTCTTCAGCTCGCCCTTGCCCCGGAACTCGACTTCCAGCGGCACGAACGGCCGCGCCAACGTCCCGGCCTTGCCCCGTGCACTGCGCAACACCGCCCGCAGCCGACCTTGCGGCGTGAGGAAGTCCACCAAAGCGCTGTTTTCGCGATAGGCGCGGGAGTGCAGGACGTAGGCGAGTTGGGCGATGGGTTGGGACATAAAAATCGCAGTGCTCAATGAAGGAATGCCGTTTTACATACAACCCAAAACCAATGTGGGAGCGGGCTTGCTCGCGAAGGCGGCGTAACAGTCAACATCACTGCTGAATGTTACATCCTCTTCGCAAGCAAGCCCGCTCCCACAGGGTTCTACGGTGCAATGCCAATCGGGTTTACAAGTCGCCGTAACCCAACGAACGCAATGCCCGCTCGTCATCGGACCAGCCGCCCTTAACCTTGACCCACAGGTTGAGCATGATCTTGGAGTCGAACAGCAGCTCCATGTCCTTGCGCGCTTCGGTGCCGATACGCTTGATGCGCTCGCCCTTGTCGCCAATGATGATTTTCTTCTGGCCATCGCGCTCGACGAGGATCAGGGCATGGATATGCAGGGTCTTGCCCTGCTGCTTGAACTCTTCGATTTCAACGGTGATCTGGTACGGCAGCTCGGCGCCCATCTGGCGCATGATTTTCTCGCGCACAAGCTCCGCGGCGAGGAAACGGCTGCTGCGGTCGGTGATCTGGTCTTCCGGGAAGAAGTGATCGTTTTCCGGCAGGTGCTCGGCAATCACGCGCTCCAGTGCATCGAGGTTATGCCCGTGCTGTGCGGAAATCGGGATGATCTGCGCATTCGGCAACTGCTCCTGCAACCAGCTCAGGTGCGGCATCAGCTCAGCCTTGTCTTCGATGCGATCGGTCTTGTTCAACGCCACGATCAGCGGGCCGGTCACGTACTGGACGCGCTCGAGAACCATCTGGTCCTCTTCGGTCCACTTGGTGCGGTCGACCACGAAGATCACCACGTCGACGTCTTTCAACGCCGCCGAAGCGGTCTTGTTCATGTAGCGGTTCAGGGCCTTCTCGCCACCCTTGTGCATACCGGGGGTGTCGACGTAGATCGCCTGCACATCGCCCTCGGTCTTGATACCGAGCATGTTGTGACGGGTGGTTTGCGGTTTGCGCGAGGTGATCGCCAGCTTCTGACCCAGGATGTGGTTCAGCAGCGTGGACTTGCCCACGTTCGGACGGCCGACGATGGCAACATAGCCACAGCGAGTTGCGTTTGTATCAGTCATTGCCATTCTCCACACCCAGGGCAATCAGTGCTGCGGCGGCCGCTACCTGTTCGGCAATACGACGGCTCACACCCTGACCTCGGCTTTTTTCATTCAGTAAGATGATTTCGCATTCGACGAAGAACGTCCGGCAATGCGGCTCACCCTGGATATCCACCACTTCGTAACGCGGCAGCTCACAACCACGGGACTGCAGGAACTCCTGCAGGCGGGTCTTTGGATCTTTGTTGGTGTCGACCAGTGTCAGGCCTTCAAACTCGCCGGCCAGCCAGGCAAGCACACGCTCGCGGGCCATTTCCATGCCGGCATCGAGGTAGATCGCACCGATCAATGCTTCGAGGGCATCGGCCAGAATCGACTCGCGACGGAAACCGCCACTTTTCAGCTCGCCCGAGCCCAGGCGCAGGTATTCGCCCAGATCGAAACCACGGGCCAGTACGGCCAGGGTCTCACCTTTGACCAGACGCGCGCGCAAACGCGACAACTGGCCTTCGCGGGCCAGAGGGAATCGCTCGAACAACGCCTCACCGGCGACGAAGTTGAGGATGGCATCACCGAGGAACTCCAGGCGTTCGTTGTTGCGCCCGGCAAAGCTGCGGTGAGTCAGGGCCAGGACCATCAGTTCCTGATCCTTGAAGGTGTAGCCGAGCTGACGCTCTAGACGGCTTAAGGAGACGCTCACGATTTACCCACGCTGAGTTCGTGGCTGGATTCCACCGCCATCGCCGTAAGGCGGCGCAGGCTTGGGACAATTAAAGCTGTGTTCAAAAATAACGTCCTGAATATCATTGTTTTCATGCCTCTGGCGCCCATTGTGCCGGTTCCAGAAATGCATTCGGCGCTGTGTTCAACAGCGCCGTGTCTGATTACTTGATCAGGCCAACCCGCGAGAAATTCGGCAGGTGGCTGAGTTTGGGTTCCGGCCAGCTCATCCAGACCGCAAAGGCCTTGCCGACGATGTTCTTGTCGGGAACCATGCCCAGCAGATCCTTGGGAATGTTCGGATCATCCCAGTAGCGACTGTCGTTCGAATTGTCGCGATTGTCGCCCATCATGAAGTAGTGCCCGGCCGGCACGGTCCACGAATGGTCCGGCATGGCGCGGTAGCGGCTCATTTCCTTGCGGATCATGTGCTCGGCCACCCCGAGTTTTTCCTTGTAGAGCTCAGCGCTGCCCAGCGTGCCCGGCTCGGAGCCGACCAGTTGTTCGGCAATCGATTGACCGTTGACGAACAGGCGCTTGTCGGCGGTGTAGCGAACCGTGTCGCCCGGCAAGCCAACCACACGCTTGATGTAGTTGACGTTCGGGTCGCTCGGGTAGCGGAACACCATGACGTCGCCGCGCTGCGGATCACCGACTTCGATGACTTTCTTGTCGATCACCGGCAAGCGGATCCCGTAGGAAAACTTGCTCACCAGGATGAAGTCGCCGACATCCAGGGTTGGCTTCATCGAACCGGAAGGAATCTGGAACGGTTCCACCAGGAACGAACGCAGCACCAGCACGATGAACAACACCGGGAAGAACGACTTGCCGTATTCAACCAGCAGCGGCTCTTTGTTCAGCTTCTCGACCACGACCATGTCAGGCTGGCTGACGCTGCCCTGATAGGACGCGATGGCGGCACGCCGACGCGGGGCCAGGATCAACAGATCGAGCAACGCCAACAGGCCGCAGACGAACACGGCAATGACCAGCAACAGCGGGAAATTTAGCGACATAGGACCTAACTATCCAACCTGAGCACGGCAAGGAAGGCTTCCTGTGGAATTTCCACGTTGCCGACCTGCTTCATGCGTTTCTTACCGGCCTTTTGCTTTTCCAGCAGCTTCTTCTTACGGCTGACGTCACCACCGTAGCATTTGGCCAATACGTTCTTTCTGAGCGCCTTGACGGTTGTCCGCGCCACAATCTGCCCGCCAATGGCGGCCTGGATTGCCACGTCGAACATCTGCCGCGGAATCAGTTCTTTCATCTTCTCGGTCAACTGGCGACCTTTGTAGTGCGAGTTGTCACGGTGCACGATCAGCGCAAGGGCGTCGACCTTGTCACCGTTGATCAGCACGTCCAGTTTCACCAGGCTGGCCGATTGATAACGATCGAAATGGTAGTCCAGCGAAGCATAGCCGCGACTGGTGGACTTCAGGCGATCGAAGAAGTCCAGCACCACTTCGTTCATCGGCAGGTCGTAGGTCACTTGTACCTGGGAACCGAGGAACAGCATGTCAACCTGCACACCACGTTTTTCGATGCACAGGGTAATGACGTTGCCCAGGTGCTCTTGCGGCACAAGAATATTGGCGCGCACGATCGGCTCGCGCATGTCTTCGATCGAGGACAGGTCCGGGAGCTTCGACGGGTTATCGACGTAGATCGTCTCACCGGTCTTGAGCAGCAGCTCGAAAATTACCGTCGGCGCCGTGGTGATCAGGTCCAGGTTGTACTCGCGCTCCAGGCGCTCCTGGATGATTTCCATGTGCAGCATGCCGAGGAACCCGCAACGGAAACCGAAGCCCAGGGCGTCGGAACTTTCCGGGGTGTACTGCAGGGACGAGTCATTGAGCGTGAGTTTTTGCAGGGCTTCGCGGAAATCTTCGAAGTCGTCGGAGCTGACCGGGAACAGACCGGCGTAAACCTGCGGCTGAATACGTTTGAAGCCTGGCAGTACATCAACGTCCGGCGTCGTGCTCAAGGTCAGGGTGTCGCCCACTGGCGCACCGTGAATGTCCTTGATGCTGGCGATGATGAAGCCCACCTCACCGGCCTTGAGGTCAGCGGTAGGGGTGTGCTTCGGGTTGAATACACCGACGCTGTCTACCAGGTGGATCTTGCCGGTGGACTTGACCAGGATCTTGTCGCCCTTCTTCACACGACCGTGGCGCACACGTACCAGGGAAACAACGCCCAGGTAGTTGTCGAACCAGGAGTCGATGATCAACGCTTGCAGCGGATCTTCGTAGTTGCCGGTCGGTGCAGGAATGGTGGCGACCAGGCGTTCGAGCACTTCGTCGACGCCCAGGCCGGTCTTGGCCGAGCACTCGACCGCATCGGTGGCATCGATGCCGATGATTTTTTCGATTTCTTCTTTGACGCGGTCCGGATCGGCCTGTGGCAGGTCGATCTTGTTCAGCACCGGCATCACTTCCAGGCCCTGCTCGATCGCCGTGTAGCAGTTGGCAACCGACTGCGCTTCAACGCCTTGACCGGCATCGACCACCAGCAGCGCGCCTTCACAGGCGGCCAGCGAACGGCTCACCTCATAGGTGAAGTCAACGTGGCCGGGGGTATCAATGAAGTTCAGCTGGTAGTTGATACCGTCGCGAGCCTTGTAATACAGGGTGACGCTGTGCGCCTTGATGGTGATCCCGCGTTCACGCTCGAGGTCCATGGAGTCCAGGACCTGGGCTTCCATTTCGCGCTCGGCGAGGCCGCCACACATCTGGATGAAGCGATCGGCCAGCGTCGACTTGCCATGGTCAATGTGGGCGATGATGGAGAAATTGCGGATATGACTCAAATCACTCACGGATCAACACTCAAAAAGGCTGCAGGCATGGCCCGCCGAAAAATAGCCGGGAATTGTACCTGATCCACGGCGCAAGCGTCACGTTCGCAGGTCAGACGGTGCCTACAAAAACGCCCCGGTCTTGCGACAAGGGCGTTTTCTAACGTCAAAGCGGTCGGAAAATGCCCGCCATCAACCCGCCATCAACCTGCTCGACGCAACAGCCAGAGCCCCGCCACAGCACAAATACCCGCCGGCACCAGCACCGAAAGCAACGGTGGGAAGCCGAATACCTGGCTCGAAGGCCCCAGCAGATCCTGAACGATGCGGAAGGTGAAGCCCACCAGAACGCCGGTGAACACCCGCTGACCCAGGGTCACCGAACGCAGCGGACCAAAGATGAAGGAAATCGCCATCAACACCAGCGCGGCCGTCACCACCGGCTGCAAAACCTTGACCCAAAATGCCAGCCAGTAGCGGCCGTTGTTCAGCCCCTGGTCCGCCAGATAGTGGATGTAACTCCACAAGCCGCTGATCGACAGCGACTCGGGCACCATGACCACTGTGTTCAGCAACTGCGGGCTCAACGCAATGTTCCAGCGCTCTACCGGGGTCGAAACCACTTCGGTGCTGCGCTCGTGGAACAGCGTGGTCGTGACATCCGACAATTCCCAGTGCTCGTTTACGAAGTCGGCACGCTTGGCGAAGCTCGCCGACAGCATGTGCCGTTCGTTGTCGAAGCGATAACGGGTCACGCCATACAGAATGCCGTCGGGTTGTACCGAGTTGACGTGAATGAACTCATCGCCCTGGCGGTGCCACAAGCCGTGCTTGGCGCTTTGTGCATCACCGCTGCCCTGGGCCAGCGAGCGATTGGCCTGCGCTGTGGTTTCAGCGGGCGGTGCGACGTACTCGCCGACCAGCACACCGGCCAGCATCAATACCAGCATCGGTTTCATGACCGCCCAGACGATCCGGCCGATCGATACACCGGCGGCGCGCATGATGGTCAGCTCACTGTTGCTGGCCAGGCTGCCCAAACCGATCAGGCAACCGATCAGCGCAGCCATCGGCAGCATTTCGTACATCCGGCGCGGCGCGGTCAACAACACATAACTCAGCGCATCGACCAGGGTGTAGGTATCGCTGACTTCACTCATCTCGTCGATAAAGGCAAACAGGGTCGCCAGACCGAGAATGATCCCGAGCACCGCCAGGATCGCCACGAACACACTGCTACCAATGTAGCGATCCAGCTTAACCACGGGCCACCTCCTGCGCGCTGCGGCGACTCGCCCTCTTCAAGCGCAAGGGCTCCCAGTAGAGCAAGCCCAGGCCGATGGACAGGAAAATCCCGTGCACCCACCACAAGCCAAACACCGCGGGGATCTTGCCCTTGTCGAGGGCACCGCGGGCGGCAATCAGAATGGTCAGGTAACCCATATAAAGAAGAATCGCCGGCAGTAATTTGAGGAATCGGCCCTGACGCGGATTGACCCGCGCCAGCGGCACCGCCATCAAGGTCACGATGAACACCAGCAACGGCAGAGACATGCGCCATTGCAGTTCGGCGCGCAGGCGAATGTCGTCACTGCCGATCAACGTACTGGTCGGCATCGCATCACGGTCGGTGACTTCGTCGCTGACGTCCGGCTTTGGCAGCAATACGCCGTACTCGTCGTACTTGATCGCCCGATAGTCGGCCTGTCCCGGACTACCGTCATAGCGATAGCCGTTATCAAGGATCAGGTAGCGGTTGCCGTCCGGACGAATTTCCTGGCGTCCCTTTTCCGCCACCAGCACGGAAATCCCGCGATCCTTGTTATTGGAGCTGATGTTTTTCTGCGAGATGAACACACCCGCCAGATTGACGCGGTCATCGGACATGCTCTCGGTATAGGTGACCCGGGTGCCGTCACGCAAAGCCTGGAAGCGCCCCGGCTCCAGGGTATCGAATTCGGTCAGGGCATCCTGCTTGTTCAACAGCAACTGAAACTGATTGGCCCCCTGTGGCGCCAGGCTCAGGCTCAGCCACGCCACGATGAGCGCAACCAGGGTAGCCGGGAACAGCGTCATGCAAACCAGCCGCTGCTGGCTCATGCCGGTGGCCGAGAGCACGGTCATTTCGCTTTCGAGGTACAGGCGCCCGTAGGACAACAGGATCCCGAGAAACAGCCCCAGCGGCAGGATCAGCTGGAGGAAACCCGGCAGGCGATAACCCATGATCAGGAACAACGAACCCGGATCCAGCAGGCCCGAAGCCGCCTGGGCGAGGTATTTGATGAAGCGACCGCTCATGATGATGACCAGCAGCACGGCACTGACGGCGCTCAAGGTCAACAGGACTTCGCGGGATAGATAACGGAAGACGATCAAACCAGACACTCCAGGGTTGTCAGGCTAAGGCGGCCAAACAAGCAAACGTATCGGACAGCCCGCAAGGCAGAGCCGCCGAAAAAAGATGGCGCATTATCCTGTGATTGAGTGCGCCTGTCACTGCGCAATGCATCCCGGGCTCACTCCCACAATCGTACAACCGAGGGTTGTCAGCCGCCGGTAGCGAGGTTCAAACTGCGGCCTTTGTCGCCGGTCGATCCTGGCGCCTTTCTGTTTATAAGCAATCGACGCACATAAGGTGTCGGGCGCATGCGTGATAACCATCAATTCAGGGACCCGGACATGGAACTGGTTGTAAAAAGCGTCAACCCCGAAACGTTGAAGACCGCCACTCTCGTGGTCTCCGTCGGCGAAGGCCGCAAGCTCGGCGCTGTTGCCCGACAACTCGACGAACTGAGCGGCGGCGCGATCAGCGCTGTGCTCAAGCGCGGCGACCTGGCCGGCAAGGTCGGCCAGAGCCTGCTACTGCACAGCCTGCCGAACCTCAAGGCCGAGCGCGTGCTGCTGGTGGGTGTGGGCAAGGACGACGAGCTGGGTGACCGCCCGTTCCGCAAGATCATCGCCGGCATCCTCAACACCCTCAAAGGCCTGGGCGGCAGCGATGCAGTGCTGGCCCTCGACGAAGTCGTGGTCAAAGGCCGCGACAGCTATGGCAAATCCCGCCTGCTGGCCGAAACCCTGGTGGACGGCGAGTACAGCTTCGACCAGTTCAAGAGCCAGAAAGCCGAACCCCGCGCGCTGAAGAAAATCACCCTGCTGACCATCAAGGCTGCCCAGGCTGAAGTACAGCGCGCCGTGACCCACGCCACCGCCATCGCCAACGGCATGGCTTTGACCCGCAACCTGGGCAATCTGCCGCCGAACATCTGCCACCCGACCTTCCTCGGTGAGCAGGCCAAAGACCTCGGCAAAGAATTCAAGGACCTCAAAGTCGAAGTCCTCGACGAGAAGAAGATCAAGGCCCTGGGCATGGGCTCGTTCTACGCCGTCGGCCAGGGCAGCGCCCAGCCTCCGCGCCTGATCGTCATGCAATACAACGGCGGCAAGAAGTCCGAGAAGCCGTACGCGCTAGTCGGCAAGGGCATCACCTTCGACACCGGCGGCATCAGCCTCAAGCCGGGCGCCGGCATGGATGAAATGAAGTACGACATGGGCGGCGCCGCCAGCGTGTTCGGCACCCTGCGTGCCGTGCTCGAACTGAAGCTACCGATCAACCTGGTGTGCATCCTGGCCTGCGCCGAAAACATGCCGAGCGGCAACGCTTCGCGCCCGGGCGACATCGTCACCACCATGAGCGGCCAGACCGTGGAAATCCTCAACACCGACGCCGAAGGCCGTCTGGTGCTGTGCGACGCCCTGACCTACTCCGAGCGCTTCAAGCCGCAAGCGGTCATCGACATCGCCACCCTGACCGGTGCCTGCGTAGTTGCGCTGGGTTCCCATACTTCTGGCCTGCTGGGCAACAACGACGAGCTGATCGATCAACTGCTGAGCGCCGGCAAGGCCGCCGACGACCGTGCCTGGCAACTGCCGCTGTTCGATGAGTACCAGGAACAGCTGGACAGCCCGTTCGCCGACATCGCCAACATTGGCGGCCCGAAAGCCGGGACCATCACCGCAGCCTGCTTCCTGTCGCGCTTCACCAAGAACCTGAACTGGGCGCACCTGGACATCGCCGGCACGGCCTGGACCAGCGGCGGCAAGGACAAGGGCGCCACTGGCCGTCCGGTTCCCCTGCTGACCCAATACCTGCTGGACCGCGCCAAAGCCTGAAACCGCTGAAGGGCGGCGGTGTCACTTCCCGGTGACGCCGCTTGCCGCTCTGGAACCGCAATGACCAAAGTCGACTTCTATATCCTGCCCAGCGCCGATCCTTCGGCACGCCTGGACTTTGCCTGCAAGCTCACCGAGAAAGCCTGGCGCATGGGCCACCGCATCTACCTGCATTGCAGTGACGCGGCCCAGCGTGACGATCTTGATGCGCGGCTGTGGGCGTTCAAGGGCGAAAGCTTCGTGCCCCACGGCCCCGCCGACAGCGAACCTGAGGGTTTGATTGTCCTGGGGCTGGGCGATGACTGCGGTCAGCATCAGGATTTGCTGGTCAATCTCGACCTGAAAGTCCCGGCCTTCGCCAACAGGTTCGCCCGAGTGGCGGAAGTGGTGGTGGAAGATCCGACGATCAGAGCGGCCGCGCGGGAGAGTTTCCGTTTCTACCGCGAACAGGGCTATCCTCTGCAAGATCACCGTTTACAGCGACTCTGAGCCTTTCAATGGACACTCCAAAACCGCTGCAACAGTCCGCGCACCTGCTGGACGACCTTGAGTCGATCCGCCAGTTGCTCGGCGATGACAACCTGCAACCGCCCCTGCTGACCGACACGGTCGAGGAAGGTGACCAGGAACAGATTCCCATGTTGTTCGACGCCGTAAGCGAGCCTTCGCCCCCCGTCGTAGCGACAACCCCTGCCCCCATCGTTGACCCCGTCACCACGGCGACGCCGGCGCCTGCCGCCAGCAAGAACCCGGATGACTTGCTGCACCTGGACAGTGAATTGCGCGCCGCCGCGCAGTTGATCATGCAAGACGTGATCGACGATTTCGCCCCGCACATCGAGACCGAAATCAAACGCCGCCTCAGTGCACGACTGGAGCGGTTGTTGAGCCAGTACAACGACTGAACAACTTGCACTGGGGGGCTCCCACAAAAAGCCCCCGCCACAGCTTGAATCTTCAGGTGCCGAGATAGCGCCCGATCAATGCAACCCCGCTGGCCAGCACCAGCCACGTCACCAGCCGCACGAACGCTTCGCGGGACAAGCGCATGGTCAGCCGTCGACCGAACCACAGCCCCAGCACCATCGCCGGTAACAGACAAACCGCCAGCACCAGCAACGGCAAATCGGCATACACACCGGCGATGGCAAACAGGCTCAGACGCACCACCGTACTGCAACTGATCAGCGCACTCTGGGTCGCCCGCGCCGCCTCCTTGGGCAGCCGGCTGTTCAAATAGATCGCATAGAGAAAGCCGCCGCTGCCAAACAACGCGCCAAACATTCCGCCCACCGTCCCCATCGGCAGCGCCCACGCGGCGGACAACTGCGCCGGACGGACATTTATCCACAGGCTGTAAATGGCATAGGCGCTGATAAACAACCCCATCAACAACAGCAACAGGTCGGACTTGAGGTTCAGCAGGAAAATCACCCCCAGCGTGCACCCCACGGCCATGCAGGGCAGTAACCGCAACAGCTCCGGCCTGGCCACATTGCGTCGCGAAGGCAACAGATTGCCGAATGCCGCGACAAAATCGAGCAGCACCAGCAAGGGCACGATTTTCGACAGTGGCATGAACAGAATCAGAATCGGCCCCGCCACCAGCGCGGTGCCAAAGCCGGCGATGCCGAACACGATGTAGGCCAGGGCGATGCCGGCACCGATTACCAGCCAGTCCAGCGGGCCGAAGGGCCATTGGTTCAACAGTTCGAACACATTCATTCACGTATCTTCCTTGAATACCCGGCGGTGACTTTACCTTTGTGGGAGCGGGCTTGCTCGCGAAAGCGGACTGACATCCCGGATCAATGTGGCTGACACACCCTCTTCGCGAGCAAGCCCGCTCCCACATCAAGCGGCTCCACAAGGGAATTGTGCCGACACATGGAGATTGACCACCGAATGCCTTTAAACTGCGCCCCATGATTAAAGATCCCTTTGCAAGACTCGGCCTTGACCGCGAAGTCCTGACCGTCAGCCAGCTCAACGGCCGCGCGCGGGTGTTGCTCGAAGACGTGTTCAGCAACATCTGGGTCGAAGGCGAAATCTCCAACCTCGCCCGCCCGGCGTCCGGCCACGTGTATTTCACCCTCAAGGACAGTGGCGCCCAGGTGCGTTGCGCGCTGTTCCGGCAGAACGCGGCACGGGTTCGCCAGGCCTTGAAGGACGGCCTGGCGGTCAAGGTCCGTGGCAAAGTCTCGCTGTTCGAGGGACGCGGTGATTATCAGCTGATCCTCGACACCGTGGAGCCGGCTGGCGATGGCGCCTTGCGCCTGGCCTTCGATGCACTCAAGGAAAAGCTCAGCGCCGAAGGCCTGTTCAGTGCCGAACGCAAGGTGCCGCTGCCGGCGCATCCGCAACGCATCGGCATCATCAGTTCGCCCACCGGGGCGGTGATCCGCGACATCATCAGCGTGTTCCGCCGTCGCGCACCGCAGGTGCAGTTGACGCTGATCCCCACCGCCGTACAGGGCCGCGAAGCCACCGCACAGATTGTCCGCGCCCTGAAACTGGCGGATGCCCGGGGTTTCGACGCCCTGATCCTGGCCCGGGGCGGCGGTTCGCTGGAAGATCTCTGGTGTTTCAACGAAGAAGCCGTGGCCCGCGCCGTGGACGCTTGCGTGACACCGATTGTCAGCGCGGTCGGCCATGAAACCGACGTGTCGATCAGTGATTTCGTCGCCGACGTTCGCGCCCCGACGCCCTCCGCCGCCGCCGAACTGCTGGCACCGGACTCAAGCGACCTGGTGCGTCGGGTCGAGAGCCTGCACCGCCGGCTGGTGATGCGCATGCGTGACCGTTTGATGCGCGACCGCCTGCGTCTGGAAGGTATCTCTCGTCGCCTGCGTCATCCCGGCGAGCGCCTGCGCCAGCAAGCGCAACGCCTGGACGACCTGGACATGCGCATGCGTCGCGCGTTCGAGCGCAGCCTCAACACCCGTCGCGAACGCTTGATCCGTCTGGAAACCCGTCTGGCCGCACAACATCCTGGCCGGCAACTGGCAATGTTGCGCCAGCGCCTCGACAGCCTGGCCGAACGCCTGCCGCGCGCCATCCGCGAAGGGCTGAAGAACCGTCGCCTGCAGTTGCACAGCCAGATGCAGACATTGCATGTAGTCAGCCCGCTGGCGACCCTCGGCCGCGGCTACAGCATCTTGCTGGACGAGCGCGGCAACGCGATCCGCAACGCCGCGCAAACCCATACCGGCCAACGCCTGAAGGCCAAACTGGGCGAAGGCGAACTGCAAGTACGGGTCGAAGACAATCACCTGACGCCCGTCACCCTTTCTTTACTGGATTGATCCATGCCGCGTTTCTTTGCTCCGTTGTTGCTGCTGCTCCTGACCTTCAACGCACACGCCGACAGCTACATCACCCGCCAGCTGAACAAACCGGTGCCGGGCGGCGTGGCCGTGGTGGACCTGGGCACCTCCGCCCAGGCGCCAAAAGCCACTTACCAAGGCAAACCGGTACTGGTGGTCAAGGAACAGAACAACTGGCTGGCCATTGTCGGCGTACCGCTGACGGTCAAGCCGGGGGCTCAATCGGTCAGCAGCGGCGGTCGCAATCTGAGTTTTACGGTTGGCAACAAGAAATACCCGGAACAGCGCATCACCCTGAAGAACACCCAACAGGTCAATCCGGACCCGGAAAATCTCAAGCGCATCGAGCGTGAACTGGCCGAGCAGATTACTGCCTACCGTACGTTCAGCCCCAACACCCCAAGCAACCTGCTGCTGGACAAACCGGTGAACGGGCCACTGTCGAGCAAGTTCGGCGTACGCCGTTTTTTCAACGGTGAAGAGCGCAATCCCCACTCCGGACTGGACTTCGCCGTGCCCGGCGGTACGCCCATCAAGACCCCGGCCGCCGGCAAGGTGATCCTGATCGGCAACTACTTCTTCAATGGCAACACGGTGTTCGTCGACCATGGCCAAGGCTTTATCAGCATGTTCTGCCACATGTCGAAAATCGATGTGAAGGTGGGGCAGCCACTGGCCCGTGGTGACGTGGTCGGCAAAGTCGGCGCGACCGGCCGCGCGACCGGCCCGCACATGCACTGGAACATCAGCCTGAACGATGCGCGGGTCGATCCGGCTATCTTCATTGGTGCGTTTCAGCCCTGAATCTTCGCCGAGGCTTCTGGCCCCTTCGCGGGCAAGCCCGCTCCCACAGATATTGCGCTGTACCTGTGGGAGCGGGCTTGCCCGCGAAGGCGGCATTCCAGTCACCAGAAAACCCAAGGCCGCCCCCTGAAATCGTGCTTCACTCAATTGCGCACCGCTCAAACCTCGTGCAAAAAACAAGATCATCGCAACCATTTGAAGCAATAAAATCTCGATAAACACCCGCTCACGAGTATTCCTCTCAATTTTTTTCGACTGCTTGCCAACCTTCCCCCCCAAGGTTAGGGTTGAGGGCATGAAAACCTCTCACACCCTCATTCAGCTCCGCCAGCACCGCAGCCTGTGCCTCGTCAGCGCACGACTGCCGGGCTGAATCGTGGTGCCTCGTCCCAAGCGTCAGTCCAAGAACTTTTGATCCACCGGCAGGCCGCCTTTTTTCGGCCCACACAATAAGGATTTCCCGATGAGCATGCTCAAAGACCCGTCTTCGAAATACCGCGCGTTCCCGACCATCGACATTCCAGACCGCACCTGGCCGTCGAAAACCATCACCGCCGCGCCGATCTGGTGCAGTTCAGACCTGCGCGACGGCAACCAGTCGCTGATCGAGCCGATGGACGCCGTCAAGAAGCTGCGCTTCTGGAAAACACTGGTGCAGGTCGGCGTGAAGGAAATCGAAGCGTCGTTCCCGGCCGCCTCGCAAACCGACTTCGACTTCGTCCGCACCCTGATCGAAGGCAACCACATCCCTGACGACACCACCATCCAGGTGCTGACCCAGGGCCGTGAAGACCTGATCGAGCGCACCTTCGAATCCCTGCGCGGTGCGAAGAAAGCCATCGTTCACCTGTACAACGCGACCTCCCCTTCCTTCCGCCGCATTGTCTTCAACCAGGACAAGGACGGGGTCAAGGCCATCGCCGTGAACGCCGCCAAGCTGTTCGTCAAATACGCGGCCATGCAGCCGGACACCGAGTGGACCTTCGAATACTCGCCGGAAACCTTCAGCGCCACCGAAATGGAGTTCGCCAAGGAAGTCTGCGATGCGGTGATCGAGGTCTGGAACCCGACGCCCGAGCACAAGATGATCCTCAACCTGCCGGCCACAGTGGAATGCGCGACCCCGAACATCTATGCCGACCAGATCGAATGGTTCGGCCGTCACATCAACCGTCGTGACAGCGTGATCATCAGCCTGCACACCCACAACGACCGTGGCACCGGCGTTGCCGCCACCGAGCTGGGCCTGATGGCCGGCGCCGACCGCGTCGAAGGCTGCCTGTTCGGCAACGGCGAGCGTACCGGTAACGTCGACCTCGTGACCGTGGCCTTGAACCTCTACACCCAGGGCGTGAACCCTGAGCTGGACTTCTCCGACATCGACGGCGTGCGCAAAGTCGTCGAAGAGTGCAACCAGATCCAGGTGCACCCGCGTCACCCGTACGTCGGCGACCTGGTGCATACCGCATTCTCCGGCTCGCACCAGGATGCGATCCGCAAAGGCTTTGCCCAGCAGAAATCCGATGCACTCTGGGAAGTACCGTACCTGCCGATCGACCCGGCCGACATCGGCCGCAGCTACGAGGCGGTCATCCGCGTCAACAGCCAGTCGGGCAAGGGCGGCATCGCCTACCTCCTGGAGCAGGAGTACGGCATCAGCCTGCCGCGTCGCATGCAGATCGAATTCAGCCAGGTCGTGCAGCGTGAAACCGACCGCCTGGGCCTGGAAATGACCGCCCAGCAGATCCACGCCCTGCTGCACAGCGAGTACTTGCAGGCCAACACCCCGTACGCGCTGGTCAGCCATCGCCTGCAGGAAGAAAACGGTCACAGTGCCGTTGAAGTGGAAGTGGCCAGCAAAGGTCAGGGCGAAACCAACCTGCACTGGCGCGGCAAGGGCAATGGCGCCCTGGAAGCACTGGTGGCCGGCCTGCCGGTACCGGTGGAAATCATGGACTACAACGAGCACGCCATCGGCGCGGGCACCAATGCCAAGGCTGCGGCCTACATTGAACTGCGTGTGAACGGTGAACGTGCGGTGCATGGCGTCGGCATCGACGAAAACATCACCACCGCCAGCTTCAAGGCCCTGTTCAGCGCACTGAACCGTTCACTGAGCCAACCGGAAGCGAAAGCGGCGTAACCATCGCTGAAATGCAAAAGGCCCCGGGGTGTGAACCTCGGGGCCTTTTTGTTTGCCTGCCATTTTTGTTGTCTGAACCGGCCCCTTCGCGGGCAAGCCCGCTCCCACAGGGTATGTGGGCGCACACAAAATTTGTGTTCGCAACGGTCAACTGTGGGAGCGGGCTTGCCCGCGAAGAGGTCCTGTCAGGCAGCGAAAACCTCAGGTGAACTCAAAAGTATCGGCATCCAGATTCGCCGGAAACCGCTGCCGGTACGCCGCCAGCTCTGCCGCATCCAGCACCACCTTGAACACCCCGTCAGCCTCTGCGGCACTGAGCAACGTCTCACCCTGGAAATCCAGCACCTGGCTGTCACCGGTATAGGCAAAGCCCTTGCCATCAGTCCCGATGCGGTTCACCGCCACCACATAGCACAGGTTCTCGATCGCCCGCGCAGGCAACAAGCGGTTCCAGTGCTGGCGCCGCGCACCTGGCCAGTTGGCGGTGTACAGCAACAGATCCGTGTCCTGGGCGTCACGGCTCCACACCGGGAAGCGCAGGTCGTAGCAGATCAGCGGCCGCACTCGCCAGCCCTTGAGCTCGAACTGCACTTGGCGCTCGCCAGGGGTGTAGTGGTTATGCTCACCGGCCATGCGGAACAGGTGACGCTTGTCGTAATGCAGCACCTCGCCATCCGGGCGTGCCCACAGCAGGCGATTGCGATGACTGCCGTCGGCGGCCTGGACGATCACGCTGCCAGTGATCACCGCATCAAGCTTTGCCGCCTGAACCCGCAGCCACTTGCTGGTGGGGCCGTTTTCCGCTTCGGCGAGGGTCTCGGATTCCATGGAGAACCCGGTGGTGAACATCTCCGGCAGAATGATCAGGTCCGCTCCGCGAGCCTGTTCCAGCAATGGCTCGAAATGCTCGAAGTTGGCCTGGCGGTCGTGCCAGACCAGAGAGGTCTGGATCAGCGCAACGGTCAGTTTCGGCAATGCACTCAGATCACGCATAGTTTTTCCGCTGCTTCACGCAGGGTCTCCTCACGCTTGGCAAAGCACAGCCGCACCAGGCGTTGGCCGACCGGTGGCGTCTGGTAGAACACCGAGATCGGGATACTGGCCACGCCATGCTCGCGAGTCATCCACAGGGCCATCTCGACGTCATTGAGGTCAGGGCGGATCTGCGAGTAATCGACCAACTGGAAATAGGTGCCGGTCACCCGGGTGAAACTGAATCGCGACGGCGCCAGCAGATCGCAGAACAAATCGCGCTTGGCCTGATAGAAACCCGGCAGCTCCTCGACATGCTCGGGATGCTCGGCCATGTAATCGGCCAAGGCGTATTGCAGCGGGGTCACGCCGCAGAAACTGACGTATTGGTGCACCTTGCGCAACTCCGCCGTGAGGGCCGGTGGCGCGACCACGTAGCCGGTTTTCCAGCCGGTGACGTGGTAGGTCTTGCCGAACGAGCTGACCACGAAGGCACGCTGATACAGCTCTTCATGATTCAGCACGCTGACGTGAGGCACACCGTCATACACCAGGTGTTCGTAGACTTCGTCGCTGATCACATAGATGTCGCGATCGCGGATCAAGGCTGCCAACTGGTCGAGTTCGGCACGGCTGATCAATGCGCCGCTGGGGTTGTGCGGGGTGTTGAGAATGATCATCCGCGTGCGCGGGCTCAGTGCCTGGGCAAGCTTCTCGAAGTCGATACTGAAATCGTTCAAGCCCAGTTGTACGTGCACGCAACGACCGCCGGCCAGTTCCACCGAAGGTTCGTAACTGTCGTACGCCGGGTCAAACACGATGACTTCGTCACCGCTGTGGATAACCGCCTGAATGGCACAGAAAATCGCTTCAGTCGCGCCTGGGGTGACCGTCACTTCAGTATCCGCATCCACCTGCGTGCCATAGTTGCGGGCGATCTTCACCGCAATCTGCTGACGCAACACCGGCAGCCCGGTCATCGGCGAATACTGGTTATGGCCACTGGCGATATGCCGGCCAACCGCATCGCACAGGGCCTGCGGGGCGGCGAAATCGGGAAAACCCTGGGACAGATTGAGCGCGCCGGTCTGTGCCGCGAGCTGAGACATCTGCGTGAAGATGGTGATGCCGACATTCGGCAGCTTGCTGGTGATCATCGGTGGTTCCCTGCTCTACACCCGGCTCTACGGCGGCGCGGGGGAATCCGAGGATAGCCCAAACGGCAGGCATGAAAAAGGGCGCCATTGGCGCCCTTTCCATCCCACGGGAAAAACCTCAATCAGCGCTTGTCGCGACGCTTCTTGTCGGCCTTCTTGTGGTGCGACATCAAACGACGCTTCTTGTTGACCTGACGGTCGGTGAGCGTGTTCTTGTTGCCTTCGTACGGGTTCTCGCCACCCTTGAACTCGATGCGGATCGGCGTACCGACCAGCTTCAGCACACGGCGGTACGTGTTTTCCAGGTAACGCACGTAGGACTTCGGCACCTTCTCGATCTGGTTACCGTGGATCACGATGATCGGCGGGTTCGCGCCACCGAGGTGGGCATAACGCAGCTTGATCCGGCGACTGTTGACCATCGGCGGCTGGTGCTCGCTGACTGCGTCTTCCAGGATCTGGGTCAGGCGGCTCGTCGGCCAGCGGGTAACCGCGGACTTGAACGAGTTCTGTACCGACGCGTAGAGGTTGCCCACGCCAGTGCCGTGCAGTGCCGAAATAAAGTGAATATCGGCAAACTCGACGAAGAACAGACGACGCTGCAACTCGATCTTGACGAAGTCGCGCTCGCTTGGCGTCATGCCGTCCCACTTGTTGATCGCGATGACCAATGCACGACCGGCCTCGAGGGCAAAGCCCAGCAGGTTGAGGTCGTGGTCCACCACGCCTTCGCGGGCGTCCATCACGAAGATCACCACGTTGGCGTCTTTGATCGCCTGCAGGGTTTTGACCACGGAGAACTTTTCGACTTCTTCGTGGATCTTGCCGCGCTTGCGCACACCGGCGGTGTCGATCAGCGTGTACTTCTCGTCGTTACGCTCGAACGGGATGTAGATACTGTCGCGGGTGGTGCCGGGTTGGTCGTAGACGATTACCCGGTCCTCCCCGAGCATGCGGTTGACCAGGGTCGACTTGCCGACGTTCGGACGGCCGATGATCGCGATCTTGATCCCGTCTTTTTCGCTTGGGCCAGGAATGCGCTTGGCTTCCTCGCCTTCGGCGACGTCTTCTTCCTCGCCTTCTTCCAGCTCGTCGTCGTCTTTCGGGAAGTCACTCAGGGCGATTTCCAGCAACTGGGTAATACCACGGCCGTGGGCACCGGCGATCGGGATCGCATGGCCCATGCCCAACGGGGCGAATTCGGCGCGGGCCATTTCCGGGTCGATGTTGTCGACCTTGTTGGCCACCACGTGGGAACGCTTGTTACGCTTGCGCAAATGCTCGGCGATCATCTGGTCGGCGGCGGTGAAACCGGCCTTGGCATCTACCAGGAACAGAACGACATCTGCTTCTTCGATGGCCAGCAGCGATTGCTCGGCCATCTTTTCGTCCATACCGTGCTCGTCACCGGAGATACCGCCGGTGTCGATCAGAATGTAGGAACGCCCTTGCCACTTGGCCTCACCGTACTGGCGATCACGGGTCAGACCGGACAAGTCGCCGACGATGGCGTCACGAGTCCTGGTCAGGCGGTTGAACAAGGTGGACTTGCCGACGTTCGGTCGGCCCACCAGGGCGATTACGGGAACCATGCGGCTCTCCACTTCGTTATTTCAGAAAATACAAAAGCCGCTGCGAGGCAGCGGCTGGTGCTCGGGGCAACACTGTGGGAGCGGGCTTGCTCGCAAAAAACCGTAACAGCACCGTGTTTATCCAGGCTGTACGCGTCATCGTTGACGCCCTTCGCGAGCAAGCCCGCTCCCACAAGTGAAGCAGCCTGGGGTGGTTAACCCCAAGCATAGTCAAACCTTTACTTGATGGTCAGGGCTTCCAGTTTGCCGCTGTTGCCATACACATAAATCGTGTCACCCACCACCAGCGGACGGGCACGCAGGCCGTCGCTGTCGATGCGCTCGCGGCCGACGAAACGACCGTCCACCTGACTCAGCAGGTGCAGGTAACCTTCCAGGTCACCGATTGCAACGTAGCTGGAGAACACTTCCGGAGCCGACAGTTGACGGCGGGCCAGCGAGTCGTTGCTCCACAAGGCTGTGGTGGAACGCTCGTCGACGCCTTCAACGGTGCCCGAAGACAGGCTCACATACACGGTACCGAAACCCTGGGCGACACCGGCATAGCTGGAAGCATCACGCTGCCAGAGCTGACGGCCGCTTTGCAAGTCCAGAGCGGCAACGCGACCCTGATAGCTGGCGACATACAGCGTCTCGCCCGACAGCAGCAAGCCACCGTCGATATCGACCACGCGCTCCAGCTCCGAACGACCTTGCGGGATCGCTACGCGCTGTTCCCACACCGGTACGCCGTTGGAGATGTCCACGGCAACCACTTTACCGGTCGACAGGCCAGCCACCGCGAGGCGGTTGGTCACGATCGGCGCACTGGTACCACGCAGGGTCAGTACCGCAGGCGTGCTGTCATAGATCCAGCGACGGTTACCGGTGGAAGCATCCAGGCCGATCAGACGATCATCCTGGGTCTGAACCACCACGACGTCACCGTTGTTGGCTGGCGGCGCCAGTACTTCGCTGGACACGCGAGCGCGCCACTTTTCTTCACCGTTGATGGCGTCCAGGGCAACGATTTCGCCCTTGATCGTACCGATGGTGACCAGACCGTAACCGACACCAACGGCGCCGGAGACAGGCAGTTCGAGGTCTTTCTTCCATTTGACATCGCCGGTGTTGCGGTCCATCGCCATCAACACGCCAGTGACGTCGGCGGCATAGATGGTATCGCCATCGATGGCCGGAACCAGCATGTTGTAGGTTTCGCCCTGACCGTCACCGATCGAACGACTCCATTGCTTGTGCAGAACCACTTCTTCTTTGAAGTCGGTCAACTCGGCTGGTGGCAATTCTTTTTTGCTGTTGCTGCTGCAACCCGCGGCCAAAATGGCCAGGGCCAGCAATGCTGCATGTTTCCAACGAATCACGTCACGCATCCCCTTTGGCCAGGTCGTCCAGCTTGATTTGCAGGCCACCGACCGCCGCTTCATCCGACAGTGCCGCCTTGGCTTTTTGATACGCCGCGCTCGCCTCGTCGGTACGACCCAACTGCACCAGCAGGTCGCCCTTGAGCTCTTCGCGAGTGGCCAGGAATGCCTTGTCGGCATCGCCTTCGAGAAGCTTCAGCGCTTCGTCGGCCTTGTTCTGCGCGCCGAGTACCTGGGCCAGACGCTGACGGGCGATTTCGCCCAGCGCCGGGTTGGCCGGTTTGGCGACAATGGCTTTGAGCTCGCTGGCCGCGTCGTCCAGCTTGCCGCTGTCGACCGCAACCTTGGCCACGAACAGGCTGCCGTACTGCGCGTAGGCGCTGCCGCCGAACTCGCTATTGAGCTTGCCGGCCAGGTCCGAAACACGGGCCGCATCAGGCTTGCCGTCAGGCGTCAGCGTGGTTTCGAGCAATTGCTGATAGAGAATCGAGGCGCCTTGCGACTGATTGCTCTGATACTTGTGGAACGCCTGCCAGCCGAACACGATGACCAGCGCCAACAGGCCGCCAGTGACCAGGGGCTTACCGTTGCGTGACCACCATTCCTTCAATTCCATCAAATGTTCGTCTTCGGTACTCGACACCCCAATACTCCTTAATCGCTAATTCGGCTGTTTAGACAGCTTCAACCCTGCACGACGCAGGTGGCCAGGTGTGCAGCAAGCGCATCCCAGGCAATGCTTTGTTGTTCGCCCTGGCCACGCAGGGGTTTGAAACCTACCACTTGCTGGGCCATTTCGTCGTCACCGAGGATCAGCGCGTACAGCGCACCGCTCTTGTCGGCCTTCTTGAACTGGCTTTTGAAACTGCCGGCGCCGGCATTCACTTGCAGGCGCAGGTTGGGCAACTGGTCGCGAACCCGCTCCGCCAGGGTCAGGCCAGCCAGTTCGGCGGCTTCACCGAAGGCGCAGAGGTAGACGTCGACCTGACGGGAGATCTCTTGCGGGATCTGCTCCAGGGTTTCCAGCAACAGCACCAGTCGCTCGATGCCCATGGCAAAGCCAACGCCGGCGGTCGGTTTGCCGCCCATCTGCTCCACCAGGCCGTCGTAACGGCCACCGGCACATACGGTGCCCTGGGCGCCGAGTTTGTCGGTGACCCATTCGAAAACGGTCTTGCTGTAGTAATCCAGCCCGCGAACCAGTTTCGGGTTGATCACGTAGGGAATGCCGGCGGCGTCCAGGCGAGCCTTGAGGCCTTCGAAGTGCACGCGGGATTCTTCGTCGAGGTAATCGGCCATTTTCGGCGCATCGACCAGAATCGCCTGTGTCTCGGCGTTCTTGGTGTCCAGGACCCGCAACGGGTTGGTCTTCAGGCGGCGCTGGCTGTCTTCGTCCAGTTTGTCCAGATGCCGGGACAGGAACTCGACCAGAGCTTCGCGATAACGACCACGGGATTCGCTGGTGCCCAGGCTGTTGAGCTCGAGCTTGACCGCATCGCGGATGCCCAGTTCGCCCCACAGGCGCCAGGTCAGCACGATCAGTTCGGCGTCGATGTCCGGGCCGTCGAGGTTGAATACTTCGACACCGATCTGGTGAAACTGGCGATAACGACCTTTCTGCGGACGCTCGTGGCGGAACATCGGGCCGATGTACCAGAGTTTCTGAACCTGGCCGCCGCCGGTGATGCCGTGTTCCAGCACCGCGCGCACACAGGCCGCCGTGCCTTCGGGGCGCAGGGTCAGGGAGTCGCCGTTGCGGTCGTCGAAGGTGTACATCTCTTTTTCGACGATGTCGGTCACTTCACCGATGGAACGCTTGAACAGTTCGGTGAACTCGACGATCGGCATGCGGATCTGCTTGTAACCGTAGTTATCCAGCAGGCGCGAAACGGTGCCTTCGAAATGACGCCACAGGGGAGTCTGTTCGGGCAGGATATCGTTCATGCCACGAATGGCTTGCAGAGACTTGCTCACTTAAATTCCTTAATTCGTTCGGCTCTTTTTAGCCAGGCTTAGCCGCGCGCAATAACGGCAGCGTCAGCTTCGACCTTTTCGGCCGCCTTCTGCCGGATCAAGCGCTCAAGCTCATCCACCAGATTGTCATTCGTCAGCTTCTGCGACGGCTTGCCGTCGATGTAAATCAGGTTCGGCGTGCCGCCGGTCAAGCCGATATGGGCTTCCTTGGCTTCGCCCGGGCCGTTGACCACGCAACCGATCACCGCGACATCCAGCGGCACCAGCAAATCCTCGAGGCGCCCTTCCAGCTCGTTCATGGTCTTGACCACATCGAAGTTCTGCCGCGAGCAGCTCGGGCAGGCGATGAAGTTGATGCCACGGGAACGCAGGTGCAGGGATTTGAGAATGTCGTAGCCGACTTTCACTTCCTCGACCGGGTCGGCCGCCAACGAGATGCGGATAGTATCGCCAATCCCTTCGGCGAGCAGCATACCGAGGCCCACGGCAGATTTCACCGTGCCGGAACGCAAACCACCGGCTTCGGTGATGCCCAGGTGCAGCGGCTGGACGATTTCCTTGGCCAGCAGGCGGTAGGCTTCGACGGCCATGAACACGTCGGAGGCTTTCACGCTGACCTTGAAGTCCTGGAAGTTCAGGCGTTCAAGGTGCTCGACGTGGCGCAAGGCAGACTCGACCAGCGCCGCCGGCGTCGGCTCGCCGTATTTCTTTTGCAGGTCTTTTTCCAGGGAACCGGCGTTCACGCCGATACGGATCGGGATCCCGCGGTCACGGGCGGCATCGACCACCGCGCGCACACGGTCTTCGCGACCGATATTGCCCGGGTTGATCCGCAGGCAATCGACACCCAGTTCAGCTACGCGCAAGGCGATGCGGTAGTCGAAGTGAATGTCGGCAACCAGGGGCACCTTGACCAGCTGCTTGATCTTGCCGAAGGCTTCGGCGGCGTCCATGTCCGGTACGGAAACCCGCACGATATCGACGCCGGCCGCTTCCAGGCGATTGATTTGCGCGACCGTGGCCGCGACATCGTTGGTGTCGCTGTTGGTCATGCTCTGCACAGCGATAGGCGCATCGCCGCCAACAGGCACGTTACCGACCCAGATCTTGCGGGATTCGCGACGTTTGATTGGAGATTCGCCGTGCATGACTTATTGACCCAACTTCAGGCGAGCAGTCTCGCCACTGGTGAACGGAGCGACATCAACCGGCTGGCCGTTGTAGCTGACCTGAGCGCCGCGGGCAAAGCCCAGACGCACGGCGAACGGTGGTTTGCCATTGACTGCCAGGCTGTCGCCTTTGCGTTTGAGACCGCTGAACAGCACCTTGCCGCTACCGTCGGTCACTTGTGTCCAGCAATCGGAGGTGAACTGCACCTGAACCTGGCCTTGACCGGCCACTGGCGCGGCTTGCGCTGGAGCAGGAGCAGGAGCAACAGGGGCTACCGGTGCAGTCGTAACCGGGGCTGGAACAACTGGAGCTGCCGGAGCCGGAGTTGCCGGGGCCACCGGCGCTGCGACAGCGGGCGCGGTGGTGTGCGCGGGTGCAGCTGGCGTGGTCGGCGCTGCCGGGGTGGCTGGCGCAGTCGATTGAGCCTGAGCCTGCTCTGGCGCTTCAGCCGGAACGTCGGCCTGTGGCAGCGCAAGGGCGGTTCCGCCGTCAGTCTGACCTTCCGCGACGGCCTGGTCTTCCGGCTCGTCCAGCGGATGAATCTGTGTCGTACCGTCGGCACCTTCGACTTCAACGTGCTCTGGTGCCAGACCGATCAGGTCCTTGGTGCGCATCGAGGTCTGATCCTGCCACCAGACGAAACCGCCACCGATCACCGCGACCAGCAACAGCAGGCTGACGATTCGCAAAATGGTGTGGGAAACCCGGACCGGCTCTTCGATACGACCCAGGCTGTGGACATTGCTGCCCTGGGAATCGGTACCGGTGGACTGATCGAATTGCTGGACCAGAACGGCCTGGTCCATGCCGAGCAATTTGGCATAGGCGCGAATGTAACCGCGGGCAAAAGTATGCCCGGGCAGCTTGTCGAAGGCGCCGGCTTCCAGATTGCTCAGGGAAGTGGTGGTGAGGTTGAGCTTGAGGGCCACTTCGGCCAGCGACCAGCCATTGCTTTCGCGGGCCTGGCGCAAAGTCTCACCGGGGTTTACGCGATTCGCTGCTACAACTTCGGGATGCGCCGCTTTCATCATTGCTCCGACAGGTATTGCTGATATTCCGGCGTACCGGGATAGAGTCTTTTTAGTTGCAGGCCTGCACTTGCGGCCTTGTCGCGGTCGTCGAACACTTTTGCCAGCCGAACGCCGAGCAATAGACTACGTGCATTTTGTTCGGAGAGCTGGCTAAAACGGTCGTAATAGTCACGCGCGGGCACATAATGCCTGTCTTCGTAAGACAACTCAGCCATTTCCAGCAATGCACGTGGTTGTTGGCGATTCAGGCGCAGGGCTTTTTCCAGTTGCTGTTGGGCCAGATCCCGCTGACCGAGCATCGCAGCGGTCATGCCCAGGTTCTCGAACACCCGCGAACGCTCAGGATACAGGGAATCTGCAGCGGCTTGTTCAAAGCGCTCGTAGGCTTCCTTGTAACGTTTCTGCTCGAACAAAAAACTGCCGTAGTTATTGAGGATTCGTGCATCGGCGGGACGGGAAGCCAGCGCCTTGCGAAAATGCTCGTCGGCAAGTTCCGGTTCCATCTCGGCCTGGAACACCAGCCCCAGCGCCGCATTGGCATCCGGGTCGGAGCCATCCAGCTCCAGCGCTTTCTTCAGCGGAACCTTGGCCCGCTCGGTCATGCCTTGCTGCAAATACCCGATACCGAGTTGCACATAGGCCTCACGCGCTTCATCACGGCCCTTGCTGGTCTTCATCGGGTTGTAATCGCCCGAAAGCACGCAGCCAGCACACAGGCTGGCCAACAGCAAAAGCAGCGCAAAGCGCAGGGACATAGAGATCCTCTCTTGGTTACTTATTCGCAGCGTCTTGAGCCATATCGTTTTCGGCGTTCAGTTCACGCACGGCGATATAACGTTCGCTGCGACGGGTGCGATCCAGCACCTGCCCTACCAATTGACCACAGGCCGCATCGATGTCTTCACCACGGGTGGTGCGGACGGTGACGTTGAAACCGGCATGATGAAGCTGATCCTGGAAACGCCGAATGGCGTTGTTGCTCGGGCGCTCGTAACCGGAGTGCGGGAACGGGTTGAACGGAATCAGGTTGATCTTGCACGGGATGTTCTTGAGCAGCTCGATCATTTCCACGGCGTGCTCGACCTTGTCGTTGATGTCTTTGAGCAAGGTGTATTCGATGGTCAGCACGCGCTTTTCGCCGAGATTCGACATATAGCGCTGGCACGACTCGAGCAGCATCTTAAGCGGATACTTCTTGTTGATCGGCACCAATTGGTTACGCAATGCGTCATTCGGTGCGTGCAGGGACAACGCCAGGGAGACGTCGATGTGCTTGGAGAGCTCATCGATCATCGGCACCACGCCGGAGGTCGACAGGGTCACACGGCGCTTGGAAATGCCGTAGCCCAGGTCGTCCATCATCAAATGCATGGCCGCGACGACGTTGTCGAAGTTCAGCAGCGGCTCACCCATGCCCATCATCACCACGTTGGTGATGGCACGGTCGACGGTTGCCGGGACGCTGCCAAAGGATTTGTTGGCAATCCACACCTGGCCGATGACTTCGGCGGCGGTGAGGTTGCTGTTGAAGCCTTGCTTGCCGGTGGAGCAGAAACTGCAATCCAGGGCACAGCCTGCCTGGGACGAAACGCACAAGGTGCCGCGCTTGCCCTGGGGAATGTACACGGTCTCGACGCAGCTGCCGGACGCCACGCGCACCACCCACTTGCGGGTGCCGTCGCTGGAGATGTCCTCGCTGACCACTTCCGGACCACGGACCTCGGCAACAGACTTGAGCTTTTCGCGCAAGGCCTTGCTGACGTTCGTCATGGCATCGAAATCATCGACACCAAAGTGGTGAATCCATTTCATTACCTGACCGGCACGGAAACGCTTCTCCCCGATTGAGTCGAAGAATTTTTCCATTTCCAGCTGGGTCAGACCCAGCAGGTTAGTTTTTACAGTCGATGTAGTCATGGATTCACCTTCACTCTTAAGCCAATGCTTAGCGAGTGGTTACTTCAGTAGCTGCGAAGAAGTACGAGATTTCGCGAGCGGCAGCGGCTTCGGAGTCCGAACCGTGTACGGCGTTGGCGTCGATGGAGTCAGCGAAGTCAGCGCGGATGGTGCCGGCAGCAGCTTCTTTAGGGTTGGTAGCGCCCATCAGCTCACGGTTCAGAGCGATAGCGTTCTCGCCTTCCAGAACCTGAACGACAACCGGACCGGAGATCATGAAAGCAACCAGGTCGTTGAAGAAACCACGAGCGCTGTGCTCAGCGTAGAAGCCTTCGGCTTCGGCTTTGGACAGTTGCTTGAGTTTCGAAGCTACAACGCGCAGGCCAGCTTTTTCGAAACGAGTGGTGATCTCGCCGATAACGTTTTTAGCAACGGCGTCAGGCTTGATGATGGAGAAAGTACGTTGAACAGCCATGGTGTAACTCCAGAAACGGTAATTTACGAAAAATTAAACCCGCGAATTATACGCGGGTTCTCGGGTATTGCCTAACCTGCGGCGTGGCTCAGTCGCGTTCTTCGATCCAGTGGGCCTGAATGGCCTCCAGGATCTTTTCGCCACAATGCTCAGGCATGTCGTCGAAATCGGGCAATTCCATCACCCATTTACGCAGATCGACGAAGTTGACCGACATAGGGTCCACGTCGGGCTTGCTTTCAGCCAGCTGGATCGCGATCTCCAGCACATCAGTCCACTTGAGTTTCATGACAATTCCTTGAATCAGTGCGGCGCTTCGGCGGCGTGATTGAGCGAGTACTTCGGAATTTCGACCGTCAGGTCTTCGGTACCAACCTTGGCCTGGCACCCCAGGCGGGACTCGCGCTCAAGGCCCCAGGCTTTGTCAAGGTAGTCCTCTTCCAGCTCGTCAGCCTCTTCCAGCGAGTCGAAACCCTCGCGGATGATGCAGTGGCAGGTGGTGCAGGCGCAGACGCCGCCGCAAGCGCTTTCCATCTCGATGTGGTGCTCATGGGCCAGCTCGAGGATGGAAATACCTGTCTCAGCTTCAACAACCATGCCTTCGGGGCAAAACTTCTCGTGTGGCAGAAAAATGACCTGCGGCATCGTTATTCCTCAATCTCATTCAGGTTGCGGCCCGCCAGCGCGGCTTTCACCGTCGAGTCCAGGCGGCGGGCAGCAAAAGCATCGGTCACTTGCGACAGACGCTTGGTCTGCTGCTCGATGGCGTAACCATCGGTACCTTTCATCAGTTCGGCCAGTTCCTGCATCTGCATGTCGATGACCATGCGCTCTTCGGCGTCGAGCAAGCGCTCGCCGTCGGCCTCAAGAGCTGCCTGCACCGCTTCGATCAGACGCTGGGCGTCGACCTGCTGCTCGCGCAGTACGCGGGCGACCTTGTCGTCATTGGCATGCTGGAACGAGTCCTTGAGCATCCTGGCGATTTCGCCGTCGGTCAGGCCGTAGGACGGCTTGACCTGAATGCTGGCTTCAACGCCCGAACCCAGTTCCCGGGCGGAAACGCTGAGCAGACCGTCGGCATCGACCTGGAAGGTCACGCGGATCTTCGCCGCGCCAGCCACCATCGCCGGAATGCCGCGCAGCTCGAAGCGCGCCAGGGAGCGGCAGTCGCTGATCAGCTCACGCTCGCCCTGCAATACGTGGATGGCCATGGCCGACTGGCCGTCTTTATAGGTAGTGAAGTCCTGGGCGCGGGCGACGGGGATGGTGGTGTTGCGCGGAATCACCTTTTCCATCAGGCCGCCCATGGTTTCCAGCCCCAGGGACAGCGGAATCACGTCCAGCAGCAGCAATTCGCCGCCGTCACGCTTGTTACCGGCCAGGGTATCGGCCTGGATCGCAGCACCGATGGCGACCACTTGATCCGGGTCGATTTCCGTCAGTGGCTGGCGACCGAAGGCTTCGGCGACGGCTTCGCGAACGCGAGGCACGCGAGTCGAACCACCAACCATGACCACGGCGTGCACGTCTTCCAGTTCGATAGCGGAATCACGCACCGCACGGCGGCAGGCTTTCAGGCTGCGGGCGACCATCGGCTCGATCAGCGCATTGAAGGCTTCGCGGGTCAGCTCGGCTTTCCAGTCGCCATGGGCAACCTCAACAGCCGAAGCGTTGGTCAGGGCTTCCTTGGCCGCACAGGCGGCTTGCAGCAAATTGCGTTGCGCACCCGGATCGAGGTCGGCGGACAGACCGGCGCTCTCGATGATCCAGCCAGCGATCGCGTGGTCGAAGTCATCGCCGCCCAGGGCGCTGTCGCCACCGGTAGCCAGGACTTCGAAGACACCGCCGGTCAGGCGCAGAATCGAAATATCGAAGGTACCGCCGCCCAGGTCGTAAATCGCGACCAGGCCTTCGGCGTGCTGATCCAGACCGTAAGCCACGGCAGCCGCGGTCGGCTCATTGAGCAAGCGCAGCACGTTCAGACCGGCCAGCCTGGCCGCGTCCTTGGTGGCTTGACGCTGAGCGTCGTCGAAATAGGCCGGAACCGTGATCACCGCACCGACCAGCTCGCCACCCAAGGTCGCTTCAGCGCGCTGGCGCAGGACCTTGAGGATATCGGCAGAGACTTCGACCGGGCTTTTCGGGCCCTGGATCGTGTCGATGAACGGCATGTGCGACTCGCCACCGACAAAGCGGTACGGCAGTTGCTCGCCCAATTGCTTGACGTCGGACAGACCACGACCCATCAAGCGCTTGACCGACAGCACGGTGTTCAACGGGTCGGTGGCGGCAGCCAGCTTGGCCGATTCGCCAACCTCGACGCGATCGGCGTGGTAGCGCACGGCAGACGGCAGGATGACCCGCCCTTCTGCGTCGGCAAGTGGCTCGGAAAGACCACTGCGCAATGCAGCGACCAGCGAATTGGTAGTGCCCAAGTCGATCCCCACAGCCAGACGACGCTGGTGCGGTTGAGGACTTTGGCCGGGTTCGGCGATCTGCAGTAGGGCCATCGTTATCAGGACTTATCTGTATATCAGGCGTGCGACCGGAGCGGCACTGGGTTAATCGTCGAGGCGCTCTTCTAACTGGCGCACTTCGTAGGTGAGCTTGTCGAGGAACTGCATGCGCCGCATCAGGCGTTCGGCCCGTTCACGGTGCGCGGCATCGTTCCAGCAAGCTGCGAAGCTTTGGTTCAGCTCATCCTGGGCTGCCTTCAGGCGACGCTTGAAGACGGCAACGCCATTGAGGTCGGCGCTGTCCTGCAGGTCTTCGAGCTCTTCGCGCAACTCCATCTGTTGCAACAGAAACTCCGGATCATGCACCGTGACCTCCAGCGGCAGCTCGCCACCATTCAAGGCGAGCAGGTAACGCGCGCGCTTGGGTGGACTCTTGAGCGTCTGGTAGGCCTCGTTGAGGCTCGCGGATTGCTCCAGCGCCAACCGCTGCTCACGCTCGGAAGCGTCGGCAAAGCGGTCCGGATGAACACTGCGCGCCAACTCACGGTAGCGCGTAGCCAGCTGATCGAGGTCCAGATCGAAACTCGGTTGCAGCTCGAATAAAGCGAAATGACAAGGAGTACCCACGACAAGCCTCAGATGTTGAAGCTTTCGCCGCAGCCACATTCACCGCGCACGTTGGGGTTGTTGAACTTGAAGCCTTCGTTCAACCCTTCCTTGACGAAATCGAGCTCGGTGCCGTCCAGGTAGGCCAGGCTTTTCGGGTCGATGATCACTTTTTCGCCGTGACTTTCGAACACCTGGTCCTCAGCAACCACCTCGTCGACAAACTCCAGCACATAGGCAAGGCCGGAACAGCCCGTGGTGCGAACACCCAGACGAATCCCTTCACCTTTGCCGCGCCCGTCGAGGGAGCGTCGCACGTGCTTAGCCGCCGCTTCTGTCATGCTGATAGCCATCGTTGACTCCTTACTCGTCGCCAAATGCTTAGATCAAGCCTTTCTTCTGCTTGTAGTCGCGAACCGCCGCCTTGATGGCGTCTTCAGCGAGTACCGAGCAGTGGATTTTCACTGGCGGCAAGGCCAGTTCTTCAGCCAGCTGGGTGTTCTTGATGGTTTCCGCTTCGTCCAGGGTCTTGCCCTTCATCCACTCGGTGGCGAGGGAGCTGGAAGCGATAGCCGAACCGCAGCCGTAAGTCTTGAACTTGGCATCTTCGATGATACCGGCGTCGTTGACCTTGATCTGCAGGCGCATCACGTCGCCGCACGCCGGAGCGCCGACCATGCCGGTGCCGACATCAGGATCTTCCGCGTCCATCTTGCCGACGTTGCGCGGGTTTTCGTAGTGGTCGATGACCTTTTCGCTGTAAGCCATGATTCTCAATCCTCACTCATCAGGGCCGCTCTTGAGACCCTGCAGTTGCGCTGCGTTTACCGCCGCGCTGCTACAGGACCTGTATCCGGCGGCTTCTTTGTTTAGTGTGCCGCCCACTCGATCTTCGAGATATCGACGCCGTCTTTGTACATGTCCCACAGCGGCGACAGAGCGCGCAGCTTGGTTACGGCCTCGCAGACTTTCTGCGCGGCGTAGTCGATTTCTTCTTCGGTGGTGAAACGGCCGAAGGTGAAGCGGATCGAGCTGTGTGCCAGTTCGTCGTTGCGGCCCAGGGCGCGCAGTACGTACGAAGGCTCAAGGGACGCCGAGGTGCAGGCCGAACCGGACGAAACCGCCAGATCCTTGAGCGCCATGATCAGCGACTCGCCTTCAACGTAGTTGAAGCTCAGGTTCAGGTTGTGCGGAACGCGGGCGGTCATGCTGCCGTTGATGTACAGCTCTTCCAGGTGCTCGACCTGCTTGTAGAAACGGTCGCTCAAGGCCTTGATACGCGCGTTCTCGGCAGCCATGTCTTCCTTGGCTACGCGGAAAGCTTCACCCATGCCGACGATCTGGTGGGTCGCCAGGGTACCGGAACGCATGCCGCGCTCATGACCGCCACCGTGCATGGTCGCTTCGATACGTACGCGTGGCTTGCGGCCTACGTACAGGGCGCCGATGCCTTTAGGACCGTAGGTCTTGTGGGCGGAGAACGACATCATGTCGACTTTCAGCTTCGAAAGGTCGATCTCGACCTTGCCGGTGGACTGAGCGGCGTCGACGTGGAACAGGATGCCCTTGGAGCGGAGCAGTTCGCCGATCGCTGCGATGTCGTTGATGGTGCCGATTTCGTTGTTCACGTGCATGACCGAAACCAGGATGGTGTCGTCGCGCAGTTCGGCTTCGATCATCTCAGGGGTCACCAGGCCATCGGTACGAGGCTCGATGTAGGTCACTTCGAAACCTTCACGCTCCAGTTGGCGCATGGTGTCCAGGACAGCCTTGTGCTCGATCTTGGTGGTGATCAGGTGCTTGCCTTTGGTGGCGTAGAAATGTGCCGCACCCTTGATTGCCAGGTTGTCGGATTCGGTGGCACCGGAGGTCCAGACGATTTCGCGCGGGTCGGCATTGACCAGATCGGCCACCTGACGACGGGCGTTTTCAACGGACTCTTCAGCTTTCCAGCCGAACACGTGGGAACGGGACGCCGGGTTACCGAAGTTTCCGTCGACCAGCAGGCATTCACTCATCTTTTGCGCGACACGCGGATCAACCGGGGTGGTCGCAGAGTAATCAAGGTAAATCGGCAATTTCATGGACTATCTCCTAAATCAGGCTGGCTGGCGTGCCGCTAGCTCTTTGGCTGTCATTCGACGGCGGACGCTTCAATCTTGTCCAGGCGTGGCACCTTGCTGTTGCAACGGCGCTGGTCCTGACGCTGGGCTACTTCTTGCACCTCACGGCGAGTCACAAGGTCAGCCAAGCTGATACCGCTCAGAAATTCGTGAATCTGCAGGCTCAGGTCGCACCACAAGTGGTGGGTCAGGCAGGTGTCGCCTTGATGGCAATCACCCTGCCCCTGGCATTTGGTGGCATCGACCGATTCGTTCACCGCATCGATCACCTGGGCGACCTGGATGCCCTGCATGTCGCGGGACAATTGGTAGCCACCGCCCGGACCACGCACGCTGGACACCAGATTACTGCGGCGCAATTTGGCGAAAAGCTGTTCGAGGTAGGACAGGGAGATGCCTTGGCGCTCGGAGATATCGGCCAGGGACACGGGCCCGTGCTGCGCGTGCAACGCCAGGTCAAGCATGGCGGTCACGGCGTATCGGCCTTTTGTAGTCAGTCGCATGGACAATTACCACGGAGTTCGGAATGAGGCGAGTATGCAATTCCCGAGTATTTAAGTCAACTATAAGACCTAGTACTTTAGTCAGGTTTACCCGCAAAAGAGCGCGCGCATCATAGCAAAGGCTGGGGCTGAACGACCAGCAATACCGCGTTACCGTTCTTCGCGAGCAAGCCCGCTCCCACAGCTGACCGAGTTGTCCAGACGGACGCGATCCAATGTGGGAGCGGGCTTGCTCGCGAAGGGAGCGGCGCGGTCTAGCTGGCCTGACTCTGATCCTTGTCCTTCACACACGCGAAATCTTCTTCGCGCAGCTCAGGCAGATCTTTCGCACAGTAATTACTGCCCAGGTCCTTCAGCGCCCCGCACATCCCCTCCAGACGCCCATCGACCGCTTGCAGGTGATCGAGCAGCTGACCAATGGCACGCGCCACCGGGTCGGGCATATCTTCAGTCACACCGTAGGCATCAAAACCGATCTTCTCGGCCATGGCCTTGCGCTTGGCGTCCTGTTCTTCGTCGGGCTTGACGATAATCCGCCCCGGAATCCCCACCACAGTGGCACCCGGCGGCACTTCCTTGGTCACGACCGCATTGGAACCCACCTTGGCCCCGGCACCGACAGTGAACGGGCCGAGCACCTTCGCGCCCGCCCCGACCACCACGCCATCACCCAGGGTCGGATGACGCTTGCCCTTGTTCCAGCTGGTACCACCGAGGGTCACGCCCTGATAAATGGTCACGTCATCGCCGATCTCGGCGGTTTCACCGATAACGATGCCCATGCCATGGTCAATGAAGAAACGACGCCCGACCTTGGCTCCCGGATGGATCTCGATCCCGGTCAGCCAGCGGCCGAAATTCGACACCAGCCGCGCCAGCCATTTCAGGTCAGCGCGCCACAGCATTGCCGACAAACGGTGAATCCAGATGGCATGCATGCCGGGGTAGCAGGTCAGGACTTCAAAAGCGTTACGCGCCGCCGGGTCTCGGTGGAATACGCTCTGGATATCTTCACGCAAACGCTCGAACATCATTAATCCTTCCGCTTAAGGAGCTCACCACGGGCCGCTTTCTGGGTTTCCGTGAGGATGCCACGCAATATATTCATTTCCGCCCGGCTGACCGAGCTGCGTCCGTACAACCGGCGCAGGCGCGCCATCAAGTGCCGTGGCTTTTCCGGATCGAGGAATTCGATGGCCACCAGAGTCTGCTCCAAGTGCTCATAGAATCGTTCCAGCTCGTCCATGGTCGCCAGCTCAGCGCTTTTGACCGAAGCCACTTCTTCCTTCTCGACCTTGCTCGGCTGACCTTGGGCCGCCAGCCAGGACATGCGCACTTCATAACCCAACACCTGCACCGCCGCCCCAAGGTTCAGCGAACTGAACTCAGGGTCTGATGGAATGTGCACGTGATAATGACATCGCTGCAGCTCTTCGTTGGTCAGGCCGGAATCTTCACGACCGAACACCAGGGCGATCTCCGCGCCCTGCCCGGCTTCCTCCACCACCTTCGTTCCGCATTCACGGGGATCGAGCAGCGGCCAGGGAATGCGCCGGTCGCGAGCACTGGTGCCAAGCACCAGATTGCAACCGACCAGGGCATCTTCCAAGGTGGCGACGACTTGCGCGTTTTCAAGGATGTCCCCGGCACCGGAGGCACGGGCATCGGCCTCGTGATGCGGGAACACACGAGGCTCGACCAGCACCAGCCGCGACAGCCCCATGTTCTTCATGGCACGCGCAGCCCCGCCGATATTGCCCGGATGGCTGGTATTGACCAGGACGACACGAATGTTTTGCAGCAAGGGAGGCGCTCTCGAACACAATAATCGGGAGCAGAATCTTACAGCTGAACCTACCGTTAAGCCATGAAAGCGAACGTCGTCCTTCTCCTGTAGAAACTTTCTGATAGAATGCCCGGCTTTCTTTAACAACCTTAGGTGACACATCCATGCAGCCCATGCTGAATATCGCGCTGCGCGCCGCCCGCAGCGCCAGTGAATTGATCTTCCGCTCCATCGAGCGCCTGGATACCATCAAGGTCGACGAAAAAGACGCCAAGGATTACGTATCCGAGGTGGATCGCGCCGCCGAACAGAAAATCATCGACGCCCTGCGCAAGGCCTACCCGAATCACTCGATCCTGGGTGAAGAGACCGGCATGCACGCCGGCACCGGCATCGAAGGCGAAGAGTACCTGTGGATCATCGACCCACTGGACGGCACCACCAACTTCCTGCGCGGCATTCCTCACTTCGCTGTCAGCATCGCCTGCAAATACCGCGGTCGCCTGGAACACGCTGTTGTTCTGGACCCGGTTCGCCAGGAAGAATTCACCGCCAGCCGTGGTCGCGGCGCTCAACTGAATGGTCGTCGCCTGCGCGTCAGCGGCCGCACCAGCCTGGACGGCGCCCTGCTGGGTACCGGCTTCCCGTTCCGTGACGACCAGATGGACAACCTCGACAACTACCTGGGCATGTTCCGCGCCCTGGTTGGCCAGACCGCCGGCATCCGCCGCGCAGGTTCGGCGAGCCTGGACCTGGCCTACGTGGCCGCCGGCCGTTTCGACGCCTTCTGGGAGTCGGGTCTGTCCGAGTGGGACATGGCTGCAGGCGCCCTGCTGATCCAGGAAGCCGGCGGTTTGGTGAGCGACTTCACCGGCGGTCACGACTTCCTTGAGAAAGGCCACGTCGTTGCCGGCAACACCAAATGCTTCAAGGCAGTGCTGACGGCGATCCAGCCGCACCTGCCGGCCTCGCTGAAGCGCTAAGCTTCCAGCGACAGAAAAAGCACCCTGCGGGGTGCTTTTTTTATGCCTGGAATTTGCCCTTCAAAACACCACAAACCCAATGTGGGAGCGGGCTTGCTCGCGAAGACGGTGTATCAGCCAACATGGATATTGAATGTTGGACCGCCTTCGCGAGCAAGCCCGCTCCCACAGGGGGATTGGTGGTGATGCAGAAATTGTGGGCACAAAAAAAGCACCCCGCAGGGTGCTTCTTTTTCAATCCGGCTTCAGCAGATCACTGAGCCGCCTGATTCTCCGACAGGATCAGCTTGCCTTCCTTATCCACCGGAATCTGGTTGCCCGGATCACGATCCATGCGCACCTTGCCTTCCTTGCCGTCCAGCGAATAACGCACGTCGTAACCTACAACCTTGTCACTGATGTCGTTAACAGTGTTACAGCGGGTCTGGGTCGTGGTGTAGGTATCACGCTCTTGCATGCCTTCCTGCACCTTGTTGCCGGCATAACCACCACCGACAGCACCCGCGACCGTGGCGATTTTCTTACCGGTGCCGCCACCGATCTGGTTACCCAGCAATCCACCTGCCAACGCACCGACCACCGTACCGGCGATCTGATGTTGATCTTTCACCGGCGCCTGCCGGGTGACCGTTACATCCTTGCACACTTCACGTGGAGTCTTGATTTGTGTCTTGACCGGCTCAACGGCGAGTACTTGTGCGTACTCCGGACCGCTTTTAACCAGGCTGTAGGTGGCCACAGCACCCCCGGCAGTTACACCGACAGCACCCAGTACCGCACCAACCAGCATCGACTTGTTCACATGAACCTCCTGGACCATCACATGCGGGATAAACCCGCGCTTCTCCCTGCCTTGGAGCACAAAAAAAGGCGCGAGTTCAACTCGCGCCTTTTTTGGACTACATCACTTGAAGACTTTGCCTTCAAGGACGATCGTCGACTTCCTTCTCGGTGTTGGCCGGAGGAATCAGGTCTTCCGTGCTCAGGTTCAGCCAGATCAGCACCACGTTCGCGATGTAGATCGACGAGTAAGTACCCGCCAGAACACCAATGAACAGAGCGATGGAGAAGCCGAACAGGTTGTCGCCACCGAAGAACAACAGGGCCGCGATCGCCAGCAAGGTGGAGATCGAAGTCGCCATGGTCCGCAGCAGGGTTTGCGTGGTCGAGATGTTGATGTTCTCGATCAGGTCGGCCTTGCGCAGTACACGGAAGTTCTCACGAACCCGGTCAAATACCACGATGGTGTCGTTGAGCGAGTAACCGATGATCGCCAGTACCGCCGCCAGCACCGTCAGGTCGAAAGTGATCTGGAAGAACGACAGGATACCGATGGTCACGATCACGTCGTGGATCAGGGAAACGATCGCACCGACCGCGAACTTCCACTGAAAGCGGAACGCCAGGTAGATCAGGATGCCGCCCAGCGCCATCAGCATGCCGAGGCCACCCTGGTCGCGCAGTTCTTCACCCACCTGCGGGCCGACGAACTCGACACGCTTGACCGACGCCGGGTTCTCGCCGCCGACCTTCTGCAAGGCTTCGGCTACCTGGTGACCCAGCTGCGGGTCTTCGCCAGGCATGCGCACCAGCAAGTCGGTGGTTGCACCGAAGTTCTGCACGATGGCTTCGTGATAACCGGCGGTCACCAGTTGCTCACGCACCTTGGTAACGTCGGCCGGACGCTCGTAGGTCAGCTCGATGAGCGTACCGCCGGTGAAGTCCAGGCCCCAGTTCATGCCCTTATGGAAGACACTGAATATTGCCAGTGCGGTAAGAAACAATGTGACGCCGAACGCGAAGTTGCGAACGCCCATGAAGTTGATTGTACGTAACATGGCAGCCCCTTAAATCCACAACTTCTTGAAGTCACGACCGCCGAAGATCAGGTTGACCATCGCGCGGGTCACCATGATGGCCGTGAACATCGAGGTAAAGATCCCGAGGGACATGGTCACTGCGAAGCCCTTGACGGGACCTGTGCCCATGGCAAAGAGGATGCCGCCGACCAGCAAAGTGGTCAGGTTGGCGTCGAGAATCGCGGTGAATGCCCGGCCGAAGCCTTCGTTGATTGCCCGCTGCACGGTCATGCCGGCGGCGATCTCTTCACGGATCCGCGAGAAGATCAGCACGTTGGCGTCGACCGCCATACCCATGGTCAACACGATACCGGCGATACCCGGCAGGGTCAGCGTTGCACCCAGCAGCGACATCAGGGCCAGCAGCATCACCATGTTCACCGCCAGCGCGACGGTGGCGATGAGGCCGAAGAAGCGGTAGATGGCCATGATGAACAGCGAGACGAACAGCATGCCCCACAGCGACGCATCGATACCCTTGGTGATGTTGTCGGCACCCAGGCTTGGACCAATGGTGCGTTCTTCAGCAAAGTACATCGGTGCAGCCAGACCACCGGCACGCAGCAGCAGCGCCAACTCGGACGACTCGCCCTGGCCGTTCAGGCCAGTGATGCGGAATTGAGCACCCAGCGGCGACTGGATGGTCGCCAGACTGATGATCTTCTTCTCTTCCTTGAAGCTCTGGACCGGCACGTCTTTCTCGACGCCGTTGACCACTTGCTTGGTGTAGGTGGTGACCGGACGCTGCTCGATGAAGATCACAGCCATGCTGCGACCAACGTTCGAACGGGTCGCACGGCTCATCAGCTCGCCGCCGTGGCCATCCAGACGGATATTCACTTCTGGCCTGCCGTGCTCGTCGAAGCCGGCCTTGGCGTCAGTCACCTGGTCACCGGTGATGATCAGGCCGCGCTCGATCAGCGCTGGAGGACGGCCGCCTTCACGGAACTCGAAGGACTCGGAAGTGGCTTTCGAAGCGCCAGGCTCAGCGGCCAGGCGGAACTCGAGGTTGGCCGTCTTGCCGAGGATACGCTTGGCTTCGGCGGTGTCCTGCACGCCCGGCAGCTCAACCACGATGCGGTTGGCGCCCTGACGCTGGACGATCGGTTCGGCAACACCCAGCTCGTTGACGCGGTTACGTACCGTGGTCAAGTTCTGCTTGATGGAGTATTCACGGATTTCCGCCAGCTTGGCCGGGGTCATCGCCAGACGCAGCACCGGTTGACCATTGAGGTCGGCCGGAACAATGTCGAAATCGTTGAAGTTCTTGCGAATGATCGAACGGGCCTGTTCGCGGCTGTCTTCATCTGCGAAGCCCAGCTGAATGGCACCGCCCAGTTGCGGCAGGCTGCGATAGCGCAGCTTCTCTTTACGCAGCAGGCTCTTGACGTCGCCTTCGTAGACTTTCAGGCGTGCGTCGAGGGCTTTGTCCATGTCCACTTCCAGCAGGAAGTGCACACCACCGGACAAGTCCAGACCCAGCTTCATCGGGTGCGCAGCGAGGTTGCGCAGCCATTGCGGGGTGGTTTGTGCCAGGTTCAATGCAACGACGTAGTCATCACCCAACGCCTTGCGCACAACGTCCTTGGCCGGCAGTTGGTCTTCAGCCTTGGTCAGGCGAATCAGCCCGCCCTTGCCGCCCTCTGCCAGCGTGGCAGCCTTGACGTTGATCCCGGACTCCTTGAGCGCAGCGCTCACGCGATCCAGATCAGCCTGATTGACCTGCAGCGCAGTGCTTGCACCGCTGACCTGAATGGCCGGGTCATCAGGATAAAGATTGGGAGCGGAATAAATCAGACCGACCGCCAGCACCGCCAGGATCAGAATGTATTTCCACAGAGGATATTTGTTCAGCATCACGCCGCCCGTTTATGACGCGGGGCGCCTTGCGCGCCCCGTCGATTGAAAATGAAGTTGAAACTTAGATCGCTTTGAGCGTGCCTTTTGGCAGCGTCGCGGCGATGGCGCCTTTCTGGAATTTCATTTCGACGGTGTCGGAAACTTCCAGAACGACGAAATCGTCGGCCACTTTAGTGATCTTGCCGGCGATGCCGCCGGTGGTCACAACTTCGTCGCCCTTTTGCAGGCTGCTCAGCAGGTTCTTCTGCTCTTTGGCGCGCTTGGCCTGTGGACGCCAGATCATCAGGTAGAAGATGACCAGGAAGCCGACCAGGAAAATCCACTCGAAACCGCCGCCCATAGGGGCTGCCGCAGGTGCAGCAGCGTCTGCCATGGCATTAGAGATAAAAAAGCTCATTTAGCACTCCAGTTGCAAATGTTGAATCTTGGGGTCAGAAAACTCAGTCCAAAGGCGGAACAGGCAACCCGCGTTTGGCGTAGAAGGCATCGACAAAGGCGGCCAATGTACCCTGTTGAATAGCCTCGCGCAAACCAGCCATAAGCACTTGATAATGGCGCAAGTTATGGATGGTATTGAGCATGCTTCCCAGCATTTCGCCGCACTTGTCCAGGTGATGCAGATAAGCGCGGGAGAAGTTCTGGCAGGTATAGCAATCGCAGGTCGGATCCAGCGGCGAATCATCATGGCGATGGAACGCGTTACGGATCTTCAGCACGCCGGTATCAATGAACAGATGCCCGTTGCGGGCATTACGGGTTGGCATCACGCAATCGAACATGTCCACACCGCGGCGCACACCCTCAACCAAGTCTTCCGGTTTGCCAACGCCCATAAGGTAACGAGGTTTGTCAGCCGGCATCATGCCCGGCAGGTAATCCAGCACCTTGATCATCTCGTGCTTGGGCTCGCCCACCGACAGGCCGCCGATGGCCAGGCCATCGAAGCCGATCTTGTCCAGGCCTTCCAGGGAGCGCATGCGCAGGTCCTGGTGCATGCCGCCCTGTACGATGCCGAACAGCGCCGCCGTGTTGTCGCCATGGGCTTCTTTCGAACGCTTGGCCCAACGCAGAGACAATTCCATGGAAATACGGGCGACATCTTCATCAGCCGGGTACGGCGTGCATTCGTCGAAAATCATCACGATGTCGGAGCCCAGGTCACGCTGGACCTGCATCGACTCTTCCGGCCCCATGAACACCTTGGCGCCGTCGACCGGGGAGGCAAAAGTCACGCCCTCCTCCTTGATCTTGCGCATGGCGCCCAGGCTGAACACCTGGAAACCACCGGAGTCAGTCAGAATCGGGCCTTTCCACTGCATGAAATCGTGCAGGTCGCCGTGCTTCTTGATCACTTCCGTGCCCGGGCGCAGCCACAGGTGGAAGGTGTTGCCCAGAATGATTTCAGCGCCAGTCGCCTCGATATCCCGTGGCAGCATGCCCTTGACCGTGCCGTAGGTGCCCACCGGCATGAAGGCCGGGGTCTCGACGGTACCGCGCGGGAAGGTCAAACGACCGCGACGAGCCTTGCCATCAGTGGCCAGCAGCTCGAAAGACATACGACATTGGCGACTCATTCTGTTTCCTCTGGGCCACGTGGTGCGGGGTTACGGGTGATAAACATCGCATCACCGTAGCTGAAAAAGCGGTATTCGTTGTCGACGGCGGCCTTATAGGCGGCCATGGTCTCGGGATAACCGGCGAACGCCGAAACCAGCATCAACAGCGTGGATTCGGGCAAATGGAAGTTGGTGACCAGGGCATCGACCACATGAAACGGCCGGCCAGGGTAGATAAAGATGTCTGTATCGCCGCTGAACGGCTTGAGCACGCCATCGCGGGCGGCGCTTTCCAGGGAACGCACGCTGGTGGTCCCCACCGCCACCACCCGACCACCGCGAGCGCGACAGGCGGCAACGGCATCCACCACGTCCTGGCCGACTTCCAGCCATTCGCTGTGCATATGGTGGTCTTCGAGCTTCTCGACCCGCACCGGCTGGAACGTACCCGCACCAACGTGCAAGGTCACGAACGCCGTCTCGACGCCCTTGGCGGCAATCGCCTCCATCAGCACCTGATCGAAATGCAGCCCCGCCGTCGGCGCCGCCACCGCGCCCAAACGCTCGGCGTAGACGGTCTGGTAACGCTCACGGTCGGCGCCCTCATCCGGGCGGTCTATATAAGGAGGCAGCGGCATGTGCCCGACACGGTCGAGCAGCGGCAACACCTCCTCGGCAAACCCCAGTTCGAACAACGCATCGTGCCGCGCCAGCATCTCGGCCTCGCCACCGCCGTCGATCAGGATCTTCGACCCAGGCTTGGGCGACTTGCTGGAACGCACATGGGCCAGCACGCGATGACTGTCGAGCACCCGCTCCACCAGGATTTCCAGCTTGCCGCCGGAAGCCTTCTGGCCAAACAGCCGCGCCGGAATCACCCGGGTATTGTTGAACACCATCAAATCGCCGGGGCGCAAATGCTCCAGCAAATCAGTGAATTGACGGTGTGCCAGGGCGCCGCTGACCCCATCAAGGGTCAACAGGCGACTATTGCGACGCTCGGCCAAAGGATGGCGGGCGATCAGCGAATCGGGGAGCTCGAAAGTAAAGTCAGCAACGCGCATGATGGGGTTCGTCTAGCAGGGCCGGGAAGTCTAGCGGAATTATCAAAAATTCTCCATGTACCTGATTGACCAGCGGTTATCTCATCTCTATACTTCGCCGCCATTGAGCCCTGATGGCGGAATTGGTAGACGCGGCGGATTCAAAATCCGTTTTCGAAAGGAGTGGGAGTTCGAGTCTCCCTCGGGGCACCACATAGCAGTATCTGAGAGTCTCTACCAGCCTCTCAGACCCAGAGAAACCGGCCACTTGGCCGGTTTTTTTGTGCCTGTCTGTCTACCCCTGTCTCCCCATATCCGTTGTATCCCTGTATCCCTACTTGTATCCTGAGAAAAATACCGAACTTTGGGATACAAGGATGAAGCGCGCAGACATCAAGCGCCGCCCTCTCGCTGACACAACACTTGCGGGACTGGAGCCGGAATCAAAGGAATACCGAGAGCTAGACGGAAACGGCCTCTACTTCAGGGTTAAACCAGATGGTGGTAAATCCTGGCAGCTCCGCTACAAACGCCCGGCGGGCAATTGGGCTTGGATGGGGCTCGGGGGTTACCCGGAAGTAAGTGGTGCGTTGGCACGGGACAAAGCTGCTGATCTACGAAAGGTAGTGAGTAGCGGTGCCGACCCCCTTGAGCAAAAGCGATCCGCGAAAGCTGCAATCGATGCGGCTAAAACTAGAACCTTCCGCGCGGCTGCCGACGCCTGGCTAAAGGCGAAAGAAGAAAAGGGTCTTGCCCCTTCCACCCTCAATAAGATCCGGACGTACCTCGACAAGGACATCCTCCCCGCGCTGGGGGATAAACCTCTCGACGAAATTACCCGCACAGATTGCGCAGATCTCCAAGCATCCATAGAAGCGAGAGACGCTCACAACGTAGCGGAAAAGTGTCGCACCTGGATCAATCAGATCTTCGGTAGAGCCATTGGATTGGGCTTGACCGAAAACGACCCAGGGAGCCGTCTTCGTGATATCGCCGCCCAAGCACCAAAAACTCAACAGCATCCTCATTTGCTGGAACCTGAGCTTGGTGACTTTCTGACCGCGCTGAAAAACACACCCAGCAGATTAACAGCCCGAACTGCGGCATGGCTTTGCATATGGACGGCATCGAGACCGGGAATGGTTCGCTTAGCTGAATGGAAAGAGTTCGACCTTGATAAAGCGATCTGGACGACACCTGCCGCGAAGATGAAGATGCGCAGGGATTTCGTGTGCCCACTTCCTAAGCAGGCGCTATCCGCACTCAAAGAACTCCACTGTCTCACCGGGCGCAGTCGATGGCTGTTCCCCGGAGTCGGCGCTAAGAACCCGACCATCAGTGAAAACACCATCAACAAAGTCTTTGCGACTGTTGGTTACAAAGGTCGCTTGGTTGGCCATGGTACTCGCCATACCGCTAGCACTCTGCTCAGGGAACACGGTTGGCCGAAAGAGCATGTCGAAGCGCAGCTTGCTCACAAAGAAGAGGGAATCTCTGGTGTATACAACAAGGCTCAATACCTTGAGCACCGAGTGAAAATGATGCAGTGGTATGCGGATCACCTCGATGCGTTAGCAAGCGGAAAGGTTATCAAGGGACAGTTCGGGAAAGCGGTATGAGTACGTCCATACAGCCACCCTCAAAAATGCGTGTTACGGGTGTTACTCGTGTAACGGCCTTGGCCAAACACCCAGCTTCATTGGCTTTCACAGCTGTTACACGCTTGCGCGACTTTCCGTACACCCGATGTAACGCCGACCTAACGTGTAACGTCAGAACAAGCCCTCGCCTGCTGCGGGCCGATGCTCGGCGTACTCGGCTACAGCACGACTCTCGCTGGTTACGCCTGCAAAACGTAGGGCGTGGGATCAAGCGTTACGCGATACAAGAGATACTTGGCGATGATTGACCACCAAATCACTCCTCGTACAGCGCTGACGTCTGGCCTGATCGCGTATCTCTCTGCCCAACCGCTCTACGGACTCTGCCGCGAACAGCTCACTGACGTGTGTTATTTAATCGATCAGTGCTGTCTGCGCATTCAGACCGGCGACATCGATAGCGATTTAAGCAGCATGTGCATCAAGGCAACGGTGCATGAAGAGACAATTTTCCAGTATGCCTCCACCGACCACAGAGCGCGCCTCGCGCATTGGGTTCGCCAGTACACCAACTGTTATTCGGCGTCGGAGCGAGAGGCGCATGCTGCATACATCATGGCCTGTGCCGTGAAAGCGCTAGGGATCTTGGCCGATTGGATGCGTGTCGCCGATCAACAGGCGTGGTTACATGTAGCTGAACCTCCAACTGACTGGCCGTGGGATTTCTACTGCCAGTTCGTGGAGATGCAGATCGACCCGGGCGAACGCACCCAGGCACTTGATCAGTATGTCCTCCATCTGGAGCCGATCACCTCCCTACCCTGCTTGATCAATGACGAGCTGTCGCCCATCGCTGATCGGGCTATCAAGAATGCCATCCGCAAAAAAGGCGGCATCTTCAGTGGAATCGAGCGTACTAAGGACATCAGTGCCCGCGACGCGGCAATCGTTAATCAGGCCCGCCACTACTTGGCGAGCGGAATGCCTGAGAGGAACATCAAAACGGCTGTGCATGCGTGGCTGGAACGAGAAGTCGCTAAATCACCGAACCAGCGTCCCAAATGGATCACCCTCGAAACCGAAAAGGCACTGACACGTAAGAGCGTGGAGACCATCCTCATACGCAATCTCGTGCTGTAAACCAGAAATTTCAATTGGAAGTGAACTGCTCACCGTTTTTCCTCACCTAGATCATTGCTCTCGTCCAAACCTATCGAGAGCAAGATCTGTGAAAACCTCAATTACCGAATTCCCCCGCCTCACCTCTGCAACTGCTAGCCCACTATTCGATGCGTCTTCGACTTTGATCCGCATGCCCGAAGTCGAGGGCATCGTTGGCATGAAACGCTCGACCATCTACAAGCTTATGCAGCGTCCCGATTGCGGCTTTCCCCAGCCCGTCAAATTGAGCAACAGCAACGCTCGCGGGGCACCTGTCGCTTGGGTTCTTTCCGAAGTTCAGGCATGGGCGCGCAGCCGTATCGAGGCGCGTGACCAGGTGGCCGCATGAAGCGCAACTACAGCCCATTCAAGGGGCCGTTTCTCGACTCCTACAGCGTCGGATTCCGACTCTATCAACCTGATGCAATCAACTGGCGGCACCGCACCATCGCGGGTGTGAGTTGGAACGGGGAGGAACAAGAAGCCTTCTTTTTCAACCCTGATGGCCTGGTCCTTCCGCTTAAACCCAATCCTTGGGAATTGCCTGAACTGATCCGCAAAAACGCGGTGCGCAGAGAGTTTTCCAGCATTCACGGCACTGGGCATTTCGCGATGAAAGAAGGCCGCCGCGCTGCCTTGAAATCGCTTGGTTTGACCGACTGGGTCACGTACTGGTTGGTTGATCAATCGACTGGTTACGCCAACGATCCCACGGTGTGGCGACACCTCACAGAGCAGGATCTTGCGGATGAAAAAAACGCTAGCGAACGCCTTCATCGTGAAATGCGCATGACCTCCGATCTGACCAGCTATGTCGATGAATGCCTGGCACAACGACGCGATTTGCTCGCGGTAGAACATCGCCGACGGTGCGCCGAGGACAGCAAGATCCTGGCTTGGCTCAAAGGCGAAACACCGCCGCCACTGTTTGCCTGCGTGCAGGAGGCCGCATGACTCCGACCTTTCTTCCCCACCAAGCATTGGATCTCGTAGGCGTACTTGAAGCGTCTCTACCTTCATCAGCAGAGATCAAAGGTCGCCAGCGCTTGCTTGCCCTCCGCGATCAGGCGATCTCAGCCGGCGCTCAGGTGTTGATCGTGCTGTGGCAGAACCTGGAGTGGACGTTGTTAGCGGTTCAGCCGCCAGCAGACGTGGTGATCAGTGACGCTCGCGAGCTGATTCCAAACCTGCTGCGCAATCCCGAAGCGCTACAGCAGATGCAGCAAAGGGCACGCCGAGGATACCACTTGCAATGGCTCACCCTCGCCCGCCCAGTCACTACCCAGCACTAACGAAAACGCCCCCGGGAGCGATCCGGAGGCGTTGAGGTAAATCTATATGCCCGCACAATTTATGACGCTTCGAAAAAATGCGCAAGATCTCCGCACGGTTGCACTTTTAAAAACACGGCGTTACTCTCTGGCCGTCGCTGCAAAATCAGCGACCGGGTTTGACGGCCCGATCAACAATAGGCGCACAGGCGCCCCCATTACGATTGCAGGCGCTTTTTTTGTGCCCGCATTCCTGTTTTATGGTGGCTGTGCGTGGGAGACCTTCGGGTCTGCCGGGTTCCTATTGTCCCGGTCCGTCAACCTGCGCACAGCTACCACCCTAATTCGTTTGACGGCGGACGGTGGTAGCTCCTCAACAATAGGAGTTTCACCCCATGCACGCCCTCAATCCGTCCAAAATTCGCGCTGCTGCACACCGTGCAATGGCTCTCGCCGCTTTACACGCCAACTCCAGTCTCGCTACACGCCTCACCCGTTACAACGCTCACATGGTCAAAGCTCGCGCTCTCGAAGCCGCAGGCGGTGCCCAATGAATTCCGCTCTCAGTTTCGCCCTGCCCGAGGACTTGCTTTGCGTCCACAACGACGCCGAAGCCGGTGTTCCAATTGATGCCCTTACCTGTGCTGTGGAACGGGCCAACTCTGTGCTTTTGCTGCTTGAAGATCAGTTCGACTGTAACGGCCCCCGCCTAGCCAACCATGTCATCGCGGCCGCCCTGTGGGACGTTCGGGGCACCTTGGGATTGATCCGTACCCTCGCCGTTCACGCCGACAACTCCACCCGGCAAGCCATGGGCGGAGGCGCGCAATGAATCCTTCGATGATGATCAATACCGTTGGCGGCGCCACCTTTGCCAAGTGCAACGCTCAGAACCAGCCATTGTTCCGAATCAATGCCGGCATCTCGTGCGAAGAAGCGCTTGAACAAGCCTCCCTGCTCATGGATTGCGTGAACAAACTCACTTTCCTGAGCGGTATGGAGAATGACAACGCCTCAATGGTCTGGGCTTCGCATTATTTGAGTGAGATGGCCAAGGCGATCATTGACGACGTCACCAGTGGGTTGCAATTGGCCCAAGGAGGTGGCGCATGACTGCCTCTACTTCCAACGTCCGTCGACCCACGTTCGCTCAAGTCAAAGCTGTTGCGTTGCAGAACATTGATCGTGTGCTTGCTCACTGGCTGCCCAACGGCAAGCGCGTGGATGGAGGCAAGGAATACACCGCTCCGAATCCAACCCGCGCCGACAAGCGCGCCGGCTCGCTCAAGGTCAACTTGAGCAAGGGCACCTGGGCGGATTTTGCCACTAACGACAAGGGCGGTGATCTGATCGATCTGGTGCGCTATCTGGATGGCGGCACCGACGTCGAGGCCTGCAACAAGCTGGCGGACCTGCTGAGCGTTTCCGCTGGGGCCGTGCAAGCGAAGCCGGAACCCAGCAAAAGCAAAACACCGGAATGGCTCGCCATTCAGCCGATCCCGGCTGAGGCCATGAGTAAATGCCCGACCAAACACCGGCAACACGGTACGCCGTCCAAAGTCTGGATGTATCGCAATACTCAAGGCCAACCAGTCATGGCGCTCTATCGCTTCGACTTGGGCCCGGATGAAGACGGCAAACCGCGCAAGGTGTTTGCACCATTGACTTGGTGCCAGCGTGCCGACAGTCAAACGCAGCAATGGCGTTGGCAGGGTCTGCCAAAGCCGCGTCCTCTGCTGCGTCTAGATGAACTGGCGCAACGCGTCGGGGCTCCGGTCATTCTGTGCGAAGGCGAAAAGGCTGCGGACGCCGCGGCGGATCTGCTGCCAAACTACGTGGCCACATGCTGGCCGAACGGCTCGAACTCCTGGCACAAGGCCGACCTGACACCGCTCAAAAGTCGGTCCGTGGTGTTGTGGCCAGACAACGACGCCAGTGGCATAAGCTGCATGGACTCCGTCGCCGAACAACTGCAACAAGCCGGCGCCGCGTCGGTGCGCGTGATCGCCCTGGACGTCTTCAAACGTAGGCCCACCCTCAAGAATGACCAACCAACCTTCGCCAAGGGTGGTCAATGGGATAACGGCGACGACGCCGCCGATGCCCAAGCCAAAGGTTGGACGACGGCGCACTTCGCCAAGCTGGAGCGTAGCGGTGAATTGTTCGGCGCTGAGCCGGAGCAAGCACCGGCCGAACCACCTGAAGTGAAACCCAAGCCAATGACCAAGCGTGCCGCGAAACCCAAAAACGATCTGCTGCCCGGCGGCTTCCGCCTGACGCCAGAAGGCGTGTTTTATTCCGGTGACGATGGCGAGGCGCGCCCGGTGTGCTCCCCGCTGGAGATCCTGGCTCGCACCCGAGATGCGCAGGGTCACAACTGGGGTTTGTTGGTCGAGTTCGACGATCCGGACGGGGCGAAAAAACGCTGGAACATCCCGGCGCGGACCATGACCGGCGACTTCGGCAAGGACGTGCTCGGACCGCTGGTGGACATGGGGCTGCGCCTAGCCGGCAGTCGCTCCGGTCGCAATGCCCGCAACGACCTGCAGAGTTACCTTGGCGGCTTCGACAGCGCTCAACGCGCTCGACTGGTGACCCGCTTGGGCTGGCACGACAGCGCCTTCTTGCTGCCCGAACAACAGATCGGTTCACACACTGAACACCTGCACTTCTATGAGGCCGGCGCACAGCTTCCACCCATCAGTGAAGCCGGCACTCTGGAGCAGTGGCAAGAACAGATCGGCGCCCTGTGCATCGGTAATCACCGCTTGGCGTTTGTGGCCAGCGTAGCGTTTGCCGGTCCACTACTGCACATGCTCGGCCATGAATCCGGCGGCTTTCACCTTTACGGCGACAGCTCGGGCGGCAAGACCACCCACCTGCAAGTGGCCGCTTCGATCTACGGCGGGCCGCGTCTGGTGCGTTCCTGGCGCTCGACGGATAACGCCTTGGAATCCATCGCCGCCGCGCATTCGGATGGGCTTCTAGTGTTGGATGAAATCGGCATGTGCGACCCGCGCATCATTGGCGAAACGGTGTACATGCTCGGCAACGGAACCGGGAAGGCTCGCGCCAATGATCGAGGACAAGCGGGCCGACAGGTGCAGGAGTGGCGCTTGCTCTTTCTCTCGACCGGCGAGAAGACGTTGGCGCAGCACATGGCCGAAGCCAACAAGGAGCTGAAAGCCGGCATGGAAGTGCGGATGCTCGCCGTGCCAGCGGATGCCAGCAAAGGCCTGGGCATGTTCGATGTGCTGAACGGTTTTGATGACGCGGCCGCCCTGTCGGATGCGCTCAAGGCGCGGGTGGCCAAGTACTACGGCACACCATTGACCGCCTTCCTGTCGGTCCTCTGTGAGCCCGGTAAGCAGCATGGCTGGGCGGCGATCCTGCGCCACACCCTGGAGGGCTTTATCGCTAAAGCACTCCCAGCATCGGCCAGCGGTCAGGCACATCGAGCGGCTGCCCGCTTTGGGTTGGCTGCCGCAGCCGGAGAGCTGGCCACCGCGATGGGGATTACCGGCTGGCCTGACGGCACGGCCACCACCGCAGCCCGGGTGTGCCTCAGTGCCTGGATGAATGAGCGCGGCGGCGCCGGTAACTTCGAAGGGGACGCAATTTTGGCGCGGTTGCGCCAGGTGATCGAGCGCTTCGGTGAAAGTCGTTTTACCCGTTGGGAGTCAGCCGCCGCGAAGATCGACGAGCACGGTCCGCGCACCATTGACCGACTGGGTTTTCGCAAGTCGCTGGAACACGGAATGGGCGACACGCTGCATACGACGACTACTTACTACGTACTGCCCGAAGCTTGGCGCTCCGAAGTATTCAAGGGCATGAACATCAACGCGGTTAACAAGGAGCTGTTACGTCGAGGCGTATTGGAGCCGGGAGCCGATGGCAAAGCGTCGACCGCTGTGCGCCTGCCTGGACTTGGTTTGCAGCGTTGCTACGTGGTTGTAGCAGTACCTGAGCAAGGCGAGCGCGAAGCGCAGGCCGCCTAAGTCGCTGCCTAATTCATGAGGTAGCGCCGGCTTATTCCGGCCTCGCCAGCCAGGCACACACAACCAAAAATCTGACTTTAGGACTGACCATGAACGAATTGAAACAGCAACAGGCGGCTTTAATCTCTGAACGCGAAACGCTGGAAAACAGTCTCCCCCACTTGGAGGCAGCTTGGCGCAATGCGCCCAGCAACTACAGTCCTATCGGCAATATGATAGGAAGCCCAGAGGGCAGAGCCGCCGAGGACAGACTATCGAGCGCCCAAAGCCGTGTACGCGCCATCTCCAGCGAGCTGGAACGAATTGAACAAAAGCTCACTCACCTAGACCGCCTAGAGCGGGTCGACCAAATCAAAACGGAATCCGTCCAAGCGATGTCCGAATCAGCCTCCCAGGTCGAAGCATTGGAACGGACACAAGCGCACTTGAATGAGCGCCTTCGGGCGATTCAATCGGAGGCAGAACAAGCTCTGGAAAAAGCACAGCAAGCCGAGCGAGACGCAGCCAGCCTCTACGCCCGGAGCCTTGCCAGTGGCGACAATGAAGGTGAAAAAACCGCGAATAGCGAAATCCAGAAAGCCGCCAAGCAACTTGCAATAACGGATGAGCAAGTGAGAAGGCAAGAACTCATCCTCACCGCCCTGCAAGCCGAACTCGACACCATCGAAACTCAAATTTCAAACGCGCAACAACGTGGGGATGAGGCCAAAAAAGCGGCTTTGAACGCGATAGGGTTTAGATTAGATGAAGAGTGGAATGCAGCAACGAAGCTATTAGTAGCTGTGGGAGCGCGGATACTTGCCGTGAGTTACGCAAAGGGTGGGATGGGAGATGCTTTGTCCGGACTTGAAGTGCCTCGCTTCGGTCCCTTCCATTCGAAACTTGACAGTTCCGACCTAGCAGTCGCCGCCCGCAACATTTCACTAGCAAATCTTCTAACAGCGTGAACCCCGAATCAGCCCGCGCTCGCGGGCTGTTTTGCTACGACTAGTCAGTCCTAGGCTTGTTGAGCCCTAACTTGCTACGCAGAGCCTTTCAGACTTATAAACTAGTGGAAAATCTCATCCGGGTCGGCCGGCTCAATAGTCTCTGTTATCATAGTGCTCATATTTTGCCGATTAAAATAGTTCATAGCAATGAGATCATCATCGTCAGTGGGCTCAAGTGTCTTCGTGATTAAAGTAGACCCGAACAAAACCTCATCACTATCATCTGGCTCAAGCGTCCTAGTGATCAAAGTGGAATCTGCATAAATCTCATCAGGATCACTTGGCTCAACAACACTTGTCACCAAAGTGCTATCAGCAAGGTGTTTAATGGAACATCCTGATGGCATTATGAGCGACTCACTATAGTTCAACACATACGGCTTCATTTTACGTCCTCCTTTTTTATCTTAACAATGATGCTACTTTTCAAACCAGAAGAGTTTGAAAGCCGGAGCTCCGACACATGATCACTTCCAACTATAGACCTAGCGACGCCTACCAAACTGGAATAAATTTCAGAATCCGCAGAGTTACTACTCAGGATAACATACTGATCGGCAGGGCGATTCTTGGGCCCGCTGATAATATTAAAAAATTTACTCAACCCCTCTTTATCTAATACCCCCTCGCTATTTAAAATCTGAATCTCCAGATCTGTCGTCAACTGAGCACCCTGTGTTTTATTCTGGTCACTGCCAGAAACAAATACAAAGACCCATAGAGACGCGACTAATAGAAATGCAACAACCATATTTAGCTCAATATTCTTTATCTTTGAGGCTAAAACCGTATTTTCAAGCTTCGACGCATACCAATTAACATACGCATGTTTAGCTTGAGCAAGATAGCTTGAGCCATCAGGAGCCTTAACATCGCTAAATCTTGATCGTATCTCACTCGAAACCTGCAAAAATGAAAATGTAAAAACCCCTGCTGTAATCAAAAATAAAACACCAATAAAAATAAATACCGCTGCAGAAACTTTTGGCCAACCATCAAGCTTCCAAAGCTCATTAAATACATAAGCATAGAACCCAGCGAGAACTAAGTAGGTAGATGCATGAGACGAAACCTTAGATAACATCGACGACTTACTTGCGCAGGCATTATTGTAGCCCTCTTTAAGAAACTCGTATTGAACCTTCAACTCCTCTTCAGATCGGTTAGTACTCTTCATTTCTAAGAAATAGTTCTCGGCTTTCAGGTCGACTACCTGAGTCGAGGGATAAGCCATTACGGAACGAAAATCCAATACAAACCAAGGTGAAAATTTTTTATTACACCAAGTTAAAAAATAAACCTTATACATACCTACCGACAATGCCAACACCGAAAATCTTGCTGTGGTAGTGACCGCGTAGGAGCCGTAACGATCATCACAAGAAAGATGAAAAAAAGGTATCCAGTTTAGTGACTTGCACAAAAACAAGAAGCAAGCGGTTATAATTTTACTCACCCAAGTACTCCACAAGTTTTTTTGATATTTTTACGCCTACCTCTAACTCCAGCCATGCCCATTGACCATTGGCATTCATTTCTAGAAAATAAAATTCTCCGTCTCGAACTATAAAGTCAAAACATCCGAATGACATATTCAGCTCTTTCATAAAAAGAACACACATACTATAAATATTATCCGGCAGCCGGATTTCCTCATACTGAATTTTATTATTCATTTTCCTCCAGTCGATTTTATTTTCCGACTGGATCTTCACTGAAAACTCTATCTGATCGACGAAAGTAGATCGAACCTCATAGTCCTTACTTACATATTCTTGAAAATAGGCGGGCGAATACTTTAAATTTTCAGTTGTAATACGATCATCAAAGACATTTGTTTGCACAAATTCCTTCACACCATCACTGACTACAGTACCAACAGCCAACGGTTTTACTATCTTATCCCCTTTGCAGACCGCTACGATATTAGATGGACAGTTCGTAATAGAAGATAATGGCAGTTTGAAGCCAATTTTTTTGGCAAGAATGAGTTGAACAACTTTATTATTTGCTCTCCTCATCACCGAGGGCCGTGTCAAGCAGCGCCCCTCAAAGGACTCGGCAATACCCTCAACTAATGAATATGCTTCCTTATGTACAAATGAATGATACTTTTTTTCGAATACACCACACAAATCCTCAACAACTGGCTTGCGGTAGTAAATTGACCGACAAGTTTCAGAGTCTATTGACCCTTCATTTGATTCGATGTGAAATCCATTTTCGCTAACAGCCATGCCGTATTTTGAAAACCTGTCAAAATCAAGCCTAAAAAATGAAACATCCGAATACGACTTTATCAAATAATCACAAGTAAGATCATTTTCAGACGTTATCATCAATATTTGTTTTTTCATGAAACTATCCTTGCATTTGAAACTGACTCATCCTAATTTTTCGCAGCTCAAGAGCTATCAAAAGAGCGCCGTGCGAAAAGTCTAGCGGCAAACCTGCCGAGTCGTATTGCCTCTACTCGAATCGGAGCGCCTTCTGATCAAGCCATTGAAGTCGGCGATCCAACTCAATAGCCGCTTCGGCTTTGATCATGCGCTCAAGTATCTTGGGTAATCCATAGACGCCGGCGCAGCCGGGGCCAAAGATGCGCCACAGTAGAATCAACGTCTCTTGAGGAAACCTCTCAGGCATGTCAGATTTCTCGATGGTATGCAGGCTGAAGTGACCATCAACCTGCGTTAAATAAGGAAGCAATTGCTTTAGCGCCTGAGGAAATGCATCGGCCGATGCGATCGCCAACTCAGCGAAATGGACTGTTAATTGTTTCTCGCACAAGGCACGATCACGCGGCCATATGCTAGAAAGCAATGGACCTATGCAGGTGCGCCATGCGTCCCCAGGTCCACCGTCTAACTTCCAGATCCACTGTTTGAGTACCTGTGCCGCCCCCTCGCGCAATGCCGGTGCGCCGCGACGTAGCGATGAAGCCGTTTGCTCAAGTCCGATACCCCACTGGGCGGCATCTTGTTCTTGGCGAATTATCGCCAACGCCGGAGCAAGGATCTTTGCAGCTGCGCCAAGAGACCTACGTTCCCGTCCATTGTCTTCGATGACACCTAGTAGAATGTGCTGGCTGAATGCCGAAGATACAACTGCCGACACCCCTGACTGACTAACTAGTACTGCTCGCAACGCCATGGCCTCGCTCGATGTTCCGTCAAGCGCAGAATCAAGAGCGTTGACGATAGTCCGACAGTCCATCGATAGGATAAAGGCAGCATCTCGGATGAGAATCGCGCGTGCAAACACGCCTTGACGGCCCACGGCAGTAGTCGCATGAAGGATTAAATCCAGCCGACTCGCCCCAATTATTTCTCCTGCCTGGCGACTCTGATGGATATCAAGCAGCTCGGCTTCGGTAAGGCGCCCACCTGGAGAATTAATAGCGTCAGAAAATAGCTCGCGGCTAGCATCCATAGGCTCAATGTCTTGAGCTAAGGCAATATCGAACAACCGTTTCCACCACTTCACAATCTCTGGCGCCGATTGCCTTGGCGCACTGAAATAAAGGTCTGCTAATCGACTGACTATGGGTGCAATAAAAGCGTCAGATGCTAGTTCAAGAGCCCTGAAAACACTAATGGTCAGCTCGCGAACTATTGAATCAGTTTCCTCCTGTCGAAACGACAAGGAACCGATCAGGTCGCCCCACAGCGGAACGTTTGAGGAGTCAAGCGGCGCCCCGCTAAGAGTATCAAACGCACCACTGGGATCAGTGCGGCAATAAACACTCCATCCGAGTTGCTTCCTGATATCAGAACTTTGAGTTACCGCCTTTGCAATCTCAAGACGCTCATCGTCTTCTGCGTCGACAATCGGTTGGACATCGCCCACAACCATGCGCACCCCAGTCGAGTAGGATCTGAAGAGGTCCCGATCTTCCACTTCACGATTAAGGTATTCACGACGTCCTTTAATTTCGATGAGAACGGCGCATCCAGTTTCAGACAAAACACCTGCAGCCTCGAGCATACTAAGGCGCAGCCACACTTCGGCATCAGAGGCATGGCTGCGCCAATCGACCTGCCCTTCCTCGATCGTGTAACGTTCAAAATAGGTATCAGCCTCAGTAAGAACCCGCCGTTCAATCCGAGCAACTAACTCTGGATTCGCATCTTTCGAACGCTCACGCAGTACGAGTGCGAGCTCACGCTGTATATGCCAAAAAGCATTACGTGGGAGCGCCTCTATTCCAGCTATGGCCTCATTTGCGGTGAAGAGTGCAGGGTTACGCAACGCGTGAAGCCACAAGCGAATTCCAAGAAAGCCTGTGATTCCACGCCAAGACTCTGCCAGAGACCGGCACACGGCTCTACCCGCCTGAGTACCCTCCGGAAGTAAACGTGCAAGTAGCTCGACGAGGAATATTACCCCCCCATGGTGATCATTTTGAGTGTGCGGCTCAATCGATGGGACCGAAAACTCAATACTATCGAAATCTTCATCAATTGAATCAAAATCAACTGACATACATACGATTTCTTGAAGTTTAGCTGTGGCAATAGCCATGATGACATTTGGTTGTTCGATCGCAACAAGGGTGTCCAATAGGTCTTTAATTTCACCCTGGTCCTGAACCGACCATCTCACCCCAAGTATGTCGGAGACTCGATAGGGGACAGATTGAGAATCGCCACGAGAAGTTAGTTCAGGCACCGGCGCAAGAATTTCGACAGCCTTGTAAAGATCAGCGCTCAGCACCACTTGACTACTGAGCCTACCCTGTATGGCGAAGGACTGCTCCTCAAAGCTCCTATCAAGCGGCTGAGAACTCGAAAGCAAGCGCCAAGCTCGCAGCCACAACTCTGGTAGCCCCTTTGTCTGACGAATATGACGAGCAATAGCCTCCGCGAAAGGTTTTCCAAGCCGTTTCAGCCAAGCAACAGCTACGCTAAATCGGGCAGCAGACTGGAGATCGCGGTTGAGCCATGCAGCGAAAATCCACGCTGCATCTTCATTACACCAAGCCTTTCGTTCGACAAAGAATTCCAGCCAAGAGACATCCTCAATGGTAGAAATTGCGACTGGCCAAACATCGCGATTTCCTCTGAGCAGCCACAAAACTCGATCGAGCTCGGACGGCTGAGCATCAGAAAAATGCTTCCTCAAAATAGCCTCAGCCCATGCTCGCCGGGTTATTCGCGGCCGCTCTACAACGTCAGCGAGCAGATCTAGGTCACGCCACAATGCACTGTAGTCTCGCTTGCCAGTTTTAGAGTCGGTAATTACTTCGTACACGATCGGCTGGACCGCAAGTGCACTCCAACGCGCATCAGGTTCCTCTCGCGCATTGACCGAATCTAACGCGTAGACTGCGCGCAAATCTGGAAATCTCTGTCGATCGGACTCAAGAACATTTAGGAAATAACGAACAGGAGCGTCACCTGCGCTATAGCCGATAAGTACGATGGTCTTACATCGACACAAGTCGAACAAGAAACGAGACGCCCATCCTGAACGCATGTAGGCGTCGCCGTAATCTGCACTGGTTACGACAAGCGGTGTTTCTTCTAAATCAATTTGTGCATCAGCTATGCGGCCGTGGAGATGGATGATTCCACCGAAATTAGCGCTACCTGGCGTCGGTAGGTCCTGCCCCGCAAAGCTTAGCTGCCGTGTCTGATCGACACTCTCGAATTCGAGAAGAGCTTTTTCAAGCATCGTATCGAAGTTAGTAGTGACGATAACTGGACGATTTTCGAGATTGCGTGATAGGCGCAAAATGGTGCGGTGATGAGTGAGATCAGGTTTTTCTCGGGGTTTTAGTAAGTCCACCACTGTCTTTGTCATATCAGCTGGATCGACAATACGACGACTGAGAGAGCCCAGCACTTCTTCGAAGCGCCCATCTTCAAATGACTGCTCCTCGGAGGCGCTCTTTTCCATTCCTAGCCGCTTAAAACATTGCTCGACTAAGCTTTTGAAATCTGGAAGTTGCGGCGCACTCACGCCCGCACCGCAAAGAAAAACCACCTCTCCAGTCAGCAACGAATCAACCAGTTGCTCAGGGAATGCTGGACCTTCTGTAGAAAACCGGAGACTCAAGAAAATTGCTCTCTGTTTAGTTGAATCATTTTAATCTTGGATGCTGTTGCCACGAGGTGTGAACCCAAACCAGATCGGGGAACAGAGGTGAAATACAGGAGCAAAAACTCCAAACCAATATGCGCTAAGTCGACTGTACCGTTAGCATCCGAACCTCGCCTAGAGAAATCTTACGTCAAGAGCCACGGGGGATGCCCGATGGTGATTGAGACGTCTTGCGGTCTAGAATCGGTTTGTGACTGCTTTTGCCCAAAACCAGCTTTTCACGCTCATCAAGCAGCCCAACAGGTCGCACAAGTCCTTCTTGCTTCAGCGTTACACAGGCTCCCCATGTTACATACGGCGAACGGAACAGGCGACGGACGTGTAACTTATAAATAATCTAATATTTTCAATTACTTATCGATATTTGTTACACGCATTACACGAGTTACACGCTTATTAAGCGCTAATGGCAATGCACCCCCGCCCCCATTTTCCGGGATGCCCCCAGCGACAGAAAATCGACCGTCATGTTCTTAATGCGCAACATTCATTTGCCCTTGAAAATTTCCCCGAAGTCCCGGGGATGTAGAAGCACACCGGAGGCTGAAAACTGCGCCCCCGAGTTCGGACGTTGTCGGGCGAGGGCCCCTGGAGTGTTTAGTTCGACACGGGGTCGAAACCCGCGTGATCGTGTTAGCGGAAAAATGCCCAGCTTAGTGAACTGCTTTTCACCAGTGCATCTGCACTATGACTTGGGATGTCGCTGGGGACCCTGGTTATTTCGGATAGACACGGGGCAGAGAACCCGCGCCTTCGTGTTAGTGGTAGGTTTTTTCACATTGGTTGACAGGTTGACGTAGTTGACATCGATCCCCGCGGTTGACGGTGCCCTGGTGTTCACAATCATCAACACGACGGGACACCTTTACAGATGCGGTAAAGGTGACCCTTTTTCTTCGACAATCCCTTCAATTTCAACATTGAAATTTCAGTAAGCTGGGTAAGCTGCCGCTACCACGATCCCGCGGGTTTCCGACCCCGTAGCTTCGCGTATGCTCCAGGGGCCCCGGCGATTTTCGTAGTCGTGATCTACGCTGATCGCGATCCACCCCATCAAAACGACTGAGCACTCCATGAGTCTGTTAACGACCACAGCAAGATTTGAATGTCCAGTATGTGAGAAAGAAGCCTGCACCACAGTCGAGGTGCCGGAGGTAGATTGGTGCGTTGAGCCTCTCTCGGACTCCCTATCTGAAGATGATGGTGAAATGGAATGCGATCAATGCGGAGAGTTTTTCAACATTCACATTCAGAACTCACCTGCTGGTTGCTTCATCGAACTGATTGATCATCCCCATGTGAATGTCGATGCAGATGAAGCCCCCTTTGCATCAGATGACTCACAAGAAAACGAATGGCTCAATAACTCTATTCCGCAGAGACCTTACGAAGTCTATCTCTCTAATTACTTTCATCTGGGCGACGTGCTAGCAGAGTGCTCAGGCAGCGAAGAAGGTGTTTTTAGACGCTCGGCGGAAGTAATTCAAAGGATGATTTTTGCCGATACGATTAGCTCGATGGAGGCATACCTAGGCGACACACTCCAAGGAGCGGTGCTAACCAGCGGTAAAGCCATGCAACGCCTAGCGGTCAAGGATAAGGAGCTTTCAGCCGAGAAGGTCCCGCTAAGTGTCATCTTGGCTAACCCTAATGTCGTTAGCGACAAGATCCGTACGTATCTCAAGGGATTGCTGTATCACAACCTCCCTAAAATCGAGGCGATGTTTAAGATCGCCCTAGAGATAGATATTTTTCCAGACGAGGATCTCAAGGTCCGACTTCTTAGCTTTGTACAGATCAGGCACGACGTCGTTCATCGGAATGGAAAGGACAAGGACGGAGAGGAGCACTCCTTTCCAGCAAGCTGGGTTATGGAAGCGATGGAGAATGTGAGAACTTTTGTTGAAAACATTGAGTCTTCTGTCGCCCTGGCTCGTTTTAAATTACTCTACCCATCAATGGTAACGACGCAGCCGGAATGAATCTGTATCCCTGCTTGTATCCCTACTGTTAAAATCTTGCTGCAAGCCACGAATTATATGGATGCCTACAGTCTCCCTCGGGCACCAAAATTAAGAAAGGTCTTGCTTAGCAAGGCCTTTTTTTTCGCCCAAAGAAAAGCACCTGCCCCACCGCCGTCCTGTGGGAGCTGGCTTGCCAGCGATGCTTTTGATCTTCGCATCCTCGGTCAAAACGACATACATCAAGGATTCCCCCCATGGAATTGCACCTGGAAACCGTCGCCCTCTTCTCCCTCAAGCTGGCTTACGAATCGGACGATTCAAGCCCGATTTTGCGTGACGATCTGGTCATGGGTGACTACCAGCGGGATGTGTTTGAGTTGCTGGTACGGCGGGGGGATGTTGAGGGGATTCAGGTGAAGGTGGGTGAGTGTGTGGGGTTGGCGTTGGAGGCTGTTGGGGGTGTGGATAAGCCGCTGGGGCGGGAGTTGGGGAGGTTGGCGGGGGAGTTTTCCGGGATTCAGACGATGGAGCAGCTTGATGGTCCGCTCATCGCGCTCAAGGATTATTTGAAAGACATTCAATGAATGAGGGTGGGCGGCCAAAGAGACACGGGCCCGAACACAAAAAATCTGACAGTCCCGACAGTCCCACCTTAATTAAATAACCTGTAGTGAAACTCGCTACCAAAGAAAATAATTATTGAATACAAGAACAAGCCTGCACACAGACTGATATTCATTATTTTCTCATACACCTTTCCGTTAGAACAATTATTGACCGCAATGATAGATAAAGTACCCACCGAGAGCAGAATCAGCGACAGCGCTGGCAATATAACCCCCAAGCCGTCGAACTCCAATAAGCTGGATCGCACTCGACTTCCATAAGGCAGCACGATGTGTTTGAAATAAATTGCATAACCGGCCAATGTTAAAAAAAAGACAGAAATAACGCTAAGCACAACCGTTAAGCGGAGTTTTTGCGCCCTCGACACAATAGCTCCCACTCGCTCATGCCTTGATTTTCTGCATCCATAGCAGAGACCGCCTTTAATTCCTCTTGAGTTTGCTTCATTTATCGCTCCGCAAAACCTGCATTTTCTTGATATCGGCTTAACTTTTCCACGAGCCATCAGTCAACGCCCTTCGTTACATATAACTTTCCGCTAGCACTTCCTTGCTGCTAAATAGAGTAAAAGCCAAACCAACACAAAGGTAATAAGGACGCCCTTTACTACGTACTAAAATCAAAGGACAAAAATCCAAAAAACATACGCCACAAAAAGCAAAGCTCCAGCAGAAATCCAGAGCGCCAACAACTTTCTCTTTAGGCTTATTGGCAAATTCAACAACTCATCCTTTTCAATTAGACCACGCCTCTCGCAAAGTTTAGGACATAAAAAAATCAATGCCACCGAACCATTTCTGACCGGCTTACCGAGCAATCCCAACCCGGACAAAGCCTTACGATTACTTGCTACAAATTTACTCTTATTGAGGTAACTCTCTATCAACTCGGTAAACAGATAAGAAAATACATACATCCAGCATGAGGTCACCATTGCGAAAAAAATTATGAGAATCCCGATACCTGCCAATGCAAGATCACTCATTGTTGCAATGACTCATAAACCACTTCACCTACCCATCCTCCAGTACTCTCGCCAACCTTGCCCACCGCCAGCCACAGCACACCCCAGTAATCCGGCGCCCCCTATAACGTATCCGATAGCCACAGGGGAAGAAAGGGGAAAGATTTATTTCTCAAGCCGAAAAAGAAAATAAATTTGTCCCCTTTTAGCCGTTCCCGATTTGTAACTTGCCACCCCCCCTACTTCTATGGTGTCTAAGCAAGGCCGACCCATGGGAAAGCGGTTCCAATTACGCTTTAGAATTAAACGACAAAAAGCCAATAGATAAATGCCGCAAATAACGAGACACCACTAATAAACCATGGCACCAATAACTTTCGCTTTAGGTGAATCGGCAGATTCAACAACTCATCTTTTTCTATTAGGCCACGCCTTTCACAGAGTCGAGGAATCAAAAACATTAGTGCCATTGCGCAATTCCTGATGAGCAGCCCCATCAAACCCGCATGGGAAAGCACCTTGCGATTATTCTCTACAAACCTACTTTTATTCAGGTAACTTTCTACCATCTCAGTAAAACGATATGAAGACAAAAGAATCCAGCACGCCGATACGACTCCAAGAAAAAGTATCGATATTACGATGATCGCCAGCGCAACATTATTCATTATGGCAAGACTTCATAAACAGCTTCTCTACACGAATTTCCAAACTTTTCGCCGATCTCACCTACAACCAACCGCCTACGTTTCCTCCAATCACGGCATAAGCCATTTTCCAGCCAGCAATATATCTGCCACTCGCCCAATTCACTTAATATACTTCACGCAGCCCCCAAAAATAATAAAAACAAGACTTAATAGCCAACACAACCCCCATGAGACAACTAGAATTCGTTTCAAACCCTTGGGAAATTTTTCGACTTCAGCAGCATTAACGATACCTCGTCTGACGGAAATTCCCGGCATCATCAAAACCATAGTGAGAACCCCACTGCGCATAACTTTCCCAACAACACCGAAATTAGAAAATGCGGCCTTGTTAACTTTCACAAAATGACTATTACACAGCAACGCTTCCGCTTTTTCGGTGTGAGCTTGCACAATATAAATCAACCATATCGCTACAAATAAAAGTGGACCAAGTATTATTAAAAATATCAAACCGACGTGGGCGTTATTCACTGCGCTATTTTCTCAAAGAGGTATTCGCCAATATATTCACCTGCCATTTCGCCTATCTTCCCTCCTTCGACCCCACCCACTGCACCGCCAACTACGCCGCATACGAGTGCACTAGGCCCGCCACTTGCGACACCTAACACCAACATGCACCCAAAGATTGTTGCCTGCCCTCCAATGGCTCCTACAACGGCTCCACCAACAAGGCTTCCCGCCAAAGAAGAACCCTCGACGGACTTCGCCTTCGTACACTCATCCTCCCGTCCCAACGCACATGCCTGCTTGATCTTCAGCCCGGCAGAGGCAACCTCCAACGCAGTGCCAATGTAGACTCCTCGCTTGATCAGCTTCGCCGCCCTGGCCACGCCACTGACCTTCTGCGCATATCCGGCAATCTCTCCAGTACTCATGTAACTCTTGGTCGAAATCCCCAGCATTCGTTTTATCGAACCTTGGGAACGAAGCCCCGAGCCGTAGGAGGCTACATTGCCCAGTTGTTTTTCCAGCTTGACGAACAACCTGGCGCGTTCGCTGTAGAACCTGTCTCTGGGGGCAATAGATCCGCTGCGCAGATAGTTTTCATGGGCCTGCTCGATCTCCTCTAGCGTAGTCTTGATCGCAGCCATGTGTTTGCTCCACCCATCACTGACAACCCCGGCGCCAATAGCGCCATAGCCGAGTAAGTCCTGCAGCAATTCGAAGTTGTCGAGAAAGAAGTCGTCGGCGTCGACTTGATTAGTCAGCAGAGCGAGGTGAATGTCCCTCGCTTTGGTCATCAAGTACGCCTCTTGATAGGTACTGGATGCGGTCGTTACATCACCGATGATCACTAACTCACCTGCCAACACCACAGTGTTGGCGATATGGCTGTTGAGTGCGTCAAACTTGGTTCTTGCGATGCCAGTTAGTCGCAGTTCGGCCTTGAGGGATTCAAAAAACTGGGTTCGGGAGTTGATAAACGCTAGAGGCTCTGTCATCTGTGCCTCACGAATATCTTTTATTGCCGATGCGATCCCAGCCGCCAGCTATGTTTCCGCCGCCTGCACCATCGCTGCGTTTTTGCTGGGTGTACACGGTTTTAATGCGGCCGTAATTCAGTTGTACGATTTCAACTGGAATGCCGGCTGCGGCATTTTGCGTGTAGTCGGCGATGATGACTTCCTCGAGCACGATCTCGTAGTACTTGAGCTTCTCGGTACCCGCACGGCTCAGCACCAGAGTGACTTCTTTCAGGTGCTCACCGGCGCAACTGGCTTCCATCAGTTTGCAGCTGGACTTGTCCAGCGTTTTGGTAAAAGTGAAATGGCTCAACGTTGTCCGGCCGGCAGTTGCGCCACCGGCAGAGCTGGCGGTGGCTGAAGTGCTTTGATAGGTGCTAAAGCTGTAGCCACTCACTTCGATCCAGTTGCGGTATTTTTCGTCAAGCGCTTCGCCTGGAATACCTTCGATTTTGATAAAAGCGTCAAACGCCATACGACCTCTCCTTGGCAAGTAAAATTTGCAGGAGGGAATCTACGTTCTTCCAGGCAGGTATGACTCATCCATAAGCCGCTAATGGGCGAAATCAGATTTTTCCTACTCTGTGTTGGCTCTGAGCTGTAGGACGCGCAAACATAGACGACTGAGACTCAACTTCATTACTCATTTCTAGCGGGATTGAGGCAGTGGTGGATGATGTGATGAAAGTGTCGGTGCGGGATCGAGATAATGGGCTGGCGTCTAAGCGGGCGGGGGCTAAGGCTGAAGCTTAGTGGTTGAGGCCTGTGGGGTGTGGGTGGCTTGCTAGGGTGGCAGCTGATTCAGCTTTTGTGTTGGCTGGGCTGGCGCTTTCGCGGGCAAGCCCGCTCCCACAGGGATTGCGGTGCACCTTCGGTATTGATGTTGGCTGGGCTGGCGCCATCGCGAGCAAGCTCGCTCCTACAGGGGTTGTGCGTTGGGGCTGCAGCGGAATACTTCAGCGCGTCTGCTCCGTAGAATTGGCCACGGCTCTGATGCTTCTTCTCACCTGTATTGCTTGCTATACATCAGCCATCGACAAGCCCTCCGGGCATTAGGCCAGTGCGTGAACGCCCCGTGCACCACTCATCTAGACTTAATGGATAGTCGTAGGCAGAACCGAGCACGTCGCTTTGGTGCGGTTCAATCAATAGCAGCGTGGCAAGCTGCCCTTTATGCCCAGTAGAGGTGCGGCGAAGACCGTGCCGGGCACAACAAGATGCCCGCTCAGGGTGCCCTGGCCAACGGCCAAATTGCCACGATACCGTGACGTGGTGTGAGTGCCGCAGCCGACACTTTCGGACGACCGACGACCTTCTGGTTTGTCCGTGACCGTGAGGATTGCTGAATGCCTGATGAGATGTTGCACCTGCCTGTGGTCAACAGTCTGCTGGAGCGCCACAAGGGTACTCCGGGTGCGCTGTTGCCCATTCTTCATGATATTCAGGAGCGCATTGGGTACATCCCCGATGTCGCCGTCCCCGAGATTGCCCATGCCCTGAACCTGAGCCAGGCCGAGGTTCGTGGGGTGATCAGTTTTTACCATGACTTCCGTACTGCGCCGCCTGCGCGGCATATCCTGCGGCTGTGTCGGGCCGAGTCGTGCAAGAGCCGTGGCGCCGAACAGTTGGCTGCGCAGTTGCGTGAGCGCCTGCAACTGGACGATCACGGCAGCAGCGCCGATGGCAGCATCAGTTTGCGGCCGGTGTATTGCCTTGGCGCTTGCGCCTGTTCGCCGGCTCTGGAGCTGGATGGCCGGGTGCATGCGCGGCTCAGTGCCGAGCGTCTGGATGCATTGCTCGACGCTTGCCGGGAGGACGCGTGATGCCGACTCTTTATCTGCCCTGTGATTCTCTTGCCCGTGCTGTGGGCGCCGACGAGGTCTCGACGGCCCTGATCACTCAGGCGAAGGAACGCAATCTGCCACTGGAGCTTCAGCGCACCAGTTCGCGCGGCCTGTATTGGCTGGAACCGCTGCTGGAAGTTGACGGCCCGCAAGGTCGTATCGGCTTCGGCCCGCTGACGGCTGCCGATGTACCGTCCGTGCTCGACGCACTCCAAGGCGAGCCGGCTACCCATCCACTGGCCTTGGGCCTGGTGGAAGAATTGCCTTATCTGAAGACTCAACAACGCCTGCTGTTCGCCCGCGCTGGCATTACCCGGCCGTTGTCGCTGGAGGATTACCGGGCCCACGGCGGTTTCGAGGGTTTGACCCAGGCCATCGCCATTGGCGGCGAGCAGACCGCGACGGCGGTGTTCGATTCGGGCCTGCGTGGCCGTGGCGGCGCGGCCTTCCCTGCCGGGATCAAATGGCGCACGGTGCGCGGCACTCAAGCTGCGCAGAAATACATCGTGTGCAACGCCGACGAAGGTGACTCCGGCACCTTTGCCGATCGCATGTTGATGGAAGGCGACCCTTTCCTGCTGATCGAAGGCATGGCGATTGCCGGCATTACCGTCGGTGCCACCTTCGGCTACATCTACGTACGCTCAGAGTATCCGGATGCCGTGGCCACGCTGCGTGCAGCGTTGAACATCGCCCGGGAAGCCGGTTACCTGGGCGCCGATGTCGGCGGCAGTGGCCAGGCCTTCGATATGGAAGTACGCGTCGGAGCCGGTGCTTACATCTGCGGTGAAGAAACCGCGCTACTGGACTCTCTCGAAGGCAAGCGCGGGATCGTTCGCGCCAAGCCACCGATTCCTGCGTTGCAGGGCCTGTTCGGCCAGCCGACTCTGGTGCACAACGTGCTGACCCTGGCTTCGGTGCCGCTGATTCTGGCCAAGGGGGCGCAGTTCTATCGCGATTACGGCATGGGCCGTTCCCTGGGCACCATGCCCTTCCAGTTGGCTGGCAATATTCGTCACGGCGGCCTGGTGGAACGGGCTTTTGGCCTGACCCTGCGGGAACTGGTGGAAGACTACGGCGGAGGGACTGCCAGTGGTCGTCCGCTGAAGGCTGCGCAGGTGGGCGGCCCGCTCGGCGCCTGGGTGCCACCTTCGCAATTCGACACGCCGCTGGATTACGAAGCCTTTATGGCCATCGGCGCGATGCTCGGTCACGGTGGCGTGGTGGTGGCGGACGACACCTTGGACATGGCCCATATGGCGCGTTTCGCGATGGAGTTCTGCGCCGAGGAATCCTGTGGCAAATGCACGCCTTGCCGCATCGGCTCGACCCGCGGCGTCGAGGTGATCGATCGCCTGCTGGCCGCGCCTGACCAGAACGGTCGCGATGAGCAGGTGATCATCCTCAAGGACCTCTGCGACACCCTGCAATACGGTTCGCTGTGCGCGTTGGGCGGCATGGTTTCCTTCCCGGTCGCCAGCGCCCTCAAGCACTTCCCCGCCGACTTCGGCTTGCAGCCCTCGGAGGCCGAGCAATGATCACTCTCTTCGACCCGAACACAGACATCGATCTGGGCACCCCGGCCCGCGACAGCCAGGTGCAAGTCACCCTGAGCATCGACGGCCGCAGCATCAGCGTGCCCGAAGGCACTTCGGTGATGCGCGCCGCTGCGCTGCTGGGCACCACCATTCCGAAACTCTGTGCCACCGACAGCCTGGAAGCCTTCGGCTCCTGCCGCATGTGCCTGGTGGAGATCGACGGCATGCGCGGATACCCGGCGTCCTGCACCACGCCGGTCAGCGAAGGCATGAGCGTGCACACCCAGACGCCCAAGCTCGCGACGCTGCGGCGCAATGTCATGGAGTTGTACATCTCCGATCACCCGCTGGACTGCCTGACCTGCTCGGCCAACGGCAACTGCGAACTGCAAACCGTGGCCGGTCAGGTCGGCCTGCGGGAGGTGCGTTACGGCTATGAGGGCGACAACCATCTGGCCGACGTGAAGGACACTTCCAACCCGTACTTCGACTACGACCCGAGCAAGTGCATCGTCTGCAACCGCTGCGTGCGTGCCTGCGAGGAAACCCAGGGCACCTTCGCCCTGACCATTACCGGGCGCGGTTTTGAATCCCGGGTGGCCGCTGCCGGTGGGGATAACTTCCTCGACTCGGAGTGCGTGTCCTGCGGCGCCTGTGTACAAGCCTGCCCTACTGCGACCCTGATGGAAAAAAGCGTGGTCGAACTCGGTCAGCCCGAACGCAGTGTGATCACCACCTGTGCCTATTGCGGCGTGGGCTGCTCGTTCCGCGCCGAGATGAAAGGCGACCAACTGGTGCGCATGGTTCCGGACAAGAACGGCCAGGCCAACCACGGCCACTCCTGCGTCAAGGGGCGCTTTGCCTGGGGCTACGCCACCCACCCGGATCGCATCACCAAGCCGATGATCCGCAAGCACATCAGCGACCCTTGGCAGGAAGTCAGCTGGGATGAAGCGGTGACCTACGCTGCCAGCGAATTCCGTCGGCTGCAGCAAAAATACGGCCGCGACTCCATCGGTGGCATTACCTCCAGCCGCTGCACCAACGAAGAAACCTACCTGGTGCAAAAGCTGGTGCGCGCGGCCTTTGGCAACAACAACGTCGACACCTGTGCGCGGGTCTGCCACTCGCCGACCGGCTATGGCCTGAAGCAAACCCTGGGCGAGTCCGCCGGCACCCAGAGTTTCGACTCGGTGATGCAGGCCGACGTGATCCTGGTGATGGGCGCCAACCCCAGCGACGCCCACCCGGTGTTCGCCTCCCAACTCAAACGCCGCCTGCGTGAAGGCGCGCGGCTGATCGTCATCGACCCACGACGCATCGATCTGGTGGATACGGTGCATGCCCGTGCCGAATTTCACCTGGCCCTGCGCCCTGGCACTAACGTCGCCATGCTCAATGCGCTGGCCCACGTTATCGTCACTGAAGGCCTGCTCAACCAGGCCTTTATCGACGCCCGTTGCGAGGGTAGCGATTTCGCGATCTGGAGTGAGTTCGTCAGCCGCGCGGAAAACTCGCCGCAAGCGCTTGGCCCTGTCTGTGGTGTGCCCGCTGCCGATATCCGTGCCGCTGCTCGCCTGTATGCCACCGGCGGCAACGCGGCGATCTACTACGGCCTTGGCGTCACCGAACACAGTCAGGGCAGCACCTCGGTGATGGGCATCGCCAACCTGGCCATGGCCACCGGCAACATCGGCCGCGAAGGCGTGGGCGTGAACCCGCTACGCGGGCAGAATAACGTGCAGGGCTCCTGTGACATGGGTTCCTTCCCCCACGAGCTACCCGGTTACCGGCACATCTCCAACGAAGCAGTACGGGCGCAGTTTGAACAAGCCTGGAACGTCACCCTGCAACCCGACCCGGGCCTGCGCATCCCCAACATGTTCGAGTCGGCCCTGGCCGGCAGTTTCAAGGGTTTGTATTGCCAGGGCGAGGACATCGCCCAGAGCGATCCGAATACCCAGCACGTCACCGCAGCCCTGTCGGCCATGGAGTGCGTGGTGGTGCAGGATATTTTCCTCAACGAAACCGCCAAGTTCGCCCATGTGTTCCTGCCGGGCAGTTCGTTCCTGGAAAAGGACGGCACCTTCACCAACGCCGAGCGACGCATCTCCCGGGTGCGCAAGGTCATGGAGCCGCTGGGCGGCAAGGCCGACTGGGAAGGCACCGTGGCCCTGGCCAATGCCCTCGGTTACCCGATGAACTACAAACATCCGTCGCAAATCATGGATGAGATCGCCAGCCTGACGCCGACCTTCACCAACGTCAGCTACACCGAACTGGATCGCCACGGCAGCCTGCAATGGCCGTGCAACGCCGAGGCACCGGACGGCACGCCGACCATGCACATCGAAGAGTTTGTGCGCGGCAAGGGGCGCTTCATGCTCACCGGTTACGTGCCCACCGAGGAGAAGGTCAACAGTCGCTACCCGCTGCTGCTGACCACCGGGCGCATCCTCAGCCAGTACAACGTCGGCGCCCAGACCCGGCGTACCGACAACGTCGCCTGGCATGACGAAGATCGTCTGGAAATCCACCCGACCGACGCCGAGAGCCGTGGTATCAACGAAGGCGACTGGGTCGGCATCGGCAGCCGCGCCGGGCAGACCGTGCTGCGGGCGCGGATCACCGAACGGGTCGCCCCGGGCGTGGTGTACACCACCTTCCACTTCCCGGAATCGGGCGCCAACGTGATCACCACCGACAACTCCGACTGGGCCACCAACTGTCCGGAGTACAAGGTCACTGCCGTGGAGGTCAGTCGCGTCTACCACCCTTCGGAGTGGCAGAAGCGCTTCCAGGAGTTCAGCGATGAACAGCATCGTCTGCTCAAGGACCGGGCCCGTGGCGCCAAAGCGGAGGTACGCCGATGAGCACGGACAACCTGATCAAGATGGCCAACCAGATCGCCCAGTACTTCGCCAGCCAGCCGGACCAGCAACAGGCGGTGCTCAGCGTGCGCAATCATATGCAGATGTACTGGGCGCCGAGTATGCGCAGGGAGTTGCTGGCCTGGCAGACGGAACATAAAGGGGCGGACTTGCACCCGCTGGTACAGGCGGCGGTGACTGGGGCGGGTTGGGAGGCTTAGCCTGCCGGCTGCAAAAACTGTGGGAGCGGGCTTGCTCGCGAAGGCGTCGGTCCAGGCAACATTGATGTTGAATGTACTGGCCCCTTCGCGAGCAAGCCCGCTCCCACAGGAGAGTGCGTGTTGGTTGCCCCTATTCCTTGTCCTTCGCTGACGCCGTCACCGTCACTTCAATCGCCCGGACACTGATCGCCGCAAATGTCGCCGTCATCAGCACCCCATTGAAACCCAGCAAGATCGCCAGCACTCGTGACACGCCCAGTTTGGGCACCAGTTCTCCATAGCCGATGGTCAAGCCGGTCACGAAGGCAAAGTAGACGCCGTCATACGGGCTCCACCCTTCGAGGTGGGCGATGATGAGGCCGAACGCAATGATCACCAGCAGCAATATCGAGAAGATCGGCCACACCACTTTGAAGTAGAACCAGACGGCCTTGTAGAACTCGTGGCGGACGCTTGATGCACGGGTGAGGTTCATGTCGTGGGCTTCCTGGGGTTTGACTGATGCACGGCGGTTCAACACCCCGTTCAGCTTGGCACAAGCGCTGAAAACTGCGACCAACGGGGTGTTATCTCTGGCCAGGACTATGACAAAGATGACGCCAACCGGGCTATCCAGAAACCGCCCGGCGCCGGTGAATTCCTGTAGGAGCGAGCCTGCTCGCGATGGTCGTTAACGATTGCGCGTATTTCCTGGTTAAACACAGCGCTCTTTAGTCCATCGCGAGCAGGCTCGCTCCTACAACAACAGTGCCAGGTTTATCCCTCAGTTCGCTTCAGTTTCCCGGATCAGCTTCTTGTTGATCTTGCCAACGCTGGTCTTGGGGATTTCGGCGACGAACTTGAACTGCTTGGGGATCGCCCATTTGTTGATGCGGCCGCCGTCGACGAAGGCTTGCAGGTGTGTCTCGAGGATCTTGCGGTCCAGGTATTGCCCCGGCTCGCACACCACCATGGCCATGGGCCGTTCGCCCCACTGCTCATCGACGATGCCCACCACCGCGACGGACATGACGGCCGGGTGTTCGCTGATCAGGCTTTCCAGGTCCAGGGAGCTGATCCACTCGCCGCCGGTCTTGATCACGTCCTTGATGCGGTCCTTGATTTCCACGCCGCCCAGTTTGTCGATCGAGGCCATGTCGCCGGTGTGCAGCCAGCCGTTGTGCCACAGCTGCGCGCCTTTGTCCGGGGCTTTCAGATAGCCCTGGGTCAGCCACGGTGCGCGCACCACGATCTCGCCCAGGGACTCGCCGTCATGGGCCACGTCGTTGCCCTCGGCGTCGATGATCTTCAGGTCGACCAGCGGCACCGGCGTGCCGGTCTTGATGCGGATCGGCAGCTGGGCTTCGGCGGATAGCTGAAGGTCCTCGTCGCGAAGGTAGGTCAGGCACAGCAACGGGCAGGTTTCGGACATGCCGTAACCGGCGTGCACCACCATGCCCTTGGCATTGGCTTCGCTGGCCACGCCCAGGGTCAGCGCGCTGCCGCCCAGGAGCATTTTCCAGCCGTCGAAACGGGTCGCCTTGCCTTCTTCACAGTTGAGGATCATCTGCAGGATGGTCGGCACGCAGTGAGAGAAGGTCACCTTCTCTTCGCGGTACAGCCTGACCAGGCTATTGGGTTCGTAGCGGCCAGGGTAGACCTGCTTGATGCCCATCAGCGTCGCGACGTACGGCACGCCCCAGGCATGCACATGGAACATCGGCGTGATGGGCATGTACACGTCGTCGGAACGCAGCAGCGGCTGGCCCTGATAGACGCCCAGGGTGCCGACGGCATTCAGGGTGTGCAACACCAATTGCCGATGGCTGAAGTACACGCCTTTCGGGTCGCCGGTGGTGCCGGTGGTGTAGAACAGCGTGGCGACCGAGTTCTCGTCGAAATCGGGGAAGTCGTACTGGTCCGGGGCCAGGGACAGCACTTGCTCGTACTCGCCCAGTACCGGCAGCGAGGTGGTGGTCGCCTCGTCATCGGTGAGCTGCAGGTAGCCTTTTACGGTTTCCAGCCGATCGTGGATCTGCTCGACCAGGGGCAGGAAATCATCATGCACCAGCACCAGGTCATCCTCGGCGTGGTTCATGGTGAACAGCACCTGCTCCGGCGACAGGCGAATGTTCACTGTGTGCAGCACCGCGCCGATCATCGGCACGGCGAAGAAGCATTCCAGGTAGCGGTGGCTGTCCCAGTCGAGCAAAGCCACCGTGTCACCGGCCTTGACCCCGGCCGCCGTCAGCGCATTGGCCAGGCGGCGAATACGCTTGTTGAGGGTCTGGTAGCTGTAGCGCAGCTTGTCGGCGTAGACGATTTCCCGGCCCGGCTCGTAGCGCACGCCGGACAGCAGCAGTTGCTTGATCAGCAAGGGATAGGCATAGGCGCCGTCGGCGGGCGGAATTATTTTTGTCGCCATCATGTTTAAGGTTCCTTGTCCTTTCGATCAGAACTGATCGGCTTGCAGCTCGTAGAGGCAGTCGCTGCCGGCCTTGGCCGATGCGCTCAACGAGTGGATACGCGGCAGCAACCGGGCGAAGTAGAAACGCGCGGTGGCCAGTTTGCTGGTGTAGAAATCGTCCTCGGCATCGCCGCTCATGACGGCCTTGGCCATGCGCGCCCACATGTAGGCGTACGCGGTGTAGCCGAACACGTGCAGGTACTCGACCGAGGCCGCGCCGATTTCGTTCGGGTTGTTTTGTGCCCGGTCCAGCAGCCACGCGGTCAGGTCGTCGAGGGTGTCGACGGCGGCGTTCAACGGCTGGGTGAACTCGCCGAGGTCCGCGCCGGCGCCGGCGGTGAATTCGCGGATTTGCGAAGCGAACAAGCGGTACAGCGCCCCGCCGCTGCCGACGATCTTGCGCCCGGCCAGGTCCAGGGACTGGATGCCGTTGGTGCCTTCGTAGATCTGGGTGATGCGCACGTCGCGCACCAGTTGCTCCTGGCCCCATTCGCGGATGTAGCCGTGGCCGCCGAACACCTGTTGGCCGTGGATGGTGGTTTCCAGGCCCATGTCGGTGAGAAATGCCTTGGCCACCGGGGTCAGCAGCGATACCAGATCCTGCGCGCGCTGGCGTGTCGGTGCGTCTTCGCTGTACTTGGCAATGTCCAGTTGCAGGGCCACGTAGCTGGAGAACGCACGGCCGCCTTCGTTCAAGGCTTTCATGGTCAGCAGCATGCGGCGCACGTCCGGATGCACGATGATCGGGTCGGCCGCTTTGTCCTTGTGCTGCGCGCCGGTCGGTGCGCGGCTTTGCAGACGGTCACGGGCGTAGGCGACGGCGTTCTGGTACGAGCGCTCGCCCTGGGCCAGGCCCTGGATACCCACGCCCAGACGCTCGTAGTTCATCATGGTGAACATCGCCGCCAGGCCTTTGTTCGGTGCGTCGACGATCCAGCCGGTGGCGCCATCGAAGTTCATCACACAGGTGGCGGAGGCCTTGATGCCCATCTTGTGTTCGATGGAGCCGCAGGACAGCGCGTTGTTTTCACCCAGCGAACCGTCGGCGTTGACCAGCACTTTCGGCACCAGGAACAGCGAGATGCCTTTCGGGCCGGCCGGTGCATCGGGCAATCGCGCCAGCACCAGGTGGATGATGTTCTCGGTCAGGTCGTGCTCGCCGCCGGTGATGAAAATCTTGCTGCCGCTGACCTTGTAACTGCCATCGGCCTGGGGTTCGGCCTTGGTGCGGATCAGGCCCAGGTCGGTACCGGAATGGGCTTCGGTCAGGCACATCGAACCGGTCCAGGTGCCGGCGTACATGTTCGGCAAGTAAGCCGCTTTCAGTTCTTCGCTGGCGTGGGCCTTGATCGACAGACAGGCACCGGCGGTCAGCATCGGGTACAGGCCGAACGACAGGCTGGCCGAGTTGACCATCTCTTCGACCTGGGCCGAAATGGCCTTGGGCATGCCCATGCCGCCGTACTGCGGATCACCGCCGACACCCACCCAACCGCCTTCGGCGAAGGCTTGATAGGCCTGGGCAAAACCGTCCGGGGCGGTGACCGCGCCGTCGTTCCAGGTGCAGCCCTGTTCGTCGCTGGCGCGGTTCAGTGGCGCGATCACTTCGCCGCTGATCTTGCCGGCCTCTTCGAGGATGGCGGCGGCGGTCTCTTCATCGATCACGTCGGCCAGGCCGGGCAATTGTGCCCAGAGCCGGGACACCTGGAAAACTTCGTTGAGTACGAAGCGCATGTCGCGCAGGGGTGCTTTGTAATCAGACATCTTGGCTTACTCGGAAGTGGTCACGGCATGCGGCATGCCGGGACGTTCAGTGGATTCAGTGTTTACGGCTGCCGCGACAGAACCAGGCTGAGGGGCCCGTTCGCGCAGCAGGAAGTAGGACAGGGCCGGAATGAGGATCAGCGCGCCGAGCATGTTCCACAGGAACATGAAGGTCAGCAGGATGCCCATGTCGGCCTGGAACTTGATCGGCGACCAGACCCAGCACACCACGCCGGCGGCGAGGGTGATGCCCACCAGCCCGACCACCCGGCCGGTGAACGACACGGCATTGCGGTAAGCCTGGGACAGCGGCAGGCCCTGGCGCTGGAAGTGCAATTGCACGCTGAGCAGGTACAAGGCGTAGTCCACGCCGATGCCCACGCCGAGGGCGATCACCGGCAGGGTCGCGACTTTCACGCCGATGCCCATGGCCACCATCAAGGCTTCGCAGAGGATCGAGGTCAGCACCAGTGGCAACAGCGCCACCAGCGTGGCCCGCCAGCTGCGGAAGGTGATCAGGCAGAACAGCGTCACCGCCGCGTACACGTACAACAGCATGGTGTGATTGGCTTCACGCACCACGATGTTGGTCGCCGCCTCGATACCGGCGCTGCCGGCAGCGAGCAGGAACTGGCGATCCGCGGTGCTGTTTTCCTTGGCGAACTTGTCGGCAATCGCCACCACCGCGTCCAGGGTTTCAGCCTTGTGATCCTTGAGGAAGGTGATCACCGGCATCAGCGAGCAATCGGTGTTGAACAGTTCCGGGGAGTTGACCGAGGCCTGCTGGGCGGCGTAGTTGAGCACGTCCTGGTTGCGCTGGATGCTGTTGAGCTTGGGGTTGCCCTCATACGTACCGGCAGTGATCTGGCGTACTGCGTTGACCAAGGACGCGGTCGCCTGCACGCCCGGATACTGTTGCAGCTCCCAGGCCAGGCGGTCGGCGAGCACCAGGGTCTTGTAGTTCAGGCAGCCTTCCGGCGCGGTCTTGATCATCACTGCGAACAGGTCGCTGGACAGCGCGTAATGCTGGGTGATGTAGGCGTTGTCGCGGTTGTAGCGCGAGTCGGCGCGCAGCTCCGGCGCCCCGCTTTCCAGGTCGCCGATCTTCAGGTTCAGGCTGACCATGAAACCGCCAATGCCCATCAACACCGCGACCAGAACGGCACCCGTGGCCCACTTGGCGGTGGTGAAGCGATCGAGCGCGTCCCACAGTTTGCCGAAGCCTTTGTGCTTCTCAGCGCGGTTGTCGATTTTCAGCGCACGCTCGGCGGCTTTCGCGCCGACACCGACATAGGACAGGGCCACCGGCATCAGCAGCAGTGAGGTGAAGATCAGCACCGCGACACCGATGCTGGCGGTGATTGCCAGGTCCTGGATCACCGGAATGTCGATCAGCATCAACACGGCGAAGCCCACGGCGTCGGCCAGCAGCGCGGTGACACCGGCGATGAACAGACGGCGGAAGGTGTAGCGCGCGGCGATCAGCTTATGGGTGCCACGGGCGATGTCCTGCATGATGCCGTTCATCTTCTGCGCCGCGTGGGACACACCGATGGCGAAGATCAGGAATGGCACCAGCACCGAGTACGGATCGATGGCGTATCCGAGCCAGGCGACGATGCCCAGTTGCCAGACCACCGCGATCAGCGAGCAGCCGACCACCAGCAGGGTGCTGCGCACGCAACGGGTGTAGGCGTAGATGATGGCCAGTGACGTGACGACGGCCAGGCCGAAGAACATCATCACCTGGATCAGGCCGTCGATCAGGTCGCCCATGAGTTTGGCGAAGCCGATCACCCGCACCTTGTAATGGCCGGTGCCTTCGACCCCGGATTTTCGCGCAGCACTGTCGCCGGCGTATTCGATCTTGTCGCGCAACTGCTCTTCGAGCATCTGCGAGAACGCGTGGTAATTGATTCGTTGGCCACCGGCCGCGGCTTTGTCCAGCAGCGGCACGATCAGCATGGTCGACTTGAAATCGCTGGCCACCAGGCTGCCGACGATGCCGGCGCGGGAGATGTTCTGGCGCAACTGCTCGATCTGCTCAGGTTGCCCCGAGTAGGTGTCGGGCATCACCGGGCCACCCTGGAAACCGTCCTCGGTGACTTCGGTCCAGCGCACGGCCGGGCTCCACAGCGACTTCATCCACGCACGGTCGACGCCTTCGGTGAGGAACAGCTGGTCGTTGACCTGCTTGAGCACGTCGAGGTACTCGGGGTCGAAAATATCGCCCTGGGTGTTCTCGACCACCACCCGCACCGAGTTGCCCAACCCGCGCAACGACTGGCGGTTTTCCAGGAAGTTCTGGATGTAGGGTTGGCTCTGGGGAATCATTTTTTCGAAGCTTGGGCGCAGCTCCAGGCGAGTCACGGCCATGAAGCCCAGCACCACGGTGGCCAGTGCCATCAACAGCATGAACAGCGGGCGGTAGTTGAACACCAGCCGTTCGAGAAGGTTGCCGGAGCGGTGGTCGAAATCCCGCAGTTCGCGGATCACCGGCATGGCGTCTTGTTTGATATTGCCCATGTCTGGGTTCTCGCTCTTAGGGTTCGAGGGCTGGATCGGCGGACAGCGTCCGGGCACCACGGCTGCCGGCCAGCACCAATGCGCCATCGGCGGACTGGGTGGCACCGGCGACCGGGGTCGGTGCCGGTTGCTGCTTCAGATGCAACTGCGCGCCCGTCCCCTGGCTGACCAGCATCTGCCCGCCCTGGGTGAACAAGCGATAATTGCCACGGGCATCGATCAGGCCCGCGGTGATGCTGACGTGCAGGCCGGTGTCCAGTGCGGTCCAGCTCTGGCCGCCGTCGGTGCTGCGCAGCACGTTGCCGCGCAGGCCGTAGATCAGCACCTCGCCAGGCTTGCCGAGCACACCGAAGAAGCTGCCTTGATAAGGCGTCGGCACGGCATTGAAGCGTTGGGCGCTGTCGTCCCACTTGAGCAGCAGGCCTTGCTCGCCGGCGATGTACACACCGTCGCCGGTGGAGGCGATGGCGTTGAGGTGGAAACCCTGGGGGTTGTCGGTGCGGTCCTGGAATGGCGTCCAGGTCAGGCCACCGTCGTCGGTGCGCAGGATCAGGTTGAATACCCCGACCACATAGCCGGTCTTGTCGTTGGCGAACCAGACGTCGAGCAGCGGTTTGTCCGCGCCCTGATCGGCTAGTCGTTGGCCTTCCATAGCCAACTGGGGCCATTGCTCGTTGCCCGGTTCGGCGCTGGCCAGCGCCGTGTAATGCTTGACCAGCAAGGCGCCGATCTGACGACCGTCGAGCTGCTTTTGCCAGGTCGCGCCGGCGTCGCTGCTGTGCAGCACCACGCCGTCATTACCCACCGCCCAGCCTTGGGTGGTGGTCGGAAAATTCACCGCAGTGAGGTCGGCACTGGCCGGTACGGCGGCCTGTTGCCAGTGGTTTCCCGAATCATCGGAAAACAGAATATGGCCACGCTGGCCGACGGTAATCACACGCCCACCGGCGCGGGTCATGCCGGACAACGGGCTGTTGATGGCCAAGGCGCTGACCCTGGCGGGCAGGTCCAGCACATCGACGTAATCGGCCGCCTGGGCGACGCCCTGCGACAGGCCGAGCACAACGCCGAACGCCAAACGCAAAATATTATTTTTATACGAACACATGCTGCGTCCTCTTCGGAAAACCGCGTCGAGGCACACTTGCGTGTGCCTGACGGTAAAACCTCACGCCGTGCAGGTCATGCCGTTTGTAGGAGCGAGCTTGCTCGCGATGGGCGTTAACGATGACGCGGGGAGCCTGGTTCCCCGCGGTGTTCTCGAGTCCATCGCGAGCGAGCTCGCTCCTACAGTGGATCGTGCGACCGTTTGCTTGCGGTTGGCTTAGCGAATACCGGCACCGGCCAGGGATTCCGAAGACCACTGCGCCTTGGAGAGCGGCTCGATGTACTTGATGCCGCCGTAAGGGCCGACTACACCGTTGATGTTGTAGGAACCGCCGACCAGGTCGTAGATCATGAAGGGCGTCGAGTCCGGAACCTGCTTGTCGTAGCTCTGGCTCAGGAAGGCGAAGGAACCGCGATAGAGCTGACCACGGGCGTCATATTGATCCGAGGCCAAAGCGGTCCAGCTGTCTTCGTCGAGGTAGAAGCGGCGCTTGGCGTAGATGTGACGGGCACCGGCCTTGAGGTTGCCTTCGACGACCCATACACGGTGTTTTTCCCAACGCACGAAGTCCGGTGACAAGTGATTGGCGGTGGTCAGCGACTTCGGATCCTGGACGTAGGTCAGCTTGTAGGTGTTGTAAGGCACGATCATTTCCTGCTTGCCGACCAGTTTCCAGTCGTAGCGATCCAGCGCACCGTTGAACACGAACACGTCATCGTAGGTGCCCGCACCTGCGGTACCCGGGTTTGGCGTGTCGTAAGCCAGGCTCGGCGCCAGTTTCACCCGACGCTGGCCCGGCAGGTACTGCCAGGCGCGACGCGGTTGCTGCAACGGGTTGGCGGCGTCCTTGAGCATGATCGCCTCGCCGGCACGGCGCGCAGGGCCGGTGTACGCCAGCTTCATCTGGTAGTACACGTCGGCGCTGCTGATCGGCTGCGAGAGGTTTTCATAGATCGGGTAGGAAATGTTCGCTTGCCCGGTGGTCGCCAGGCTAGGAACGCCCGCGGAGTCAACGTTCCAGGAGTCGTACTTGGAGCTGATGCTGACGCCTTGGTAGCGCAACAGGAAGTTCCACATCGCTTCGTTGCCCGACTGCGGAATCGGGAATGGAATGCCCGGCAGCACGTTGTCGATGGCCAGGCCACCTTCCAGGGACTTGGCGCCGCTGGCGTTCTTCACGCCGTTATCCAGTATCGCTTGAGGCAGCGACACGGTGCGGTGCGTCGGGAACACGTCGACACGGAACGTCGGGAAACGCTTGGCCAGTTCAACCGTGGTCGCCGTGAGCAGGCCCTTGTACTGATCGACGTTCTTGCCGTCGATCACCAGCACAGGCTTTTCACTGGCAAACGGATCCGGGCGCATGCTGTCGCCGGCCTTGAAGCTGGCCGGCGGCGTGGTCAAGCCACCGTTGTAGGCAGGAATGGAACCATCAGCGTTCCCGGCTTTTTCAGCCCCTGCCTGGGTCAGGCTGGTGCCAAGCCTGGCAGCTTCCTGAGTTGAAACAGCAGCCTGTGCCTGAGCGGCGAAGACCATGGCCAGCGAAGCGGCCAACACGGTTTTTACAAATTTCATCTTGTTATTCTCCTGCTTGCGTTAAGCAAATCAGTGGTGAATCAGAATGTAGTTTTCATCGTCAGGTACACGGCGCCACGGTCCTCAGTCGTGGCACCACCTCCGGAGAAGGACGAGTAGCCGCCGGCGTAACAGGCGTAGTTTTCGTTGCCGCTAAAGGCGTTCGGGGTGGAGCCGTCACCACCGGTTGGGCCGGTGCTTACACCGCTCTTGTTGCACTTGTCGGTCTGGCCAAAGGAGTCCACGTACTTCAGGTCGACAAAGTATTTGTTGTAGACAATGGCGCCCACGCCCACGGCATAGTTGCCGGTGTCCTTGGCACCGCCACCGGAGACCGGCGACACACCGTCGAGACCGACGTTGACCGACATCGGCGCGTTGAGATCGACACCCGGGAATACCTGGTACCAGGTCGGTGTGAAGTTGACTGCCAGCCCCCAGTTGTCACGGGTCGGCGCGTCGATACCGCGATAGCTGCCCTTGCCTTTGTAGAGCGCCTCGTTTTCGCTATCGAGCTTGAGCAGGTTGCTGTAGTACAACTCGGCCAGCACGGTTGCCTGGTCGAACACAGCTGTTTTAGGCAAGGTCATCAGACCGTTGAGCGTCCAGTGCAGGGTGTCACCGGTGGCGCTCATGCTGTCGCCACGGCTCGGGGTGTCATAGACCACACCGGTGGCGTCCGTACGCGCTGGCAGCAGGCCAAGCCCTTGACCCAGGCCCAGCGGGCTGCGGGTACTGACGATCGCCGGGATACTGGCCAGCGGCATGTTGTGGCGGACGTTCAGGTCCGAACCCACGCTGATTCCACCCACGTCCTTGGACAGGCTCAGGCCAAGGATCTTGATGTTGTCGGCATAGGCCAGTTGATAGGTGGCGGTGTCCAGCGAATTGAGGGTATTGATCACCGCAGGCACTTGCCCCGCCGGACGGGTGCCGTTCGGGTTGGCCGAGGTAATACCCCTGGCGTCCAGCCAGGCTTGTGGCAGGATTTCCGAGGTTTCGCGGTAGTAGACGCCGAGGGTGCCATCCAGCCACGCCGGCGACCATTTGGCCATGACGCCCCAGTCGCCGCTGTCATGCGGGGTCAGGTCCTTGCCACGACGCACATTGGTCAAGGCGTTGCACGGCGCCAGGCCACAACCCAGCGGGCTGCCCGGTACCACGCCGTTGGTGTTGCCCAACAGGAACGATTGCGCGCCGAAGCCAACCAGGTCGGAACCACCGTAATAGGTACCCGCTTCCGGCAGGCGCGCGGCATCCCAATTGAGGAAATACTGGGCACCCACGGTCAGCTCGGGATTGACGGTGAACGTCATCGACAGCTGGTTACGCGGAACGAACAGCTCCTTGGCTTCGGTACCCGGCGACGCGGCAAGCTTGGCCAGGTCGAGGCCGGACTGGCCATAGCTGACCGAGTGCACCGGGTTGAGAATGGTCTCGCCCCAGAACACGTTGTGCTGGCCGGCCTTGACGCTGAACATCGACTCCTCGCCCACTTCGGTGCTGTAGAACACGAAGGCATCGAGGATTTCGCCCGAAGGGCCGCTGTAGTAGCGCTGGGCATAATTGCTCAGGTGCGGGCTGCCGTTGCCGACGTTGTCATGGGTGACCCCGGCCAGGCGCGGATCGTTGGCGATCAGGCCCGAACGCGCATCGTTGCCGTTGACGAACGGGTTGGAGTTGGAACCGGTGTTGTCATAGGCCTTGTCGTACCAGCTGGCGGCGCTGACGCGAAAGCCCATGGCGTTCTTGTAGACCACGTCCATTTCGGTCAACAGGTCGATACGGTTGGTGATGTTGGTACCGGCCTTGCGGAAGTTGTAGTCGCCGTCGTTGTTGTTCGGCGTTCCCAACATGCGCTTGTCGGCGCTTTCGGTACGCACGCCGTAGTTGTACTTGATGGTGTTATCCACGCGTACGTTCCAGTCCGGATTCCCCGTCTCGATCTCGGCCCCATGGGCCGCCGGTACGGTTGCCGCGAGAATGGCCGAGGCCAGCAAGGTGCAGCGTGGCGCGGTGAAGCCGTGACTCTTATTGTTGTGCATTGCGTTGTCTCCGCCTTTTTGTCTTTGTTTTAAGCGCAGCCGCCCTCGCACAAACCTCTTCGGGTTTGCGTTTAAGGAATGAGGGCAAATGCCGGTTGGCGTACTGCCAGTCCAGCTCCTTGTACTAGCGATCCAGCTCCAGGATGAGTGCTTCAGCTTGCTGCCAATGGCCAAATCCTGCGGCCGGATTGAGATGGCCGACTTCGCCCAGATTGAGCAACTCGGCGCCCCAGCCTTCTGCCATGCGGGTGACCGCAGCCAGACTGGCCAGGTGATCGTTGGTGCTGCCGGCCACGATGCTGCGAAATGGCAGCTGGCCTTGTGGCAATGGGTTCCAGCCCTGGCTACGCAGGGTTTCGGAAGATGGATAGTTCGACGGCCAGACCGCATCGAGGTCTGGTGGCGCGGCCAGCAAAGCGCCCTTGATTGGTCGGCTGTAGTGCGCAGCCCAGTGCGCAACCATCAGCACGCCGGCGCTGTGGGCCACCAGAATCACGGGGCCGTCGATTTGTTCGAGTTCGTGTTGAATCGCCCGCACACGGGCCATGCAGTCGAGCTTGTCGGTCTCTAGCGGCGCCACACTGCGCACGTTGCTCAGCCTGGCGGCAAGCAGTGTTTGCCAATGTTCGGCCACGTGCTCGCGCAGACCCGGAACGATCAGAATGGTGGCGGCAGTTTGCAGTTTGTCCACGGTCAACACCTTCGCTTTCTCGATAACTCGACTGGCTGTTTTCGCCAGGGGCTTTTTGTAGTGTCGACATTAAAGAGCGCCCACCCGAAGCGCTTTACATTGGACGTCAGGCACTTTTCTTTTGATGACAAATTGTCGGACACTTGGACAGTGCGACCACTGGTCTAAAAACCTCGCAGGTTGGCGCAAGGTCACTGTAATCAACGGATGAGCGCCGGTGGCTCCATGCAGCGTAGAAGATGGGTGACCGGACAGCATGAAATCCATCAACGACATGACAACTGTTCAACTGTTGATACGCTGGATATAGTCGCCACGCTCACGCCAAACGCCATCGGCCCAGGGAAGACTTTGCATGACCAAGCTTGTTCGCGCCGCCGTCTTGACCAACTACCTGGAGGTCACCCAGTACCTGGGTTTCAACCCGCGCGACGTGCTGGAAGCAGTCGGCTTGAGCAAGGCCCAACTGCAAGCCCCTGAACACCGCATCCATATCGATGCCGCCGTCCGCTTGCTGGAAGACTCGGCCACCGCCAGCGGCTGCCAGACCTTCGGCCTGAGCATGGCCGAGTCGCGCCAGCTCTCGGACTTCGGCGTGGTCAGCCTGCTGCTCAGCCACCAGCGCACCCTGCGCGATGCCTTGCAGGTCGTGGTGGATTACCGGCACCTGATGAATGACTCGCTGGCCATCTTCATTGAAGAGGCCGGCAAGATGGTGATCATTCGCGAAGAGGTGGTCACCGAAACGCCGATGCCCAGCCGCCAGGCCACGGAGTTGGCCATTGGCGTGATGTTCCGGCTGTGCTCGGCCCTGCTCGGCTCACACTGGCATCCCTACAGCGTCAACTTCATGCACCAGCCACCGGACAACCTGCACCTGCACCGCCGCCTGTTCGGCTGCAACCTGGAGTTCGGCAGCGAGTTCAACGGCATCGTCTGCCCTGACATCAGCCTGGACATGACCAACCCCAACGCCGACCCGGCCATGGCCCGCTACGCCCAGAGCTACCTCGACTCGCTGCAGAACCACGAAGGCACCTCGATGCTGTTCGAGGTGCGCAAGGCCATCTACCTGCTGCTGCCCATGGGGCGCGCCACCATCGAACAGGTGGCCCAAAGCCAGGGCATGAACGTACGCACCCTGCAACGCCGCCTCAAGGACGACAACTGCGCCTTCAACGACGTGATCAACGACGTGCGCCGAGACCTGGTGCTGCGTTACCTGGACAACCCGAACTATTCGCTCAGCCGGATTGCCGACATGCTCGGCTATTCGATGGCGAGTTCGTTTACGCGGTGGTTTATCAGTCAGTTCGGTATGCCGCCGGCTTCATGGCGTGCGCAAAAACAATCCACAGCTAAACCTGTCACCGGCCCGAAAGAATCCTGAGTCGACCGCACAAAAAAACGGCGACTGCTGGTACAGTCGCCGCGAAAGACCGGTGTTTGTGACACCGGCCGGGCGCCGCACTGCGCGAGGAGTAGACGCAGTTCAGCTCTCTGTAGCAGCTGCCGAGCCTGCGAGGCTGCGTTCGGCTGCGAAGCAGTCGTAAAACCATGCAACGCGGTGTGTCAGTCAACCCGCGTATACCGGATTTGCGAGGACTTCGTCCTCGAACGCAGGCTTCGCCAGCTGCTACAAAAGAGGCTTCACAAACAGGCTTTCTTGACAGGGCCTGGAGCCCCCAGTGCAGCAACAACAGCACCAGCACCACCAGGAACACCGTCTCTCCAACCATCAGCAGGATCGGCTTGATCCCGACTGCCGCCAGCTCCCTGAGCCGGGTCTTCATGCCCAGGGCACTGATGGAAATCACCAGGCACCAGCGAGGAGTAGACGCAGTTCAGCTCTCTGTAGCAGCTGCCGAGCCTGCGAGGCTGCGTTCGGCTGCGAAGCAGTCGTAAAACCATGCAACGCGGTGTGTCAGTCAACCCACGTATACCGGATTTGCGAGGACTTCGTCCTCGAACGCAGGCTTCGCCAGCTGCTACAAAAGAGGCTTCACAAACAGGCTTTCTTGACAGGGTCTAGAGCCCCCAGCGCAGCAACAACAGCACCAGCACCACCAGGAACACCGTCTCTCCAACCATCAGCAGGATCGGCTTGATCCCGACTGCCGCCAGCTCCCTGAGCCGGGTCTTCATGCCCAGGGCACTGATGGAAATCACCAGGCACCAGCGAGGAGTAGACGCAGTTCGGCTCTCTGTAGCAGCTGCCGAGCCTGCGAGGCTGCGTTCGGCTGCGAAGCAGTCGTAAAACCATGCAACGCGGTGTGTCAGTCAACCCACGTATACCGGATTTGCGAGGACTTCGTCCTCGAACGCAGGCTTCGCCAGCTGCTACAAAAGAGGCTTCGCAAACAGGCTTTCTTGACAGGGCCTAGAGCCCCCAGTGCAGCAACAACAGCACCAGCACCACCAGGAACACCGTCTCCCCCACCATCAGCAGAATCGGCTTGATCCCGACTGCCGCCAGCTCCCTGAGCCGGGTCTTCATGCCCAGGGCACTGATGGAAATCACCAGGCACCAGCGCGACAGTTCGTTGACCGATCCTTGCACCGCGGGCGCTATCCATCCGGTGCTGTTGATGCAGGCCAGAATCAGAAAACCGACGGCGAACCACGGCAACAGCGGCGGGCGCTTGCCGGTCGGATCGGCGCCTTGCATGCGGGTGATCATCGCCGCGGTGACGATCACCGGCAGCAGCATCGCAACACGCATCAGCTTGACCACCGTGGCCGTGTCACCGGTCTCGGTCGACATGCTGTAGCCGGCGCCGACCACCTGGGCCACGTCGTGGATCGTGGCGCCGAGGAACACGCCCGCCACCTGCGGTGACAACTCCAGCCAGTTGGCGATCATCGGGTAGACGATCATCGCCAGAGTCGACAGCGCCGACACGCCGATGACCGTGAACAGGGTCGCCCGCTCTTTCTGCGGATGGTTCGGCAGCGCCGCTGCCAGCGCCAGGGCCGCCGAGGCGCCGCAGATGGCCGTGGCGCCACCGGTGAGCATGCCGAACAGGCGCTGGAATCCCAGGGCCTTGGCGGCGATCACAGACACGCTGATGGTCACCACCACCAGGATCACCACCAGCGCGATCGGCTTCCAGCCCAGCGCCGCCATTTGCTCCAGGGTGATGCGCATGCCCAGCAGCGCCACGCCAATGCGCAGCACGGTGCGGGCGGTGAACTCGATACCGGCCTTGCAGGGGCCGTCATCGGCGAGAAAATTCAGGGCCATGCCCAGCAGCAAGGCAAACAGCATGACCGGCGCACCGTAGTGCTCGGACAAAAACGACGCGGCGGCCGCCACGATCAGGCTGACGATAAACCCCGGTGCCAGTTCGCGCGTGCGACTGTGGATGCGGGTAAGAGCAATGGCGCTCATGGCGCGGACTCCTCGGTAGCGATGACGATAAACGCCTGGCCGTCGATGATCTCGACCGGGTAGTTGGTGACTTTGACCTGCCTGGAATTGAGCAGGTAGCCGCTGTGCAAATCGAAGCGCAAACCATGGGCGAGGCATTGAATCACCCGACCCTCAAGACGCCCTCCGCATAGCGAAGAACCCTGGTGCGGGCAGCTGTCGTCAATGGCAAACAACTGCCCGTCGACGTTGAACAACGCCAGGCTTTTGTCTTCGAACTCGAACAGCGCCCGGCCACCGGCCTGCGGGTGCTTGCCGGCTGGCACGGGAATGCGCCGGCTCATGCTGGCTGCCGCTCGCGATCACTTTCCTTGAGGGCCTCGTTCATGGCCCCGAGCAGCGCCTGGGCAGGTTGTGCACCGATCACCGTCATGCGGCCGTCGAACTGAAAGCTCGGCACGCCACTGGTCGCGCCGGGAGATCCTTCGAACGGCGTGGCATCGCCCTTCAGGCAATCGAGCAGCCCGTCCGCAGCGATGCCGCAGGAGCGGGCAATGGCCAGCAAGGTCTCGCGGCAGCCGAGATTTTCGCGCCTCAGGAAATAAGCGGCGAACAGTCGTTCGAGAACCATTTCACGCTGACTGGCATTGCCCAGTTCGCTGACACGCTCGAACAAGCGATGGGCGTCTGCGGTGTTGGGCATCGTCTCGATACGGCTGAGGTCGATGGCCAGGCCAACCGCACTGGCAGCCTGCTGTACCTGGGCCTGGCGCATGGTCATGGCGTCGGCATTGCCCAGGCGCTTGCGATAGAAATCGGCGAAGGGTTCACCTTCTACCGGTATCTGGGGCAGCAACTGCACGCCATGCCACGCCGTGGTGATCTGCACATCCGGGTGGCGACTGCGAAACTGTACCTGCGCATGCTCCAGTTGGCGTTTGCCGATCAGGCACCAGGGGCAGATAAAATCGAAAAACACATCAATACGTAAACGACGACTCACAACTTCACCTCTAAACCCGCTTCACCGACAGGGTCAGGCACGCTCTGACCCTGAAGCCGGGCAATATCTTTGTGGTAGTGACACTTGGCATAAAAGAACACCGCCGCCGCCGCGAGGCTGACCAGTGGCACCAGTTGAAACGCGGCATGCAGACCGATGAGGTCGGACACCCGGCCGGTGATGAACGGTCCCGGTGCCAGCCCCAGCATGTTGTTGGCCAGGGTCAGCGTGGCGAACGCCGTACCGTGCACCGAATAATGCGTCAGGTTGGCAACCATCGCGCCGGCGGGGCCGGTGGTGCCGGTAGCAATCGCCATGCCCAGGCAGATCAGCAGCAGTTGCACTGGCCCTGCCTGCAAGGCAAACGCCGCCGACAACAGCAGGCAACTGCCCAGGCAGAAGCCGATGGCCAGGCTGACCTTGCGCTCCGGCGAATTGCGACACAGGCGATCGCTGAGCATGCCGCACAGGATCATCCCCGCGCCGCTGCACAACACGATGACCGCCGCCATGCCGCCGGCCTTGTCGGTGGGCATGTCGTAGTAGCGATTGAGGTAGCTGGGAATCCACACCATCACCGTACCGCCGACGAACAACTGCAAGCCGCTGGCGATGTAGGTCGACACTACCGAACGGCTGGACCACAGCGTGCGCAGTGGACGCTTGACCGCGGCAGCCGTCTTGTTCGCAATTTGCGCGGCACGTTGTGGCGCGATGCGCGCTTCCTTGACGATGAGCGGATAAAGCACCGCCAGAAACAGGCCAAACAGCGACATGCCGGCGAACGACCAGCGCCAGCCCAGCTTGGCGGCAATCGCACCGCCCAAAGCCATGCCCAACACCGAACCGAACATGCCGCCTGCCATGAAGGCACTGGCCAGGGTGGCCCGCATGTGTTTGGGGAACACCGAAATCACCACCGCGATGCCGACGCTACCGTAGGCGGCTTCGCCGACACCGACCATGAACCGCGCGATGAACATCTGCTGGTAGTCCTGGGCCAACGCGCAACCCAGGGTCGCCACGCTCCACAGGAACGCCATCAGCGCCAGGCTCTTGACCCGGCCGAAGCGGTCTGCCAGCAACGACAGGGGAAACGTCAGCAGGCCGACCATCAGGGCGACGATGCCACTGAGCAGACCGAGCTGTCCGTCGCTCAACGCCCACTCACTTTTAAGCAGTGGGAAGACCGCGTTCAGTACCTGACGCGACATGTAATCGGAAATCAACAGGCCGAACGTCAAGGCAAAGACGATCCAGGCATATTGGCGCGCAACGCCGACTCCGCTGGAGTCGTCATCGTCGGCGGCGATTGGGTGAAAGGCCATGCAGCCTCCTCAAGAGCTTTGTTTTATTTTTGTTATCAAGCGTGTAACGGTCAGGCGGACGAGAGGTCACGGCCTCTCGTCCCGACCCACGGTCAACCGCGTTGCGGAGTACCTTTCTGCCCAGCCTTGCGGTTGGGGGCCATGCCGTTGGCCAACAGGGTTTCTTCGATGGTTTCGTACTGCACGCCGATGCGGTAGATCTCGCGGGCTTCTTTGCCGGTGGCGATTTCACGGCCCAGTTCATGGGCAATGCGCACGGTTTGCTGGATCTGTGCAACCGAGCCGAAACGGTCGCCCTTGTGATCAATGATAGTGTCTTCGTTGCCCACACGCGGGTGCATGCCCATGGCCATCGACATGGTGTTGAACGGCATGACGTTTTTCAGCAACGACTCGGAGGTCAGGGTGCAACCGTCCGGCGCGCGGTGGATGAAGTTGAAGAAGTTGAACGGGTTCGGGCCGTCGAAACCGCCGCCGATGCCGATCCAGGTCAGGTTCAGCGGGCCTTTGTAAACGCCACGGCGCACCAGGCGCTCGAGGGTTTCCATGGCGTGCATGCCGGTCAGTTGGAAGTGCGGCTGGATGCCGTTGTCCATCAGGCGCTTGAGGTGCTCGGCAACCCAGGCAGGACCTGCCGGTACGGTCATCTCGCTGTAGGCAGCCTGAGTCATCGGGTTGGCCAGGGAGGTGCCTTCCAGGTATTCCGGATACAGCAGCTCCATGATGTTCATCTGGGTGGTGTTGATCGCCACCGTGACCTGATCCGGTTTAGGCGTCAGCTCGGCCAGCATGTGGCGGGTGTCGTCGGACAGCCACTTGGCTGCTTCGCCATCGCTTTCCGGAGCGAAGGAAATCGAACCGCCGACCTGGATGATCATGTCCGGCACGGCTTCACGCACACCGGCGATCAGCTCGTTGAACTTCGACAGGCGCTTGGAGCCCTTGCCGTCCAGTTCGCGCACATGCAGGTGCAGCACGGTGGCGCCGGCTTCATAGCATTCGACCGCTTTCTGGACTTGCTCGTCCATGGTCAGCGGGATGTCTTCCGGGAAATCTTCCGGCATCCACTCCGGGCCGTACGGGGCCACGGTAATGACTACCTTTTCCATGTTTTCCGGGTGCAGGGAATCGTCGAAGAATTGCATGGGTTACTCCAGTTCTTATGCCAGTTCTTATGATTGTTGCGCCCACCCGGGGTCGTGCCGGGCAGACGTGTTTACGAGTGCGAATGCTGCGAGTGCGGATGCAGGTGGCGTTCGATCAGAACGTCTTGTCGCCGATGATCCCGGCGCGTTCCATCTTGCGATGGCACGGCGGGTAATCCATGACGGCGTAGTGCTGGGTACTGCGGTTGTCCCAGATGGCGATGCTGTTGGGCTTCCAGCGCCAGCGCACCTGATACTCGGGGATGTACGCCTGGCTGATCAGGTAACGCAGCAACTCGCCGGCGCCGGGGTTGGCGTCCTGGCCGAAGCGCACCCGCTCAGGGGTGTGGTAGTTGCTGAAGTGGGTAGTGAAAGCGTTGACGAACAGCACCTTCTCGCCGGTTTCCGGATGGGTGCGCACCACCGGGTGTTCGGCGTCCGGGTACATCGCCTTGAGTGCCAGGCGTTTTTCAATCGGCATGGCGGCACCGAAACTCGCTTCGATGCTATGGCGGGCACGCAGGTCGGCGATCTTGACCTTTACGTCTTCCGGCAAGTTCGCATAGGCCTGCACCATGTTGGTCCACATGGTGTCGCCGCCCACTGGTGGGCATTCCACGCAACGCAGCACGCAGCCCATCGGCGGTGCTTCGCGCCAGGTGGCGTCGGTGTGCCAGGCGTTTTCGTAGCGGTCCATCGGCTGGTCCGGATTCTTGTAGATCCGCACCAACCCCGGATGATCAGGGTCACTGCCGGCCACCGGATGATCTTCCAGCTCGCCGAAGCGCCGGGCGAAGGCCACGTGCTCGGCGCGGGTGATGTCCTGGTCGCGCAGGAACACCACGCGGTGCTTGAGCAACTGGGCACGAATCTCGGCAAACAGACCGTCGTCATGCACCGCATCGGCCAGGTTGACACCGATCAGTTCGGCGCCAATGCTGCAGGTCAATTGTTCGACTTTCATGGCTGGTCGCTCCTTAAACGACGAAAATCGATGAGCCGGTAGTCTTGCGAGATTCAAGGTCGCGATGGGCCTGCACGGCATCCTGCAAGGCGTAGTGCTGGTTGATCTCGATCTTGATCCGGCCGCTGCCGACGTGGTCGAACAGTTCGCCCGCCAGGGCGGCTTTTTCGGCCGGGTCGCTGATGTAGTTGGCCAGGGCCGGACGGGTCAGGTACAGCGAACCTTTCATCGCCAGCATCACCGGGTCGAACGCCGGGATCGGGCCGGACGCGGTCCCCACGCAAACCATCAGGCCACGGGGTTTCAACGAATCCAGCGACCCCATGAAGGTGTTCTTGCCAACACTGTCGAACACCACGTTGACGCCCACGCCATCGGTCAGTTCGCGAACGCGAGCGGCGACATCTTCATGGCTGTAATTGATCGTATGGTCGCAACCGTGAGCCCGTGCGATTTCCGCCTTTTGCTCGGTCGAAACCGTACCGATCACGTTCAGGCCCAGCAGTTTGGCCCACTGCGAAACGATCAGGCCGACACCGCCAGCGGCGGCATGCAACAGGATGCTGTCGCCCGGCTTGAAGTCGTAGATGCGGCGCATCAGGTACGAAGACGTCAGGCCACGCATGGTCATCGCGGCAGCAGTCTCGAAGCTGATGGTTTCCGGCAGCTTGATCAGCGGCGCGGCCGGGATCAGGCGCTCGGTGCTGTAGGCGCCGAGGGTGTTGAGGAAACCGGTGTAGGTGACGCGATCACCGACTTCAACGTTGGTGACCCCTTCACCAACGGCCTGGACGACGCCAGAGGCCTCGACGCCCATGCCATTGGGCATCGGAATCGGGTAGGTGCCGTTGCGGAAATAGGTGTCGGCATAATTCAGGCCGACTGCCACATGACGAAGCCGAACCTGGCCGGGACCGGGTTCGCCGACTTCGACGTCCTCATAACGTAGAACTTCGGGACCACCGGTTTCGTAAAAGCGTACGGCTTTGGCCATTTTTCTTATTCTCCAATCTGCAATGTGGGCGTGTTGCATCGAATTGCGCTGATTGGACTGTAGGACGAGGCCTGTTGAGACGCTTCTCATCAGACGACAATGGCTTTTCATTTGGTGACAGGCAGAAACGGGATCGACTAGCCGGTGCCGTCGCCACCTGCGCTATCATCGCCCGTTTCCACGCCCCAAGAGTCTTGAAGCCGGATGTCCGAAACGCTGCCACTGCCTGATGATCATGCCTTGCCCCCGGTCCTGGCCGGCCCGCTGTTGCGGCGCCTGGAGCCCACGCGGCTGGTGCTGTGGCTGGTGGGTTCCCGGGCGCTGGCGCTGACCTTGCGCCTGCAGGGCGTCGGCGATGTCTGCCTGGATGCCGGGCAATGCACGGTGATTGCAGTGGGGGCTCATGCCTTTGTGCACTTGATCGATGTGCACCTCGATTGCGCCCTGCCCAGCGACGAGTCGATCGACTATGACCTGCTGATCGATGGCACAGAACAAGGTATCGCCGACTGGGCGCCGCACCTGCTGTATGGCGATGCCCGTTGCCCGAACTTCGTCCTGCGTGCGCGGGTCGATCAATTGCTGCACGGCTCTTGCCGCAAACCTCATCACCCGGCCGTTGACGGATTGCTCTGCGTCGACCAGTTGCTGGCGCAAAAACACGCCGCCAAGGACCGCCCGGCGCTACTGATGATGACCGGTGATCAGGTCTACGCCGACGATGTCGCGGGGCCGATGTTGCGGGCGATTCACGCCTTGATCGAGCGTCTGGGCCTGTTCGGGGAGCACCTCGAAGGCGCGGTGGTCAGCGACAGCGCCAGGCTCTACGAGCATCCGGCCAGTTACTACCACCGCGCGGATCTGCTGCCGGCACTGCAAAGCAATGAAACCTTGCGCGAGCGTTTTTTCGGTGGCGCGCGCAAGCCGATTTTCACCAGCAGCAGTGCCGACAATCACCTGGTGACCTTCGCCGAAGTCATGGCCATGTATTTGCTGGTCTGGTCGCCAGTGCCCTGGACCCTGATCGCCCCCCAGGCACCGACGCTGACACCGGAACGGCTCAAACGCTACGCCCTTGAACAGACGCACATCGATGCCTTCAAGGCAGGCCTTGGCAACGTCGCGCGGGCACTGGCGCATCTGCCGACGCTGATGATTTTCGACGACCACGACATCACCGATGACTGGAACCTTTCCGCGCAATGGGAGGAAACGGCCTACAGCCATCCGTTCTCCCGGCGCATCATCGGCAACGCGCTGCTGGCGTACATGCTGTGCCAGGGCTGGGGCAACAATCCGGATGCGTTCACTGCCGTGCTGGAAAAGGCCTGTGCGTTGAGCACCAGCGCACATCAGAGTCACCTCGACAGCGCCGTTCAGGATGATTTGATCGGTGATCTGCTGAAGTTTCAGCACTGGCATTACGTGCTGCCCACCACCCCCGCCATCGTGGTGATCGACACCCGTACCCGGCGCTGGCGCAGCGAGATGAACCTCAAGCAGCCTTCCGGCTTGCTCGACTGGGAAGCCCTGAGCGAACTGCAACAGGAACTGCTGGACCACCCGAGTGCGATCATCGTTTCACCGGCGCCGATCTTCGGCGTCAAACTGATTGAAACCGTGCAGCGGGTATTCAGCTGGTGCGGTTATCCACTGCTGGTGGACGCGGAAAACTGGATGGCCCATCGCGGCGCGGCCCAGGTGATCCTGAACATTTTCCGCCACTCACGCACGCCGGGTAACTACGTGGTGCTGTCAGGCGATGTGCACTATTCCTTCGTCTACGAAGTGCTGATCCGCCACCGCAAGGCCGGGCCGCGCATCTGGCAGATCACCAGCAGCGGCATCAAGAACGAATTCCCGGCCACCCTGCTCGAGTGGTTCGACCGCCTCAACCGCTGGCTGTACTCGCCACGCTCGCCGCTGAACTGGCTGACCAAACGTCGACGCATGCGCATCGTGCCGCATGTGCCCGAACACGCCGAAGCCGGAGAGCGGCTGTGGAACTCGGCGGGGATCGGGCAGGTGTTTTTCAATGAGCTGGGGCAGCCGCAGACGATCTATCAGCACAACTCGAACGGAGCACCGAAGACCAGGATGGTTGCGCCGCAAGGCGATGATTGAGGTAGAGAAAACACCACAAAACTGTGGGAACGACGGTGTGCTGATCCCGCCTGCTCGCGAAGGCTGTCTTTCAGCCTCTACAATTGTGACTGTCATACCGCTTTCGCGAGCAGGCTCGCACACACTGGATTTCTGGCGTACGCACTTCTTGTGCTATTTCCAGATCCTGTGGGTCTGCTCGCGAAGAGGCCAGTTAAATATTGGGGAAATCCATCCTGTAACCCGCCCCCGGCGTACCTTCATGAAGTGCCACCTGAATTTTCGAATACAAGGCATTCGCTTCAGCTGTGGTGATTGATCGCGAACAATCACGCAGTACAACACGTAGTAGCACATTCTCCTGCCCCGGCAGCAATCCGAGGCGATCGATGGCCTGCGAAGGCAGTTCTGTGAACTCCCAGCGCCCTTTGATTTGCATTTCCTCGATCCAATCTGAACAATCACCAGCCGCCTGCAACATCCTTTCAGTCAACACTTCCTCGCTTAGCCCCGGCGTTACCGCTAACGAAATATCACGAGTTATCGAAGGCAACCGAGAGACGGCACTCCACGGATTCAGATCATGCATCTGTGCCTGTACTCGTTCGTTCTGATCACGCAGCAAACGAATATCGGGGATGCCTTTTCGCAGCATAGTCAAGCGATCCAACCCCATTCCCAGCGCCAGTCCTCCATGGCGCAAAGGATCGATCTTCAGTCGCTCCAACAAAGATTTGGCAATTCGACCGCACTCCAGAACCTCTACCGGGACGCCGTCATTCAACAGATTTACTTCGATCCCGCCCTCAGTGTAGTGATGCGGACTATCACTGTAGATCCAAGGCATATCAGGCACGGCAGATTCGAGGATATCGCCGACCAGGCAAAGCAAATGCTCATGCGTCGACAAATCAGGATCGCCGAGCACCCAGATATCCATCTGATGCGGTTCCGCACAATGCCAACGATCCCGGCTGTCGCGACGAAAAGTGATGCCAGGTGCAGCCAATAATATTGACTGCCCCGGTTGTCGTAGCTGGGCCGCTCTCTGAAGCGCAGATGGAATTTGGCTAGTGGTTTGCGTCCGTAACAGAGACCACTCGTCAACCCATCGAGTGTGTGCACTACCAAGCGTAATCTCAGATGGGTCATAACCAAGCAATCCGTAGTTCTCTTCAGCAGAGACAATTCTCGGGCCCGTCTGCACTTGCGCTTGTGGCCAGCCTTTATCCGCTAATCCCTGAAGAACCTCCTTCAGTAATAATCGAATGGCGTGATCGGGTGCGGCGGGATCTGTTAGATCAGCCAGTAGCAAGGCTTGGTGTACGGATGTATCCGTCAGATATTTCTTTGATTCCTGCACTAGACAGCCCCTTATTAACGATTGAATGTAGAGCTCCTCTTAAAAAGAAGCCTCATAGACCAACCTAACGATTTCAGATCGTCCATCACAACCAAATTCGGCGAAATACTATTTTTTCGGAAGAGGACTACAGACACTACTTACGCAAATAACCAAGAGCATCTTACAGGACGACTAACGAGCATCATTAATTCTAAAAAAACCTCAAACCACCTATTTAACAGATCAAAAAAATCTGTATTAATTATTTCGCCCCCTTCAAGACCACCAGGGAGCACAAAACCAACAAAATGAAAAAGGATGATCAAATGAAAAAGAAAAGTGCCATTAAAGAAAAGCTTACTCGCATAACTTCCGGCCCGGAAAACTTTGGCTGGGCGCCGTTAGCTTGGGCTCATACTGAAGAGTAAATGATAAAGATGGGCGTCAAGATCACTCTTGCCGCCCATCGAAAAATCAAAGAGGCACCAATGTTATCCAAAACGATGATATCAACACTTTTTTGTCAAGAAGAGCCTTCTATAATTGCAGACTCTGAAGAGTTTCTCCAAGAGTGCTCGAAGCTAGGATTCAAGTCCATCAACATCTCTGACATCGACAGACTCCCAAAAAGCAGCATCATTTTTTCATTCACTAATGACGCAGCGAAAAAAACATTTGATATTGCGAAAAACACCAAACACAAAAAAAGCATCTTTTGTGCAACACAAGTATTCGAACCTACTTTAGAAGCAGCACTATATAGCTTAAACCTACTATTAATAAGCGACTTTGAACGAGCATTAAGTACACAAAGACGCATACTGAACATGCTAAACTCACACAACTCATTTTTTTTGAGCGGAAATGATGCTGACGCGCAAATAACGATAGCCCCTCACGCTCAACCTTACGCTTTAATTACAGAGGACATAGAAAACAACTTCATTCAGTCCGTGGCGGAGTTTTTTGAAGTTCATTATGCTCACATGAACCCACAAGAACCGAGCCCATTTTCATTTCGTGGAACTTTAAAGATATCCGGAATACTTACAGTTCTTAGAAGACCCAACCCAACATTACCAGAAGGCTTAAAAATCTCTTTAAAATGGTTGAGCGATCGCATATCTGAAGAAGGTGCACTATTAGCCATTGAAGACAATACAATCACCTCACTAAAAATAAATGGCAATGAACACATAAAACTATTGGATCTTGCAGCAGGGCCTAGAGGTCTTAAGCTGACTGAGTTTGCTATTGGAGTAAACGACACAATCGCAAATAGCATTGACTACAAAATTAACTCTCAATTAAACGAAGGGATTAATGGAGTTCATATAGCAATTGGGGACGGTTCTTCTGGCTATCACATAGACTTCCTGAGCCCGGCAGTAAAGGTAAGCCCAACTCACAACTGAGCCAACCTGATCGCCCTCACTACAAACTCCCACATCACGGCAATGTCTAAAAACTGACACTATAAAAGGGCTTACAGTAATGATGAGCAGTGACGCACGGCAAGTTACCAATGGACCTCAAGGCGCACAAGCCGGTGGATTCTGGTGTACCTGTAGGCTTGCCCGCGATAAGACCAGCACATCCAGCATCAATGCTGACTGAAGCACCGCTTTCGCGAGCAGGTTCGCCCCACTATTCATCGGTGTCTCTCATGAACCTCACCCGCACCCTGATCATCGGCAACTCCGGCTCCGGCAAAAGCTGGCTGGCGCAGCGGCTGGCCGAGCAATTGCGTGAGCCCTGGACCGATCTCGACCGGATTCACTGGCTGTCCGACGAACACAGCATCCCCCGCCCCCGCGCCGAAGCGTTGACCATTGCGCGGATCGCGGCCAAACAAGAGCGCTGGGTGATCGAAGGCGTGTATGGCTGGATCGTCAGCGAACTCCTGTCACGGGCGACTGCGCTGATCTGGTTGAGCGTCGGGGACGAGGATTGCGTGATCAACATTCGACAACGCGAGGCCGGGCGCGACGAACAGGATCTGTTACTGATCGCCTTGCTGGAGTGGGCGGGCAGTTATCGCCAGCGGCAAGGGTCCAGTGGGTTTGCGGAGCATCAGCGTTTGTTCGAAGGGTTTACCGGTGCAAAAATTCAGTTGATGGATCGAGCTGAAATCACGGATTTTTTCGGCGTAATACGAACACAGGGTAACCACTGCATCTGACCCGTTCAAACCGGATTTGGACTACAGCACTCGCGGAAACGTCTTTTGAAATGCAAACGGATACTGAACATCTATCCAGATGCGGAGAAGACCATGCGATTTATCCAATACTTGTTGAGTCATTGCGGTAGGAAAAAGAACACGCCGGCTAGCGTCGACGTGCTTGATGAAACTGCTTACCTACTAAGTTCCAAAGCCAACGCTGAACGATTACTCAAGTCAATCGAGAACTTGCAAAATCGCCAGACTCACCCCTCTGACAATCATCTCCACCTCCCGCTCATCAATCGTCAGCGGCGGCAGCAGGCGAATGGTTTTGCCCCGTGTGACGTTGATCAGCAAACCGTGATCCCGGGCGGCGATCAGGCTCAGGTCGCGGATCGGTTGCTTGAGTTCGATGCCGATCATCAGCCCCTGGCCACGGATCGCCATTACGTTCGGGTTGCCCGCCAATTCTGTACGCAATCTTTCGAGCAGGCGTTCTCCCTGAACCTGGGCGTTTTCCAGCAGCCCTTGTTCTTCAACGATATCCAGCACGGTGCATCCGACCCGGCAGGCCAACGGATTGCCGCCAAAGGTGCTGCCGTGGCTACCCGGCGTGAAGAGTTCGGCTGCCTTGCCACGGGCCAGGCACGCGCCGATAGGCACGCCGTTGCCCAGGCCTTTGGCCAGGGTCATGACGTCCGGGACTATGCCTTCGTGCTGGAACGCAAACCATTGGCCGGTGCGGCCGATGCCGGTCTGGATTTCATCGAGCATCAACAGCCATGAGCGCCGGTTGCACAGTTCGCGCACGGCCTTGAGATAGCCCGGTGGCGCCAGTTGCACACCGCTTTCGCCCTGGATCGGCTCCATCAGCACCGCCACGATCCGCGAGCCATGGGCTTGTTGCACCTTGTCCAGCGCGTCGAGGTCGCCGAACGGCACTTTGACGAAATCCCCCGGCAGCTTGTTGAAACCCAGGCGCACAGCCGGGCCATCGCTGGCCGACAACGTGCCGAGGGTGCGGCCATGGAACGCGTTCTCCATGACCACCACCAGCGGCTGTTCGATGCCTTTGTGCCAGCCATGCAGCCGGGCGATTTTCAGTGCGGTTTCGTTGGCTTCGGCCCCGGAGTTGTTGAAAAACGCCCGGTCCATGCCCGCCAGGCGGGTCAGTTTCTGCGCCAGCCGTTGCTGCCAGTCGATGCTGTAGAGATTCGAGGTGTGCAGCAGCAACCCGGCCTGTTCGGTAATGGCGGCGACGATTTTCGGGTGGGAGTGGCCGACATTGGTCACCGCCACACCGGCGACTGCATCCAGGTATTCGCGACCGGCCTGATCCCACAGGCGAGTGCCCAGGCCCTTGTTGAAACTCAGGGCCAGGGGTTGGTAAGTGCTCATCAGGCAGGCGGCGGTCATGACATCAAGCTCCAGCAAGGGTCGGTGTTTTTGCAGTATGGTTAGCCACCTGAGCTGGATAAATGCTGGAAATCTTCAATCATTTTAAAGTTGAGCTTGATAATGGATCTATTCCAGGCAATGACCGTTTACGTGAAAGTAGTGGAGACCGGCAGCATGACCGCCGCCGCGTTGCAGTGCGATATGTCCACGACCATGGTCGGCAACCACCTCAAGGCCCTGGAGCAGCGGCTGGGTGTACGCCTGCTCAACCGCACGACGCGGCGCCAGCGGCTGACCGAGTTCGGTGCCGCGTATTACCAGCGTTGCCTGGAAGTATTGGGGTTGGTGGCCGATTCCGAGCGACTGGCCGAACAGGCTCTGGACGAACCGAGTGGCACCTTGCGCATCACCGCGCCCTTGACCTTCGGCACCGAACGCCTGGCGCCGGCACTGAGTGAGTTCAGCCGGCAAAACCCGCGGGTGAAACTCGACGTGGTACTGACCAACCGGCGCCCGGATCTGCTGGAAAACGGTCTGGATGTAGCGTTTCGCCTGGGTGCGCTGGAGCCCTCCAACCTGATCGCCCGCCCGCTGATCGACTACACCCTGACCATGTGCGCATCCCCGGAGTACCTGGCCCGTCGGGGCACACCGCAAACGCCTGAAGACCTGCGACAGCACGACTGCCTGTCCTTTGCCTATCCCGCTGGGGATGACTGGCAATCGGTGCAAAAGGAATGGCGCCTGGCCGGTCCCGATGGCGAAGTCAGCGTGGGGGTTAGCGGGCCGATGCTGATCAACAGTTCGGCGGGACTGCATCAAGCGGCGCGCACCGGCATGGGCATCGTGATGATGCCCGACGCCCTGGTCGAGCAGGACCTCAAGGACGGAAAGCTGCTGGCCTTGATGCCCGATTACTGCCCGCCCAGTCGGCCGATGCACCTGGTCTATGCCCAGGATCGCCACCGTTTGCCGAAACTGCGGCGTTTCGTCGAATTCGCCGTACAGAGGTGGGGCAAGCACCCGTCGGCCGAATAGGCCATGCATTCGCTGATCGCCATTTACATCCCCGCCTTCACCAGCACCGGCTGTTCCTGATAACGATTCGGGTACAGCTGCTTCAACTGCGCGACCTTCGGCAAATCGTTGATCACGATGTACGGATAGGTCGGATGTTCGGTCAGGAAATCCTGATGCTCTTCCTCCGCCGGGTAGAAACCGTTGAAGGTTTCAAGCCGGGTCACGATCGGCTTGTCGAAGGCATGGGCGGCGTCGAGCTGGGCGATGTAGGCCTGTGCGACCCGCTGCTGCTCGGCACTTTTGGTAAAGATCGCCGAGCGATACTGGGTGCCGCTGTCCGGCCCCTGGCGGTTGAGTTCGGTCGGGTTGTGCGCCACCGAAAAGTAGATCTGCAGCAAGGTGCCGTAGCTGACCTGAGCGGGATCGAACGTGACTTCGACCGACTCCGCATGGCCGGTATTGCCATTGCTGACGCGCTCGTACTGCGCGGTATCGGCCGCCCCGCCCGCGTAGCCGGAGACGGCGTTCTTCACGCCTTTGACATGCTGGAACACCCCTTGAACACCCCAGAAGCAGCCACCGGCGAACACCGCGGTTTCGCTACGGGCCTGGGTGGTTTCGTCGAGGGCCGGCGGTGGAAGGATGACCCCTTCTTCAGCGCCACCGAAGGAGAAGGCCGAGCATTGGCTGATGATGCCGGCAGCCGCCAGCCCCAGCAGGGTACGGCGCCAGGTGATGAGTGTTTTCATGGGGCGAACTCCTGAAGCGTTGGAAAGTAATCAGCCGAAGGTGAAGGCGTAAGCCGACGCACCCGGATCAAGAAACTCGATGCTGAAGGTCCGGTCGGTCACGCCGCCGCTCTGGCGCACCAGTTGATACAAGCGCTGGTCCGTCACGGTGCCGCTGCCATCGGGGGCCACGTCCATGCCGTGGGCATCGCCGGGAGCCTTGCCGTCGATCAGCACCTTGAAGCGCACCGGCTTGCCATCGGCGCCAGGGCCGAGCACCAAATGCAAATCACGGGCGTGGAAGCGATAGACGATGCGGCTGGCCGGTGCGCTGGCGGTGGCCCGCTCCGGGCCGACATGCCACTGGCCGCCCAGGCTCCAGTCGTTGAGGGCCAGTTGTGTCGGTGGGTTGTAGGCCGCGACCTTGTCCGGCACCAGCGCGGTTTCCGGTACGAAATGTTCCGCGCGCTGGTAGCCGACATAGGTTTCCGGCGACTGCACTTCGTTGCTGTCCGGCGCCATTTGCACGCCGTCGGCCTTGGCATTGATCAGCCCGTCCGAGACTTTGGCGGCACCGGCCTCACGCAGCAGTTGCTGGATGACCCGCTCTGATTCGTCGTATGCGCCTTCGCCAAAATGGTGATAGCGGATACGCCCTTGGGCGTCGGCAAAATAGTGCGCCGGCCAGTATTCGTTGTTGAAGGCGCGCCAGATCTTGAACTCGTTGTCGATGGCCACCGGGTAGTTGATGCCCAGGTCTTTCATGGCCTTGGTGACGTTGCCGACGTCGCGCTCGAAGGCAAACTCCGGCGCATGCACGCCGATCACCACCAGGCCCTGATCGCGATATTTTTCGGCCCAGGCTTTCACATAGGGCAGCGAACGCAGGCAGTTGATGCAGGAGTAGGTCCAGAAATCCACCAGCACGACCTTGCCTTTCAGCGCCTGGGCATCGAGGGGTGGCGAGTTGAGCCACTGCTCGGCGCCATCCAGTGGCGGCAGGTTGCCTTCGACCGGCAAGGTGCCCGGGGATTTCTCGGCCACTTGCACCGTGCCCCCGGAGGTCGTGTTCTGCGCCATCATCGCGCCGCCGTTACGCGGTAACTTGCCGGACAGTTTTTCCACCAACGCTTGCTCGACACCACCGGTCGACGCCGTGGAAAACCGCGCCAGAACCCCCGTGTCCAACCCCAGGGCAATCGCCGCCACACCGGCCAGCATCGCCGCGCCGAGACCGCGACGCACCCATTCGCCCGCGCCAATGGAGCGCTTCATCGCGGCGAAGACTTTGCCGCCCAGCAACAAGGCTAGCGCGAGGGACGTGGCGGCACCGGCGGCATACGCCAGCAGCAAAAGGGTGGTTTGAATGCTGGCGCCTTGCAGCGCCGCACCGGTCAGTAGCAAACCGAGGATCGGCCCGGCGCAGGGTGCCCACAGCAGGCCGGTGGCCACGCCGATCAGGAACGAAGCACCAGGACGTGGCCGCGCATCGGCGCCAGCCACCTCGGACAAACGACTGCCCGCCGCTACCAGTGGCCGGGTCAGGCGCTCGGCTAATTGCGGCAGCAACAATGTCAGTCCGAACAGCGCCACGAACACCAGCGCCAGCCAGCGCCCGTACTGGTTGAGCTGCACCACCCAGGCACCGCCCACCGCCGCCAACGTGGCGACCAGCGCGAAGGTCAGCGCCATGCCCACCAGCAGCGGCAGTCCGCTTTTGACGAAGGGTTGCCCGGTGCGGGCGAAGACAAACGGCAACACCGGCAGAATGCACGGGCTGACAATCGTCAGCACACCACCGAGATAAGCGAGGACCAGCAGCCACATGGCGATTACCTGCAAAAAGTGAGTGGAGGGGAATCACACCGTCTGGGGCACGAATTTCATCGCCAGGCCGTTCATGCAGTAGCGCAGGCCGGTGGGTTTCGGGCCGTCGTCGAAGACATGACCCAGATGCCCGCCGCAGCGCCGGCAATGAACCTCTTCACGGACCATGCCGAACGCTCGGTCCTGGCGGGTTGCCACAGCCTTGTCCAGGGGTGCCCAGAAACTCGGCCAACCGGTGCGGCTGTCGAACTTTGTCGCCGAGGAAAACAGCGGCAACTCGCATCCGGCACAGACGAAGGTGCCGTCGCGGTGCTCGTTGTTCAGCGGGCTGCTGTAGGCCCTTTCGGTGCCCTCTTCGCGCAGGATGTCGTACTGCTCGTCACTGAGGATGGCGTGCCATTCTTTGTCACTGTGGGTCACTTCGAATGCCTCCGCTGCGCTGGCCTCGCTGATCAATGCAGTGCCTGTGGAAAACTTCGGCAACAGGCCGATCGCCAGGGCTGTCACCCCTAGCCCGCCGCTCGCTACAAGAAATTGCCGTCGTGAAAACATGCTCGCCTCCAAAAATCCAGGGGTGCTTCATGGAACACAGCCTAGGCTTTGGGTGATCGCCAAATCCTCACGGGAAGTTAAACAATTCGTGATAACTCAGACCCCGAAAAACCCGCACAATGAATATCGTCAACCTTGAACACTGTTATTGCTGTGGGAGCGGGCTTACTCGCGAAGGCGCAGTGTCAGTCGAGGGTGATACTGGCTGACCTGACGCTTTCGCGAGCAAGCCCGCTCCTACAGGTTTTTTTGAACATAAGCCGAATGGCATGCGCCCATTGCACCGAAGGATTGAGCTGGATGGAACAGACCAAACGCGTCCTGGTGGTCGAGGACGATATGCATATCGCCGACCTGATCTGCCTGCATCTTCGCGATGAGCAGTTCGAGGTGGTGCACAGCGCCGATGGCGATGAAGGCATGCGCCTGCTGCAGCAAGGCAACTGGGACGCACTGGTCCTCGACCTGATGCTGCCCGGTGTCGACGGCCTGGAAATCTGCCGCCGCGCCCGCGCCATGGCCCGCTACACGCCGATCATCATTACCAGCGCGCGCTCCAGCGAAGTGCACCGGATTCTCGGCCTCGAACTGGGTGCCGACGACTATCTGGCCAAGCCGTTTTCCATGCTCGAACTGGTGGCCCGGGTCAAGGCGTTGCTGCGCCGGGTCGATGCCATGGCGCGCAACCTGAAGATGGACGCCGGCAGCCTGCTCACCGACGGCCTGGCGATCGACCCGATCACCCGCGAGGTGTCCCTCGACGGACGTCGCCTGGACCTCACGCCCCGGGAATTCGACTTGCTGTACTTCTTCGCCCGCCAACCCGGCAAGGTGTTTTCGCGCATAGACCTGCTCAACGCCGTGTGGGGCTACAGCCACGAAGGCTACGAGCACACGGTCAACACCCACATCAACCGCCTGCGCGCCAAGATCGAGGCCGACCCGGCGCAACCGGTGCGCATCCTCACGGTCTGGGGGCGCGGCTACAAATTCGCCACAGGCGAGGAGCCGCAGCCATGAGGCTGACCCTGACGCAACGCCTGTCCCTGGTGTTCGCCGTGCTGCTGCTGGTGTGCTGCGGCACGTCGGCGTGGATGCAGGTGCGCTCCAACCAGATGCATGAACAGGAAGTGGTGCAAGGCTTGTCCCGCGACCTGGCGCAGCACATCGCCAGCGACACGGTGCTGATGGACACCCAGGGCCTGATGCCCAATGCCGTGCGCGATTTGTTCAGCAAGCTGATGCAGGTCAACCCCAGTGTCGAGGTGTACTTGCTCGACACCGAGGGCAAGATTGTCGGCAGTGCCGCGCCCGAGGGCCGGATCCGTCGGGAGCGGGTCGACCTCGCGCCGATCCAGCGCCTGCTGCGGGGCGATCCGCTGCCGATTCCCGGCGACGACCCGCGCAGCGTCGATGCACGCAAGGTGTTCAGCGCTGCACCGCTGAAGGTCGACGGCAAGCCGGCCGGTTATCTCTACGTGGTGCTGCTCGGTGAGGATCACGACCGCCTGGCCGAACGTGGCGCGACCAGCGCGGCGCTCAACACGGCGCTGTTGTCCATCGGCCTGGTGGCGCTGCTGTGCCTGATTGCCGGTCTCACGGCGTTTGCCCTGATTACCCGGCCGTTGCGCCGCCTGACTGAAACCGTCAGCCAGTTCGACATCGATGGCGTGCCGGTCACACCGGCCCTGCCCGTCGCGGTGGAAAAAGCTGCCAGCCACGATGAAATCGCCGTGCTCGATGCGGCGTTCCGGCAGATGCAGGCACGCCTGGGCGAGCAATGGCGTTCGTTGACCCGCCAGGATCAGGAGCGCCGCGAACTGGTGGCGAACATCTCCCACGACTTGCGCACGCCGCTGGCCTCGTTGCACGGTTATCTGGAAACCCTGTCGCTCAAGGACGCCACGCTGTCCCCTGCCGACCGCCGTCGCTACCTCGGCATCGCCCTGGACCAGAGCCGTAAGGTCGGCGGTCTGGCGCAGTCGCTGCTGGAACTGGTGCGGCTGGAACATGGTTTTGTGCAGCCGGTGCTGGAACGCTTTTCCCTGACCGACCTGGCCCAGGACATCTTCCAGAAATTCGAACTCACCGCCGAAGCGCGCAAAGTCGAACTCAAGGCCACGTTCGCGCCAAATGCCTCGGCGGCCTGCGCGGATCTAGGGTTGATCGAGCGGGTGCTGACCAACCTGTTCGACAACGCCCTGCGCCATACTCCGGCCGGTGGCGAGGTCGAACTGGGCCTGCGTCCGCAAGGCTCATTCATCGAAGTCACGGTCAGCGATACCGGCCCCGGCATCGCCCCGGAACTGCGCGAAGGGTTGTTCCTGCGGCCGTTCAACATTGGCGGCGCACGGCGTGATGGCGGGTTGGGACTGCGGATCGTGCATCGCATCCTGCAATTGCACGGGCGCGAGATTCAGTTGATCGATGTGCCGGGGCGCGGGGCGACATTCCGGTTTTCGTTGCCGATCGATGAAGAGACAGCGTCGGCATTGTCGGTGCGGTCGATGAACCTCAATACACCGCGGCAGGCCTGACAGACCGAGGAGCCTGCTTCGCGAGCAAGCCCGCTCCCACAGGGTTAGTGGGTGTACGCAAGATCTGTGAACACCCGAAAACACTGTGGGAGCGGGCTTGCCCGCGAAGGGGCCGGCCCGTTCAACACAAGGGCAGAGCTAGTCGCGATACCCCGGCGCCACACGATCCAGCATTCTCAACAACGCCGCCCAGGCCAATTGCATGGCATCCGGATCACTCAACTCACCCTCATCCAACGGCCGCCCCGGATCATTGAACTGCCGTTCGGTGTGCGCGCAAACCTCCGCCGACGGCAGCACCAGTTCACCGGCAGCCTGCGCCGCCAATTGAATGTCGCAGGCCTTTTCCAGGTAATACATGCGCATAAACGCCTGCCCTACGGTCTCGCCCACCGTCAGCAAGCCATGGTTGCGCAGCATCAGCACCGGCTTGTCACCCATGTCCGCCACCAGCCGTTGTTGCTCACTCAAGTCCAGCGCTACGCCTTCGTAATCGTGATAAGCGACGCGACCGTAGAACTCCATGGAAATCTGGTTCACCGGCAACAACCCGCACTTCAACGCCGCCACCGCGCACCCGGATCTGGTGTGGGTGTGCAACACGCACTGCGCATCTTCACGGGCACCGTGGATCGCGCTGTGAATCACGAAACCGGCCGGATTCACCGGGTACGGCGACGGCTCGACGGCGTGGCCATCGAGGTCGATCTTCACCAGGTTGGACGCAGTGATCTCATCGAACATCAGCCCGTAAGGGTTGATCAGAAAGTGATGCTCCGGCCCCGGAATGCGCACCGAGATGTGGGTGAAGATCAGGTCGGTCATGCGAAAGTGCGCAATCAAGCGGTAGCAGGCCGCCAACTCTTCACGCAGACGTTGTTCTGTCGATGTCATGCCACGGTACTCTCTTTCACGGTGCAGTCTTTCACGGTGCAATCTTCCAGCCCTTGTCCCAATGCCTCCCAGCCATTGAAGCCGCGGCGAGCGATGAACACCAGGCGTGTGGCGCTGGCCTGGGCATCATCCAGTGCCGGCAGAAACTGACTGCGGGTGCCGACATGTTGCAGCCAGTGCGCCGTGCTGCCCGGCGTCAGCAGCACCAAGCCTTTGACCCGGAATACATCGCTGGGCAGTGCCTTCAACCAGCCACGCAAGCCTTCGACGTCGAGGGCCGCGTTGCTCTGCCACAACCAGCTGCTGAACATCTCGCCATGATCGCCGTCGGAAACCCGCGTCAGCGGTTTCAGCGCCCGGGGCTCAAGGTCCAGGTCGGTATCCAGCCACAGCGCATCGGGCAGTTCGGCCTGCACACTTTCATGCACGCGAGTCCTGGCGCCCAAGGCATCGCGCAGCGCCTGCAGCTGTGATTCGTCGACCAGGTCGGTCTTGTTCAGTAACAGCAAGTCGGCAGCGGCCACTTGTGCGCGAGCCAGGCGCGCGCACTCACCGTCGAGTTGCAGATGACGGGTGGCGTCGACCACGGTGATGACCATGTCCAATTGCATCTGGCTGCGCAGTTGCGGGTAGGCCAGGGTCTGCACGATGCGCTGCGGGTCGGACACACCGCTGCACTCGATGACGATGCGCTCCAACCTTGGTTCAAGCTGCGCCAGGCTGCCGAGCTGCGCCAGCAGGTCTTCCTGCACGGTGCAGCAGATGCAGCCGTTTTGCAGGCTGTACACCGCGTCGGTGACTTCGGAAACGATGGCCGCATCGATGTTCAGCTCGCCGAAATCGTTGACGATCACCGCCAGCCGACTGCCTTCGGCACGGCGCACCATGCGGTTGAGTAGTGTGGTTTTACCGGCGCCGAGAAACCCCGACACCACGGTCACGGCGATGCGTGGGGAAGTCATTCTGCCTTGCCCTCCAGCACCGGTGGTTCGCCCTGCCACACCGCCTTGAGGCCGACTGTTTCGAGCGCCGAATGACGGTCGTAGACCAGTTGCCCCTCAACGAAGGTCAGCAGCACCTGGGTCTTGTGGATGTAGTTGCGCGCCGGCTTGGCGAACAGGTCGCGGTCAATGACGATCAGGTCCGCCGCCTTGCCCACTTGCAGGCTGCCGGTGCTGTGTTCCAGGCCCATGGCCACGGCGCCGTTGCTGGTGATCACGGTCAGCGCCTGTTCGAGGCTGATCGGGTCGCCGAAGCAGGCCGGGTCGTCGTTCCACGGGTTTTGCCGGGTGATCATGGTTTCCAGCGCCAGCCACGGGTCGATGGACGCCACCGGCCAGTCGGTGCCCATCACCGCGGTGCCGCCTGCGGCGAGCACGCCTTTGAAATCGTAGATGCGCTTGAGTCGCTCCTGGCCGTAGCCGGAGCGTGCACCGCTGGCGAACGGCGTCGGGTACCAGGCGGCCGGGGAGAATTCGGCGATGACATTCAGTTCCTTGAAGCGCGGCAGGTTGCCGGGGTGCAGCAAGGTGCTGTGGGCGCACTGGTGGCGTACACCGCTGAAACCGTTGCGACGACGGGCCTCGGCCACGGCATCGAGGAACACGTCGGACGCGCCGTCACCGGTGCAGTGGGCAATCACGCGGATGCCCTTGCGGTCCATGTCCACCACCATGTCGGTGATGTGTTCCGGGGTCAGGTTGAGCTTGCCGCGCCAGCTCGACTCCTGCGGCCATGGCGTCAGCAGGTACGAGGACTTCGGCTCGACCGTGCCGTCGAAATGGAACTTCACCGCGTTGGCGCTCAGGCGCGCACTGCGGTAGTAGTGACGTTCGCCGGCCAGCAGCTCCCAGCGACGACGCACCGGGAAGATGTCGTCCTGCCAACTGATCGCCGCTTCGATGCGCACCGTCAGTTCGCCGCTGTCGTCCAGTTCCTTGAGGGCCTGCAAACGCTGCTCGCAGACGTGTACGTATTTACTCGCCGTGACGCCGCGCGAGCTCTGGAAATGCACGCCATCGCGATAGGCGCGGCGCAGCACGCTGACCGGCGTCGGTGGCATGGCGGCGTGGATCATCGCGTAGGCACCGTCGATCATCAGGCCGGTGGGTTCGCCGGTCAGTTCGTCACGCTCGAAATAGCCGTTGCGCGGGTCGGCCGTGTGCCGGTCGATGCCGGCCAGTTCCAGGGCCTTGGAGTTGACCATCATGGTGCCCCACATACGGTCGAGCAGCGCTACCGGGCGGTCCGGCATCACGCTGTCGAGCCACTCGCGGCCCGGCGTTAAACCTGCCTCGCGGAAGGTGTAGCGCACCCAGTATTGGCCGTAGATCCAACCGTCGCCGGGATGGCTGTCGGCGTAGGCGAGGATGCTTTCGCGCAGTTGTTCCGGGGTCGGGTCTTCGATGCCGACGTCGAGGTCGTCGCTGTAGCGCGGCGCCAGTGCGAGGTCGGGGTGGGTGTGCATGTCGTGCAGGCCGGGCATGCAGAACGCGCCTTGCAGGTCATGCACGCGAGTGTTCGGGCCCTTGTACATCTCGATCTGGCCGAGGCTGGCGACACCGATCAACTTGCCGTCGCGGATGGCCACGGCCTCGGCCCATGGATTAGCGGGGTCCTGGGTGTAGATACGCCCGTTGGCGAGGATCAGGTCGGCATAGGTCCCCTGCACGGAATGGGTAGAGGAAAAGTTATCGGACTCAGCCATGTAAGCCACCTTTGAGTTCAGGAGATTGAAAGGTCCACCGGGCGCCAGGCGGGTCGGGAACCTGAAAAAACTGTTGTTCCAGTCAGCAGGAAAGGTCGCGGGCAGCCCCCGGTTTGAGGGTGGGCCTGACCGGCCGATGACAATTAGCGCTAGTATTGTTGAATCAACCGATACAACAATCGATTTTTTTTGGCCTGACCGTTCGATTTACCTCACCATATGGGAAGCCACCGGTGACCGGTGTCTGCAGGCCTTTCTTCCACCTTTGAACGGGATGATTTATGCGATTTCCTTCAATGACAGCCCTGCGCGCCCTTGATGCAGTTGCCCGCCTCGGCAGCGTCTCTGTAGCGGCCCGTGAGCTGAACCTGACCCGCAGCGCCATCAGCCACCAGATCAGCAAGCTGGAGGAATGTGTCGGCTTCGCCCTGACCGAACGTATTGGCCGTGGCATTGGCCTGACGTACCAGGGCGAGCGTTATGCACGGGAGGTGCACGGAATCCTGTTGAACCTGCTCGATGCCGGGCAGTTGATCGACGATCAGGAAGTCTCCGGCCGGCTGTGCGTCAGTTGTGCGCCGGGGTTCGCCACCTATTGGTTGTGCCACCACATCGGTGCGTTTTTGCGGCAGTACCCGCAAGTGCAGCTGCAGCTGATTTCCCCGCGCACGCCGGACGACACCAACAACCCCAACGTCGATCTGTTCATCGCCTACGGGATTGGCGACTGGCCGGAAATGAATGTTGAAGAGATTGTGGCTCTGCGCTTCTTCCCGGTGTGCAGCCCACGTTTGATCAACGCGCTAGGCGGACTGAAAAACCCACAGGAGCTCAGCACTTACCCCTTGCTGCACATGACCGACTACTCGGACTGGCGCATCTGGCTGACCGCCGCCGGTGCTTCGGGGGTCAACGCGCTGAGCGGCATCCTGTTCTCCGATGCGCACTGCGCACAGTCCGCCTGCATTGCCGGCCAGGGCATCGCCATCGGCGACAACCTGATCAGCGGCGATGCCTTGTCCAAGGGTTTGTTGGTGCGGCCGTTCGACATCAGCATCGATCTGCACCGTGGTTATTACCTGGCCACCGACCCGCAAAAGGCGGACCGCGCGGTGGTCCAGGCCTTCAGCAACTGGGTCAAGACGCAGCTGCAATCGTCCCGCCAGACCTGGCAGGACACCCTCTGAAATGCACACGTATGTAGCAGCTGGCGAAGCCTGCGTTCGGCTGCGCAGCAGTCGTTGATTCAAACAACGCAGTTCTACTTCAAGACCGCGCATTCAAGCCTTGCGACGGCTGCGCAGCCGAACGCAGGCTTCGCCAGCTGCTACAGGGATGTTTTTGATCAGGGGAAATCGGGTAAAAAAACTAACCAATACGGGCAAAATAATTCCATTGATGTAGCGATACTTTTAACAATAATGAGCCCAAAGCCCATTTCGGATTCACATCCGTCCTCGTACGTCATATGGGCAATAAAAAGAGGAACCTCATTGTGTCCAGCCGTTCAGCGATCCAGCTCAGCGCTCAAGGTATCAGCCAGTATTACGGCCGTTTCGCGGCGCTGGATAACGTCGATCTCGACGTTCGCCAAGGCGAATTTCTTACCCTCCTGGGTCCGTCCGGATCGGGCAAGACCACCTTGCTGATGATCCTTGCCGGTTTCCTCAGCCCGACCTCGGGCAAGCTGATGGAACAAGGCGTCGACATCATCAAGCGCAGCGCCGAGAAGCGGAACTACGGCATGGTGTTCCAGGGTTATGCGCTGTTCCCGCACATGAGCGTGGCCGACAACGTCGCCTACCCGCTGCGCATCCGTAAAGTCCCGGCCGAAGAACGCAACCGCCGGGTCAAGCACATCCTTGAAGTGGTCGGCCTCGGTGCGCACATGCACAAGAAGCCCGCCGAGATGTCCGGTGGTCAGCAGCAGCGCGTGGCGATTGCCCGGGCGCTGGTGTTCGAGCCGGAACTGCTGCTGCTCGACGAGCCGCTGTCGGCGCTGGACAAGAACCTGCGCGAACAGCTGCAAACCGAGTTGCAACGCATCCACCGTCAGGTCGGCACCAGTTTCGTGTTCGTCACCCACGACCAGAACGAAGCGTTGGCACTGTCCTCGCGCATCGCGATCTTCAACCACGGCAAGCTGACTCAGGTCGACACCCCGGAAAACATCTACAACCGCCCCGAGAGTCGTTTCGTCGCCGAGTTCCTGGGCAAGATGAACCTGTTCCCACTGGACAACCTGACCCGCAACGGCCAGACCGCCAGCGGCCGCTGCGGCACCAGCGTATTGCATGCCCAGGCGCCGAACGCACTGAGCCAGGCGCCGATCGTGCTGGCCGTGCGCCCCGAGCACATGGAACTGCACAGCGAGTGTCCGACCCGGGACGGCTACAACGTGATGCCCGCACAACTCACCGACAAGGTCTATCAAGGCTCCAGTACCCATCTGGCACTCAAGGTCGGCGGCGATACGTTGCCGATCAACCTGTCCGTCCCCGGCAATCACCCGGGCGCGTCGATGGCCAGCGGTGCGCCGGTGTGGCTGAGCTGGCCGGTGCAGCAAAGCTTTCTGCTACAGGCCTGAACCACAAAAAACTGCGTCACAAAGCTCTCTTCCAATGACAACAAAAAGGCCGGTGTCCACGCAGACACCCGCCAACTGAGGACTTGCCCATGCGCCAGGATCACCAACAAGACTGCATCGAAGTGCTTATCGAAAAGGCCCGTGACGGTCAGATCAACCGTCGCACCTTCATTCAGGCCATGGGCCTGCTGGCTGCGGTGCCATTGGCGCTGCGCAGCGGCATCAGCTGGTCGGCGGACAAACCGCTGGTGGTGGTCAACTGGGGTGGCGATGCTCTCAACGCGTTCCGCTCGGCGTGGACCGACACTTTCACCAAGAACACCGGCATCCAGGTGCGCATCGACGGCGCCGGCCCGACCGAGGGCGCAATCCGCTCGCAACTGGCCAGCGGTCAACCAAGCTGGGACGTGGTCGACGTCGAGAGCTACAGCGCCATCGTGCTGGGCCGGGAAAAGATCCTGCAGCCGCTGGACTACAACGTGATCAAGCGCGATCAAGTGGCCCCGGCGCTCTCCTCCGATTTCGGCATCGCCAGCTACCAGTTCAGCTATGTCATGGCCTGGGACAGCGCAAAATTCGGCGACAACGGGCCCAAGACATGGGCCGATTTCTGGGACGTGAAGAAATTCCCCGGCAAGCGCACGCTGTACAAATGGATGAACGGCATGCTCGAAGCGGCGCTCCTGGCCGACGGAGTTCCGGCCGATCAGCTGTACCCGCTGGACGTGCCGAGGGCGATGAAGAAGATCGACGAGATCAAACCTCACGTCCTGTCGTTCTGGAGCTCGGGGGCCGAGAGTCAGCAATTGATGGTCGACGGCGAAGTGTCGGTGGGCGCGATCTGGCACACCCGCGCCAAGCTGCTCAGCGAAGACACCGACAACCGCGTGCGCTGGAGCTTCGACAACGGCTTTATCAATTCCAGCAGCTGGGCCGTGCTGAACGGTAACCCGGGCGGCACTCAACCGACCATGCAGTTCATCCAGCAAGCCTTGCAACCCGAAGGCCAGCTCAAGCTGTTTGAATTGCTGGGCAACGGCCCGTCGAACAGCGCCACGGAAAAACTGATGTCGGCCAAGCAACTGGAAGGCAACTGTGCGTCCGAAGACAATCTGAAAAAACAGATCGCTCTCAACGCCCAGTGGTACGCCGACAACTACTCCAAAGCCCTGGAAGAGTACCTGACACGGTTGTCCAAGTGAGCCTGTGACCATGACTACCACCCTGACCTCAACCCTGACCACCCCCAAGCCCCGCTTCAGCTCGCCGGGCCTGGAGCGCGGCCTGCTGCTGTTCCCGCTGCCGGTGTTGCTGTTGGTCTTCTACGTGCTGCCGTTTCTCGGCGTGGTCGGCTGGAGCTTCTCGCTGCCTACTCCGGGCATCGAGCAGTACCAGCGCATCGCCACGGACCCTGCGATCCACGAAATGCTCTGGCGCACCTTGCGCCTGTGTCTGACCGTCAGTGGCCTGGCCCTGATGATCGGTTACCTGCTGGCGTACTGCTGGGTGTTCAGCCCGCCGTTCTGGCAGCGCGTGGTGGAGATCTGCATCTTCATCCCGTTCTGGATTTCCGTGCTGGTACGGGCCTTTGGCTGGTTGATCGCCCTGCGCAGCAACGGCGTGCTCAATAACGGTTTGATGGGCATGGGCCTGATCGATCAACCGCTGCAACTGAGCCGCAATGAAATCGGCGTGGTCATCGGCATGCTCCACGTGATGATCCCGTACGCGGTGTTCCCGCTGCTGTCGACCATGCGTCAACTCGACCAACGTGTGCTCATGGCCTCGCGCGGCTTGGGGGCCGGTGCCTTGCGTACCTTCTGGCAAGTGCTGCTGCCGCAGACCCTGCCGGGCATTCTGGGCGCGTTCATCATGGTCTTCGTGTTTTGCCTGGGCTTCTTCATCACCCCGGTGCTGTTGGGTGGCGGGCAAACGGTGATGATCGCCGAGTATGTGTTCCTGCAAATGTTCCAGACCAGCAACTGGGGCCTGGGCGCGGCACTGAGCGTGGTGTTGCTGGCCCTGGTCAGCGCGCTGATCTGGGTGCTGTTGAAAATGACCCGCGTCAACCGACTGGTAGGCTGAGATCACTATGAATACCCATCGCACAAGCCTGAGTACGCGGCTGCTGGCCGTGGTCGCCATGGCCTTCATGCTGTTCCCGCTGCTGACGGTCATTCCGGTGTCGTTCACCAGCAAACGCTTCCTGTCGATGCCCGAAGGCAACTGGTCGCTGCGCCACTACGAAGCGCTGGTGAGCAACCCGGACTGGTTCCACGCCATCAGCCAGAGCCTGACCATCGCCTTCGCCACCAGCGTCATCGCCACCTTGCTGGCCGCCAGTTTCAGCCTCGGTATCTGGTACATGCGCTCCAAATGGGCCACGGCCCTGATCGGCCTGGTGCTGTTGCCAATGGCGATCCCGCCGGTGATCTCCGCGCTGGTGCTGTACTTCATGGAAACCAAGCTCGGTCGCTTCGCGCCGGGCATGGGCTACGACACCCTGACCGGCGTGGTGATTGCCCACGTGATCATGGTGGTGCCATACGGCGTAGTGACCATGCTGGTGGCCCTCAGCCAGATCGACCGGCGTATCGAACTGGCCTCGCGCAACCTTGGCGCCAGCCTGATGCAGACCACATTCATGGTGATCCTGCCGAACCTGAAGTTGGGTCTGGCCTCCACCGCGCTGTTGGGTTTCGCCCTGTCCTGGGAAGAAGTGGCGGTCACGCTGTTCATCACCAGCGTCAACGTCGACACCCTGCCCAAGCGCATCTGGAGCGGCTTGCGCGATAACGTCGACCCGAGCGTCGCGGCGATTTCGGTGTTGCTGATCAGCCTGACCTTGCTGGTACTGATCGGCCGGTTGGTGGTTCAGCATCTGGCGGACAAGCGCGCGCAGAAACTCCTGCATCCTTGACTGAATACGCGCCCCTGTAGGAGCTGCCGCAGGCTGCGATCTTTTGATCCTGATTTTTCAAGATCAAAAGATCGCAGCCTGCGGCAGCTCCTACAGGGGCTTCGTCTATTGGGCCGTGACAACGCCGCCCCGGTCCAATAGATTAGGCGACCTGAAAAAGCCGCCGGGCTTTCTCGCCCCTATTCAAGTTATAGAAGTAGTGAAATTTCAATGTCCGATTCCAACACCGCTGAAACCGTAGTCACCTTGTCGTCCAAAGCGGAATACGAAAACTCCATCAATCTTTCACAACACGTACCCCAGGCAAAAACCATCAGCGAGATGGTGCTGGACGCTTTCCAGTCCACCCGCGAAAGCGACCAGATCCGCGAACTGCGTGCCGCGATCCGCCAGGCCCACGACAGCTTCGACGATGACAAAGCCTACGAACTGATGGGCCAGCTCAAGCAACTCAAGGACGCCGAGGCTGCCGACATCGCCGCCCTCGAAGACCTGAGCAGCAAATTCCCGATCAGCCGCATCCTGTCCAGCTTCAAGGACGACCCGGCGTTCCAGGAAATCGTCTACGGCCTGGCCCTGAAAGTACTGAACCAGACCCACCAGGCCATCAGCAACCCGAGCGGCGGCAAGGGCAAAGCCGCCAAGGCAAAGAAAGAAGTCGAAGTGTTCACCATCAGCAAGGACGGCATGAGCGTCACCCTGCCGTTGCGCACCCCGCGCTCGCGCCTGAACGTCGACCGTGAAGCCCTGGAATTCCTCGGTTTCACCTTCGTTGGCGAAGGCGACGAAGCTGAACTGGAAAGCGAGACGTTCCTGGACAACAGCGGTGCCGAACTGGCCGTCAACCGCAAGAACATCATCACCGCCCTGCAACAGCAGACCGCGTTCGACGGTTATTCCATCGCCGCACAGTAAGGCAACCTCGCCACACTGTCCTCAGCGCCCCCTAAAGAGCCCCGCCATCAGAGCGGGGCTTTTTATTGCCCGTGATTCGGGCAAAACCGCGATTACTCTTCCAGTATCGACGCAGAACACCACTTCCCTTCACCCATGAGCACCACGGGTCCGCCTGCGGGGAGCGTCAACTCACTTTCCAGCCCAGACCTCAGTGGTGCAACTGCCGAGGTCGTCATGAACACGCCCCCCTTGTATCGCCAGCTGGCCAACCACTACCTGGACGCTATCCGCAGCGGCACCCTGAAAACCGGTGAACGCCTGCCCTCGATCCGCTTGATGATGGAAAAACACGCCGTCAGCCTGTCGACCGCCGTGCAGGTATGCCGGGAACTGGAAGACTGCGGTGTGCTGGAAGCCCGGCCGCGCTCCGGCAACTACATTCGCCAGCCCGACACCCTGCCCAGGCCCGCCCCGATTGCCCTGGCGCCGGCGCTGGATACCCGCGCGTATGTCGGCATTCATGAACAGGTCTGCGCGGTGCTCAAGGCCAGCCAGCGCGCGACGATCAAGGTCAACTTCGCCAGCGCCTATTGCGCACCTGAGCTTTACCCACTGAAGACCTTGCAAGACAACATGATCAAGGCCCTGCGCAACGACACCTGCCTGATCGGCGCAGCGGGCGGCGCCTGCGGCAACAGTGCATTGCGCAGCATCCTGGCCCGGCGGGCACTGGCCAGCAAGACCCACCTGGCCCCCGAGCGGATCGTGATCACCAACGGCGCCACCGAAGCGATCAACCTGGCCTTGCGCGCGGTCACCTGCCCCGGCGACACCGTGGCCGTGGAGTCCCCGACCTTCTACGGCCTGCTACAAATTCTCGAAAGCCTGAACCTGCGCGTGCTGGAAGTCCCGGCCTCGGCCCATGCCGGGCTCAATCTGCAGGCCCTGCAACGGCTGTTGCAAGGCCCCGAACGGATCAAGGCGCTGATCGTCATCCCCAACCTGCAAAACCCGTTGGGCAGCATCATGCCCGACGCCAACAAGGCCCGGCTGGTGAAACTGTGTGCAGAGCACAACACCGTGCTGATCGAGGACGACACCTACGGCGACCTGGTGGACACCGAGCGGCCGCTGTCCACGCTCAAACATTGGGATAGCACCGACAACGTGATTTATTGCGCCTCGCTGAACAAAACCCTGGCACCGGGCATGCGCCTGGGCTGGATCAGCGCCGGCAAATGGCACGACCGCGTGGAGATGCTCAAGCATGCGCAATCGCGGGGGTGCGAGGCGTTATCGCAACTGGCGGCCAACGAATTCATGCGTACACCCTCCTACGAACGCTACCTGCGGCGCTTGAGGAAAACCCTGACCCAACAACGTCAACAGATGAGCGAGGCGATTATTCGTTACTTCCCCCTCGGCACCCGCGTGACCAACCCCCAGGGCGGCACGCTGTTATGGGTGGAACTGCCTCGCCGGCATTCGTCCATGGCGTTGTTTCATGATGCGTTGAACGTCGGTATCCAGATTTCGCCTGGGGATATCTTTTCCAATGCCAATCGCTTCGATCACTTTGTGCGCATAGGCTGTGGCACGCCGTATACGCCGCGGATTGATGAGGCTTTGCAGACGTTGGGCCAAATCCTGAAAAAACAGGGTTGACCACGAACCTGTGGGAGCGGGCTTGCTCGCGAAAGCGTTGTGTCAGACACATCAATGTTGAATGTGCTGACGCCTTCGCGAGCAAGCCCGCTCCCACAGGTTTTTGGGGTGGGGTTCAGATCGGGGGTTGGTGCAGGCAAATGATATGTGGGTCGTCATTCCAGTGCGGGAAACGCTCGGCGATCAGTGGGTCGTGGCCGGGGATGACGTGGTCTTCGCTGTCGGCCAGGCGGTCGATCTCGGTGAAGGCTTCGAGGGTCTGCGCCAGGTCATCGAGAATCGGAAACGGACTGCGCTCGCGAATGTTGACCCACAAATGCGCGGCATCCGAGGCCAGCACAATCCAGCCGCGTCCGGTATTGACCCGTACCACCTGGCTGCCCGGCGTATGTCCGCCTACCGGATGCAGGGTCACGCCGGGAGCTACCTCGACAACACCGTTGTGTAAACGCATCCGCCCTTCGAACAGCGGCGGCAGTGCCGACATCACGTCCTCGACCTCGTAGGTTTTGTTCACCGTGCGATGGGCCATTTTCGGCCCGGTGCAGAAACGCAGTTCCGCTTCCTGCAAATGCACGGTCGCCTTCGGGAACAGTCCGAGGTTGCCGGCATGATCCCAGTGCAAATGGGTCAGGATCAGGTGATCGACCTCGGCCGGATCGATGTCCAGTTGCCGCAGGGATTCTTCCGGCAGGCGGTACATCTGGCGATTGCGCCGGTCCGCCGTGGCCGGTTGGAAGCAGGTGTCGACCACGATCACCTGCTGCTCATTGCGGATGATCCAGAAGTAGTAGTCCAGCGGCATCGGCGCATTCGGATCACCGCAGCAGGCATCGTAGAGAAAATTCTCCCTGGCGGTGCGCTGGGCGTTTGCGCCGACACGGATAGCGAACACTTCGTACACAGGAGCAGACATGGACACCTCCGGGTTCAGGCGGCCGCCGTGGTTTTGAGGGTCGGACGGAAATCGAAATCGATCTGGTCGCTGATGCCCAGGTCATGGGCCAACTTATGCAGACCGCTGTAGTCGCGCATGATGGTCGCGTTCTTGTTGCTCTCGAGGGTGTCGGCAATGATCAGCGCCGCATCCTCGACCCCGAGCTGCGTCAGAATCGCCTCCCACATCGAGTAGTCCTGAGCAATAAAAGCACTCAGCGCCACCGACAGGTTGCGTGCGAAAAATTCCCGCTGGATGGGCGGCATGTTCGCGTACATGACCTTGGACACTTCGGCCAGCACCTTGCTGTGGGCATATTCGTCACGATTGTGCAGCTCGGCCACCCGGCGGTTCTGCGGCTGGATGGTCTGGTCGTCTGCCAGCAAGTCCAGATAGGCGTTGACGCTGATCTCGGCCACCACCGCAAAAGTGATCGCCGCCAGATCCCGCTGCCATTGCTCGGGCAGTGCTTCCCGCTGGGCTTTCAGGCGCAGGTAGGTGACGGAGGGCGGCAAGTCCAGATCCTGATCCAGCGCCCGGTCCAGCTTTGTCCGCTCGATGGCGCGCAGGTGCATCAGCGTGTGGTAGTGCTCGTCGATCAGGGTCTGTTGCATGGCCTCGCGAAAATGCCAGTCATCCTTGCCCAGGTACTGATTGGCGATGACGCTCAGCGCCGGATTGACCACATGTTCTTCGGCTGTGACGGTGCGCAGGTTGTAGCCGATCCAGCCCCAGGTCACCACGCTGCTTTTGAGCTCGTCGCTCAAGGCCTGAAATTTCGGATGATGGAAGAACGGCACCATGCACTCCGGGTAGTCCGGGCGCGTCGGGTCGAATTCCTCGTTGACCTGTCCCCTGTCCGGCGAACACACCGTGGCGCGCTTGGTCCAGGCCTGATTGAGCCGCACGATCAGTTGATGATCGACCTGGGCGATCTCGATTGCTGTTTGCATGACGCGATACCTGTAAGACGCGTACCCGCCAAGGGGTACGCCAAAAGAATGAAGGGCGCCGGAAAAATCAGGCCAGCCAATAGCGGGTCAGGTTGCGCGCCGGGTCAGTGTAACGACTGCGGGCGTGGATCATTCGCCAATTGTCCCAAATCAACAGGCACCCGTCGGGAATCAGCACCGGAACGTTGTGCTCGACGAAATACGCTTCACCGAGCACGGCAAACCTGGCCAGCGGCGAGGTGCTGTTGGTCACCAGCGATTGCTGCAACGCTTCCTTGGGAGGGTTCACGTCGCCGTAGTGAAACTGGTTGTAGCTGAAGCGGAAAATATCCCCGTCTTGCGTAGGCGTGAGGATGTACTCCTTGACCCGCCGCTGTCCCGGCTCCCCCGGTTTGGCGGTGGCGACGAATTCTACCGGCGTGTCATCCAGCCACTCACGCAGTTCTGGCTCACTGCGCTCCAGGGACTTGAGAAACTCGTAACCGTCCACCAAACCGGTGTGCCCGCCACCGCACCTGGCCTGTTTATGGCAATGCAATGCCAGGTAGCGCGGCGGCGGCCCGTACACCGGCGCTTCGGTGTGCGGGCCAATGCCGTTCATGCTCTGGGAATACGGCAAGTCTTCGTAACCCGGCTTGCGGGTAATGGCAAAGGCCATCTGGCCGTTGAACTGCGGAATGATCGGGCCGAACTCGCGCAAGGTGCCTACGACATCATCGGAAAATTCGTCCGGGGTCAGCACCGTCCAGCCCAACGTCGACAGTTCTTCATGACGATGGCCGAGCGAAATGCAAGGTTGAGACGCAACAATCCCTTGGTCTGACATGGTGAGATTCCTGGCGGGTTAACCGGCGTTGACGGTGGAGGTGTAGGCGGCGATGAAGTCGCGGCAGGCGTCACCCGGTCGGTAACGTTGCCCATCGATGCTCTGCACCGGGGTGATTTCGGCGGCGGTGCCGGTGAGAAAACACTCGTCGAAGTCGCCAAGCTCTGTAGGCAAAATCGTGCGTTCGACCACCTGGTAGTCCAGGGCCTTGGCCAGTTCGATCACCGTCTGGCGGGTGATGCCATTGAGAAAGCAATCCGGTGCCGGTGTGTGCAGCGTCCGGCCTTTGACGAAGAACACATTGGCACTGGTGGCTTCGGCAACATGGCCGCGCCAGTCGAGCATCAGCGCATCGTGGTAGCCATTGTTCTCGGCGTCGTGCTTGCTCAGCGTGGCGATCTGGTAGTGCCCGGAGGCCTTGGCTTCGAACGGACTGCTACTCGGCGGCGGACGACGCCAGGTCGCGGTCTTCAAACGGATGCCGGCCATGCGCGCCGCCGGGTCGAAATAGCTCGGCCACTGCCAACACGCGATGGCCAGGTGCACACGGTTGAAACGCGCCGAGGTGGAAATCATCTCGCTGCCGCGCCAGGCCACCGGGCGCAGGTAGCCTTCAACGACCTTGTTGCGTTGCAGCAGCTCATGGCTGGCCGCTTCCAGTTCAGCCAGCCCATAGGGGATGGCAAAATCCATCAGTTGCGCCGAGCGATACAAGCGCTCGCTGTGTTCGCGCAGCTTGAAGATCCTGCCGTTGTAGACCCGCTCGCCTTCGTACACGGTACTCGCGTAATGCAGGCCATGGGTCAGCACATGCAACTGCGCCTGGGACCACTCGACGAACTCGCCGTCGAGCCAGATAACGCCCTCGCGTTGATCAAACGGGATACTGCTCATATCCATATCTCCCCATTGTTCATGAATTTTCCTACGCCGTTTCCAGCAACACGGGTATCAATTCCGGCACGGCGGTGAGCTCGGTCTGAAAGAAGAACGCACGCTCGCCGAAAGCCGGTTGCAGGTCGTCGAACCAGGTCACCTGTGGATCGAAGCGCGCGTAGAACGTGCGCAACACCCATTGCGGATCGCGGGCCTGGAGGAACTGCAGGACGAACACCTTTTCCCCGGCGACGGTCTCGATGCCGTTGATCAACACCTTGCCGTAGAAGGTGCTCATGGACGGCCCGCGCACCGTGCGCGCAAGCCCCGACACCGTGCGGTACGCCGCCTGGAAGATCTCGAAGGCCCGGGCCAGCGGCATTGCGAAATAATGGCTGGGGCCGGTGTCACGTTCGACGAACATGTAATAAGGCACGGCCCCAAGCCGCACTCCCTCAGTCCACAACGCGGCCCAGTCGGCGGGGTTTTCGTTGATATGGCGGATCACCGGCGCCTGCATGCGCACCGTCGCGCCCGTCGAGCGAATGCGCTCGATGGCCTGGCGGGCAATGACCTGGCGGATCTCCACCGGGTGGTTGTAGTGGCCCATGATCGACAGGTTTTTCCCCGCCGCGACGATGCGTCGGAACAGCTCCAGCAGCTCAGGCGCATCCTTGTCGCTGACAAAACGCTGGGGCCAGTACGCCACGGACTTGGTGCCGATGCGGATGTTCTTCAGGTGTGGCAACGCCAGCAGCGGCTCGATGTAACCGGCCAGGGAGCGGGTGTTCATGATCATCGGGTCGCCGCCGGTAATCAGCACGTCGGTCACTTCGGTATGCACCCTCAGGTAACTGACCAGCTCCCGGGATTCGCGGGCATTGAACTTGAGTTCTTCCTCGCCGATGAACTGCGCCCAGCGGAAACAGAAGGTGCAGTACGCGTGACAGGTCTGACCGGCACCGGGGAAAAACAGCACGGTCTCGCGATACTTGTGCTGGATGCCCGGCAGGACTTTGCCGTTGAGGGTGGCAACGTTGTGGGTCAACTGCCCGGCCGGATGCGGGTTCATGCGCCGCCAGATCGCCTCGATCCGCCGCTTGATCGCCGCGCTGTCATCCAGCTCGATCAATTGCTTGAGCGAGGCATACTCCTCCGCCAGTAACATGTCCTTATGGGGGAAAGTCATGCGAAAAATCGGGTCGTCCGGAATGTTGTTCCAGTCGATCAGCGTGCCCAACACGTATTCGTTGGTGCGAAACGGCATGACCCGGGCCACCACGGTCATCGCCTCCTGCAACGCCGGCGTCAGCTTGTGCCAGTAAGGTGTGTCGCGGATGGTGCGTGAGTTATAGGGTTTGTAGCGTTCGTGCTCCGACAGTCCTTGCATGACCGCGCTCCTGGTGATTGCCCTGAGTGTTGTTACGCGATGGCCGGCGCTTTGCGCTCTATGTCCATCCATGCCCGGACGCTGTCGCGATCCCACTGGCGACGTACATACGCCGCGAGCCGCGCCGGCACCGGATCGCCGTTGGCAACCAGTCGGTTGAGCATGATTGCCAGGTCGGTGTCGGCAATGCTCCAGTCACCGAACAGATGCTCGGCGCCCTCTTCCAGCAAATGCTCGGCGACGAAGAACAGGCGCTCGACGGCGGTTTGGGCCTCGTCGGACAGCGCGGTGTTTTTCTTGCCGAAGTACACCAGGTCAAACGGCCGCTCCTTGCGCACCACCAGCAAGTCACTGCGCAACCAAGCCTGCAATTGACGGGCACGGCCGCGCTGCCGGAGGTCCTGCGGGTAGAGCTTTTTATGCCCCGGGGAGAGTTCATCGAGGTATTCGGCAATCGCCGATGATTCCGACAAGGCAAAATTATCGTGAACTAACGTTGGAATCTTGCAGGTCAGCGAAAGATCGCGATAACTCGCCAAATAGTTTTCGCGCGCTTTCAGATCAATACTAACAAGTTCAAATGAAAGTTGCTTTTCCTTGAGCGCCACAAAAGCCGACATCGCAAAAGCGCTGACATAGTCTGCGCCGACATACAGTTTTAGCTTCCTGTTTTCCATAGAACACTCCATTGACCAACTGCAGGGATTGACGTGCATTGGAAGTGATCGTAGTTAGTTGGATCAAAGCTGGATAGATACAGAATTTGCCCGTTTCAATCGATACAGAAATTTGGTTCCCACCGACAGACACACAACCAAAACCCCGGCAACAACGTTGCAAAAAGCGATACAGGGGGCAGGTCTTGAAAACAAAAAAAGGGAGCCGACGAAGGTGGGCTCCCTGGGCGTTTGCGGGGGGAAATTACGCCTGGGTGGTGATCAGGCCATGGCTGTCGGCGAAGTTCGAGAGCAGCGCCATTTGCGGCATGTTGCTCATGTTCAGCATCGCCAGTGGCTCGTGTTTGCTGGTGTTGACGAAGCCGTGTCTGGTCCACGCCGGTACCAGCAACACGTCGCCATTGTTGACGTTGACCCCGTCGGCATCGCCGAGGGTCAACACGCCACTGCCACACTGGATGACAAACAGGTGCCACCAGGAATGGGCATGACCGTTGAGCGTCACACCGGGGTTCAGCCATTGCATGGCGATCGCCATGCCAGGTGTCACCTCACAGCCTTCAATGCTCTTGTCGTGAGCCAATGCGACAATATCAATGTCGCTGGCTTCAAGGGCCTGACGCATACCCGCCAGTTCGGTGCCTTTCCACACTTTGGCACTTACCGCTTGATGGTGCAGGCTCTGACGAAAGTCCTTATATGAAAAAAACGCACCTTGAAAGTTATCCATTCGCACGCCCTTTCTTTTTATTCCCCATACTTTAGCGCTAAACCTTAAGTTAACGGTTCAGCGCTGTAAAGCCGGGGGAATAATTTATAAAACCGATGGACGCAAGGCGGCGATCATGTCCACTTCTATCGCCGCATTCTTGGGTAACTGATACACACCTATCGTGGTGCGTGTATGTTTACCGGCATCGCCCAGCACATGGCTGAACACATCCGAGGCGCCGTTGGCCACTTCGCTTAAATCGACAAAGTCCGCCGTGGACTTCACATAGACCGTGACCCGGATCAATGACTTGATCTTGTCCAGCGAACCAATGGCATCGACGATCAGCGCCAGGCCGCGCATCGCACTGATGCTGGCCGCCGCTTGCGCATCGGCCATGTTGAGGTCCAGCCCGACCCGGCCGGGGTAATGGATCTTGCCGTTCATGCGCGGCACCAGGCCACTGATGTAAAGCTCATCGTGATGACGGATCAGCGGCGCGTAATGCCCGCCTGCTGTGTTTTCGCCGTAGATGTCATAACCGAACTCTTTGGCCAGGGCGATGAAGCGTTCATCGCAGGTCATGTGCTGGATCATTGATCGAACCCTCTTGATCAGTAATGCAAAAAACGGGTGCTTGCGGGCTCAGCCCACGGCGCGGGTGGCCGGTGCCGGGCAAGTCACCTCGATGCGTGACTCAATCGCCTCGGCCAGACGCAACAGGTCGTTGCTCAGTTGCCCGTAGCGTTCGTTGAACAGCACGATGTGGCCGATGAATGAGAAGTTGTCCTTGATCTGCGCGCTGACCGAGTCACCGACACGCTTGGCGTACTGCCCTTCCACCAGGTCGATACGCAGGGCGCGGGCCAGGGCCTCGATGTCTGGCGTCGCGCGCAGGATGCCGCCTGTCGGCGCCCTGAGCAGGCGAATGCCGCAGTAACCGCGGGCCACTGGCTCATGCTGTTCGGTCCGGCCTTCTACCGCCCAGCGCACCCAGCGTTCCCACGGATCGAAATTGACGAAGGCTCGTTTGGCCAGGTCCCAGATGTGCATGCCGCCGGGGCGCATGTTGGTCTCCACGGCGGAAGTCAGGTTGTCGCTACGCAGGAACACTTCGTTGTGCCAGGCGCCGTTGTCCCGGGACACCAGACCCGACATATGTCGACCGGCTGCCATCAAACGCGTCTGTACCTCAGTCGCAAGCGGTGCGGGCACGACTTGCTGGATCTCTGCGCGGTAGGCGCCTTCGGTGGTGGTTTTTTCCGTCACCCAGGTGCTGCCGGCCACGTAGTCCCAGCTGTATTCCCGGGCGTTCTGCACCAGCGCTTCAAGGACGATGCCGCCTTCGCGGTAAGGCTTCAGGGCCAGCCAGGCGTCATCGCATTCCGAAGGGTGATGGATGACGCGACAGCCCCGGCTGGCGCCTTCGCAGGCCGGTTTGATGAAGGCTTTGCCGCCCAGTTCAACGACGCGCTGGCGCAGTTCCGCCAGGCTTTCGACTCGTGCGGAAAACACCGGTCGGTATTCTTCTGGGGAGGTGCCGGCCGCCGCTTCGAGCCGGCGAAAGATCTGCTTGTCCAGCCCCGCCCGCGCTTCGTCCGGGGTAATGCCCGGCAGGCCGAAGTGGCTGGCCAGCGCTGCACCAAGCAGCACGCCGCGATCGGAGAATGGCAGTACGCCGATCAGTTTCCAGTTGTCGGCATTCAGACACCCCACCACCAGTTCAAGGGACGCCGCCACATCTTTTTCGGCCAGCGAAGTGCTGCAGACGTGATCGGCCACCTGGTCGTCATGGGGCTGAATTTTCTCGACCAGCAGGATGAGCCTGGCGTTGTAGAGCGACTTGCACAGCTCGCGCAGTTTCTGGATATCGTGAACCCGATTGCCGTTGTAACCGACCACTACTACGCATGAAGTCGTATTCATTAATGCCCCCGACCTGCAAAGTGAAAACCGCAACGGCGATGACTCAGTCATGCAACGACGCATTGGATTTACGGTTGAGCCAGTACCAGGCCAGGATCCCTCCGGCACCGATAACGGCCAGCACCAGCGCGTTGTAGGGCGCAGGCACCACCCGCATGATCAACACCGTCAACCCGGCCCCGACACCCAGGGACACTTCCTTGACGAACATGTTGTTCTGCTTGACCGAGAAGTAATCGAGATAGCTGAACGCGCATTCGGCGATGGACAGCAGCGCCACCCAGATCAACGCCCCGGCGAGGGTTTCGACGTGGAACGCGGCGGGCGAAGACAGCACGGCAAAGCCGCCGACGATGATCCCGATCACCGCCACGACCTTGAAGCGCCCGGTGCGCTCGATCAGCTTCATCACCGGCACCTGGGCAAACACCACCACGGCGCTGTTGAGGATCAGCATCAAGCCGTACCAGGCCGGCAGCTCGCCGGTCTTGAGCAGGATCGCCTGTGGCAGGATCGAGAACACCCCGAACAGCTTGATGCCCATGATGATGCCGGCGATCACCCACGGCAGTTTGTTGCCCCAGTTGCTGCCGACCTGATTGGCCGGGCGGGCCAGCACCGGTTCGGTGGTAAAAGTCGCGCCGAGGGCGATCGGCAGGCACAGCAACACGAACGCCGCCGCACCGAGGAAAAACATCGTAGGCGTGAGCAACGGCGACAGCAGGATCAAACCGGCCACCAGGCTGCCCATGTTCATGGCCACGCGGTTGTAGGCCGCGCCTTCCTTGGTCTGGGCCGCTTCGCTCTTGATCAGGTAACCGGCAATGGCAATGCCGTAGGCAAACAGTGCGGCAGCAAACATCACCATGCCCTGGTTACTGGTGATCGCAAGAAGCACCAGCCCGAGCCCTGCACACAGCAGCGTGACGCTCAGTGAACGACGGCCAAGCACCAGTAAAGTCAGGGGTAACAGCAGCAACAGGGCGCGATATCCAAGGGCCAGGATGCTGTTGGTGGCCGTGTCGAGCCAGACGTTGGCCTTGCCCAGCACCGCGAACAGCGAGACGGCGGTGATGATCCGGATCGTGAATAACCGCAGGTTTATGACCGGTTTGGCTACCGCGACCGTTGTTTCGACACTCATGCAGCACCTCAGGAACCGGGTGAACGCCCGCCGACAAAGGCCGACATTCAGAAAAGTCTGTAAGGGCATGGTAGAGAGAGAGGCTTGTCCTGATCAGGGCAAGTTCGTATAGAATCCAACGAACTTTACTGCCGGAGAGACCAGTAAAATGCAGGTTCAACGCGCAGTCATTGCCGCCATTGAATTCCAGCCCGGCGCGCCGCTGGTGCAGCAGATCGTCGATCAACTGACCCAGGCGATCAGTACCGGTGGCCTGCCCCACGGCGCCAAGCTGCCGCCGATTCGCGAACTCTCCGACTTGATGAACGTAGGCAAGTCCACGGTGGTCGATGCCTTGGACCGCATGCGGGCCAAGGGGCTGGTGGTGTCTCGCCAGGGCTCCGGACATTACGTGCATCGCTCCGAAGCGGCGCTGAAAAGTGGCACCGGCCCGGACCTGCAACCCCAGGACACCCTCAGCGTGATTCGTCGCGCCCTGCTGCTGGACAACGGCACGCTGCGTCCCGGCTGCGGTTTTCTGCCGACCTCGTGGCTACCCGCCGAAGAATTGCAGAAAGCCGTGCGCGCCACCCTGCGAGCAACATCGTTGCGCATGGGCGAGTACGGCGTGGCCGGCGGTTACTTGCCATTGCGTCAGGCCTTGCGGGTCAAGCTGGCCACCTTCGGCATCGAAGCGCCGGTGGACCAGATCATCACCACCGCCAACACCATGCAGGCCATCGACCTGCTGATGCGCCTGCTGGTCAAACCCGGCGACACCGTGCTGCTCGACGACCCTTGCTACTTCAACATGCACGCCAACCTGGCGTTGCACGGGGCCAAGGTCATCACCATCGCCCGGGATTGCGACGGCATGGACCTCGACGCTTTCGAGCAACTGCTGATCGCCCACAAACCCGTGCTGTACATGACCAACAGCACGCTGCATAACCCCACCGGCCACTCGTTCACCCCGGCCCAGGTCTACCGCTTGCTGGAGCTGAGTCACCGCCATGGCTTGCACATCGTCGAAGACGATCTGTACTGCGACATCCAGCAACGCCGCACCCCGCGCCTGGCGGCCAGCGGGCTGGACAATGTGAGTTATGTGTCGGGCTTCTCCAAGACCCTGACCGCCAACAGCCGCGTCAGCTACACCGTACTGTCACCGCAACTGGCTGCACGCATGGTCGCGCTGAAAATGGCCTGCGGCGGGGTGACGTCGGAACTGGCGGAGCAGATCACCTGCACCATGCTCAGCGACGGCAGCTATGCCAAGCATGCGCGGCGCACGGTGGACCGGTTGTATGAGTCCAATAGTCGTGTGGCCGGTTGGTTGGCGGAGGCTGGGTGCTCGCTTTCCTCGTTGCCCGGCGAAGGCGTGTTTATCTGGGCGCGGCTGCCAGACGGCTTGCACGCCGAGAACCTGGCTCGCCAAGGGCTGGAGAACAATATGGTATTGGCTCCGGGTACCTTGCTGAGCAAAGGGCCGAATGCCAGTCAGTTCCTGCGCTTCAACGTGGCGCACAGCGACAGCTTGCAGGTGCGCGAGCGGTTTTTCCGGTTGCTCGATAAACCACTTAAGTAACTGACTGCTCTCAATCCTGTGGGAGCGGGCTCGCCCGCGATGAGGCCGTCACATCCAGAATCAATGTCGCCTGACACACCGCCTTCGCGGGCAAGCCCGCTCCCACAAGAGGTCAGCGTCGTACATAAAATTGGCGGCACCACTGATCCAATGTGGGAGCGGGCTCGCCCGCGATGAGGCCGTCACATCCAGAATCAATGTCGCCTGACACACCGCCTTCGCGGGCAAGCCCGCTCCCACAAGAGGTCAGCGTCGTACATAAAA
>NZ_JBWKWD010000001.1:398382-411879 GCF_059422045.1 Pseudomonas sp. GW821-FHT02A08
TTGCTCGCGAAGAGGCCGTCACATCCAGCATCAATGTTGCCTGACACACCGCCTTCGCGGGCAAGCCCGCTCCCACAAGAGGTCAGCGTCGTACATAAAACTGGCGGCACCACTGATCCAATGTGGGAGCGGGCTTGCTCGCGAAGAGGCCGTCACATCCAGCATCAATGTTGCCTGACACACCGCCTTCGCGGGCAAGCCCGCTCCCACAGGGATTGTGGTGTCCGGAATTAGTTGACCACGGCATTCGGCGTAGAACTCAAAATTGGCGGTAGCACCTGAATTACCCCCGACAAAAAATCCCGCCCTTCTCTTAAGGGGCGGGATTTTTGCTTAACCAAAATCGTACGAATGGATCACCAAATCTTCATTGAAGTTCAGAGCCACACGTTCTGGCCGTAAATCCGCCGTACCGGCGAAACCAAAACCCATTGGGCGAACAGGGCGCCCAGTGAGCTGCGACAATGCCTCACGCAGTGACTCGCTGTATGGTTTACCGATAGCGGCATTCAAGATGGTTTTGGTTTGTTCGAGATTTAACATGGTGCCTCCTGGCATCTGTGGGCTATGCGCGTTGCTCCTCAATGCGCCACTCCACTATCGACCACCCAAACAATTTAGTGCGGTACATGTTTATCGCTTTTCCAAAAAGCAAAAAAAACCGCCCTTCTCTCGAAGGACGGTTTTTTACAGCATCCGACGCTTAAGGCGCGTACGTCAGCAGCAACTCCGTCGGCACTTTGAAGTCCAGAGACATCATCACGCTCAACGCGGTAATGGTGAAGATCGAGAACACGAACAGCTTGCGTGCCCAGACCGTGTCATCCACTGCCTTGTAGCCGGTCCAGGCCATGTACAGCCAGTACATGCCCATGGCCGCGGCGACGGCGAGGTAGCTCATGCCGGCGTAGCCGCTGAAGGTCAGCATCAGAGTCGCCACGAGGAAGGCCAGGATGTAGATCAGGATGTGCTTCTTGGCCACCTGGATGCCGCGCTTCACTGGCAGCACCGGAATCGATGCGGCCAGGTAATCGTTGAAGCGGAAGATCGCGATGGCGTAGGAATGCGGCATCTGCCACAGGCTGAACATCACCAGCAGGGTCAGTGCGGCCATGTCGAAGGTATTGCTTACGGCGACGTAACCAATCACCGGCGGCATGGCGCCCGACAGACTGCCCACCAGCGTGCCGTGAACCGACTTGCGCTTGAGGTACAGACTGTAGAAGCCGACGTAGATCACGAAGCCGATGACCGCGAACAAGGCGGCCAACGGGTTGGCCACCTTGTACAACAAGGCAACGCCGGCGACACCCAGGACGGTCGCATAGATCAGGGCCAGTTTCAGGGAGATCAAGCCCTGGACCAGCACCCGGTTCTTGGTGCGTTCCATCTTGATGTCGATGTCGCGGTCGATGCAGTTGTTGAACACGCAACCGGAGGCAACCACCAGGGACGTGCCGATCATGGCGGCCAGGAAGATGGCCAGATCGACATGCCCTTTGGAGGCCAGGAAAAATCCGCCTGCCACAGAAAGCACGTTACCGAAAATGATCCCCGGTTTGGTGATTTGGATAAAGTGCTTGAGGGACATGCGGACTTACCTCACTTCGCCATCATGAACGTGTGGATGCTGAACATGATCCACAGCGACAGGCCAACCAGCAGGACGATCACGATCGCGGCGAAGACAAACGCAATCACGTTGTTTCGCTGCGCGGCCGAACGGTCCAGGTGCAGGAAGTACACCAGGTGCACCAGCACCTGGATGACTGCGAACGCGACGACGATCATCAGGGTGATCGACTTCGGCAACGTCGGGTACATCACCAGACCGAACGGAATCAGGGTCAGGATCACCGACAGGATGAAACCGATGCCGTAGGACTTGACGCTGCCGTGACCGGCGTCGTGGCTGTCATGGGAGTGTGTGTTAGCCATTTACATAGTCCCCATCAGGTAAACAACGGTGAATACGCAGATCCACACGACGTCCAGGAAGTGCCAGAACAGGCTCAGGCAGCTCAGACGGGTCTTGTTGGTCGCCGTCAGGCCGTTTTTCTGCACCTGATACATCATGATCGCCATCCAGATCAGACCGCTGGTCACGTGCAGACCGTGGGTGCCGACCAGGGTGAAGAACCCGGACAGGAAGCCGGAACGGCTAGGGCCGTAGCCTTCGGAGATCAGTACGTGGAACTCGTTGATCTCCATGCCGATGAAGCCGGCACCGAACATGAAGGTCATGGCCAGCCAGCCCAGGACCTGCTTCTTGTTGCCCTTGAAGAACGCCAGCATGGCGAAGCCGTAGGTGATCGAACTGAACAGCAGCAGAGCGGTTTCGCCCAGTACGTATGGCAGTTCGAAGATGTCGTGGCCCGACGGGCCACCCGCTACGTTGTTAACCAGTACCGCGTACGCCGCGAAGATCGACGCAAACAGAATGCAGTCGGTCATCAGGTAGAGCCAGAAACCGAATACGGTCATCTCGCCCGAGTCGTGGTGATGGTCATCATGCCCATGTCCATCGACATGGGTGTGTCCAGCATTGGTCACTAAGTTCGACATGGTTTAAGCCTGTTCCAACGAGGTTTCAACACGGGTGGCGGTGGCCGGGATTTTCCCTGCCGCTACCAGACGCTTGTGCTGCTCGGCTTCGATGCGCTCGATCACGTCGACCGGCACCATATAGCCTTGATCATCACGGGCCGCGTGGATCACGAAGTAGATCACGGTGCCGGCCAGGCTAGCGATTGCCAGCCACCAGATGTGCCAGATCATCGCGAAACCGAACACGGTCAACAGCGCGCCCATGACCACACCGGTGGCGGTGTTGTTTGGCATGTGGATCGGCTCGTACCTGGCCGGGGCCTTGTACGCGGTGCCGTTTTCCTTGGCTTCGGTGAACGGGTCGACTACGTCGGCTTTTGGCAGCACGGCGAAGTTGTAGAACGGAGGTGGCGACGAGGTCGACCATTCCAGGGTGTGTGCATTCCACGGGTCGCCGTGTTCGCACATGTTTTCCGGCTTGTTGCGGTCACGCACGCTGACGTAAAGCTGGATCAGCTGGCAAGCGATACCGACAGCGATCATCACCGCACCGAACATGGCGACGTACAGGTACGGCACCCACTCAGGGTTGGTGGTGGCGTTCAGGCGACGGGTCATGCCCATGAAGCCCAGAGCGTAGAGCGGCATGAACGCGACGAAGAAGCCGCTGATCCAGAACCAGAATGCTGCCTTGCCCCAACCTTCGTGCAGCTTGAAGCCGAACGCTTTAGGGAAGTAGAACGCGAAACCTGCGATGTAACCGAATACCGCACCGCCGATGATCACGTTGTGGAAGTGCGCGATCACGAACAGGCTGTTGTGCAGAACGAAGTCGGCACCCGGGATGGCCAGCAGTACGCCGGTCATGCCACCGATGGCGAAGGTCACCATGAAGCCCAGGGTCCACAGCACCTGGCTGGTGAAACGCAGACGGCCCTGGTAGATGGTGAACAGCCAGTTGAACAGCTTCACGCCCGTCGGGATGGAAATCAGCATCGTCGCCAGACCGAAGAAGGCGTTGACGCTGGCACCCGAACCCATGGTGAAGAAGTGGTGCAGCCAAACCATGAAGCCCAGGATCGAGATCGCGCCCGATGCGTAGACCATCGAGTGGTGGCCGAACAGTTTCTTGCCGGTGAAGGTCGAGATGACTTCGGAGAAGATACCGAACGCTGGCAGGATCAGGATGTACACCTCAGGGTGACCCCATGCCCAGAACAGGTTCACGTACATCATCGGATTGCCACCAAGTTCATTGGTGAAAATGTGGAAATCCATGTAGCGGTCAAGCGTCAGCAGTGCCAGGGTAGCGGTCAGGATCGGGAACGAAGCCACGATCAGGACGTTGGCCCAGGTGCAGGTCCAGGTGAAGATCGGCATGTCCATCAGCTTCATGCCAGGGGTACGCATTTTCAGCACGGTGGCCAGGAAGTTGACCCCCGTCAGCGTCGTACCCAGGCCCGATAGCTGTAGCGCCCAGATGTAGTAATCCATCCCCACGCCAGGGCTGTATTGCAGGCCCGACAGCGGCGGATAGGCAACCCAGCCGGTCTTGGCGAATTCGCCGACGCCCAGGGACAGGTTGATCAGCACCACGCCGGAAACCAGCAGCCAGAAGCTCAGGGAGTTCAGGAACGGGTAGGCAACGTCACGCGCGCCGATCTGCAGCGGCACTGCAAGGTTCATCAGGCCGGTGAAGAATGGCATCGCCATGAAGATGATCATGATCACACCGTGGGCGGTGAAGATCTGGTCATAGTGTTCAGGTGGCAGGTAGCCAGGCGAACCCTCGGTGGCCATGGCCAGCTGGGTACGCATCATGATGGCGTCGGCAAAACCGCGCAGCAGCATGACCATGGCGACGATGATGTACATCACGCCGATTTTCTTGTGGTCGACCGACGTCAACCACTCGGTCCACAGGTAGGTCCACTTCTTGAAGTAGGTGATTGCAGCGAACAGCGCCAGACCACCGAGCGCGATCATGGCGATGGTCACCATTACGATCGGCTCGTGGAACGGGACTGCTTCCCAACTTAATTTACCAAACATCGTTTACTCCTCTGCCCCGGCAGCTGAATGCGAGTTCATGTCCATTCCTTGCGTAGCGGCCACTTCTTTCTCTTCTTTCTCGTGCTTCACTTTCGGACCCGGTTTCATGCCTTCGTACTTGTCGACGATGGTCTGGAACAGGTTCGGCGTCACCGAGGAGTAGAGCTCGACTGGGTTGTTCTGGCTCTGCTTGGCAAGGGCTGCGTATTCAGCTTGTTCAAGCTGTTTAGGTGCCTTTTTGACTTCACTTACCCAGGCGTCGAAATCTTCCTGGGAAGTTGCGATCGCTTTGAATTTCATGCCGGTGAAACCAGCGCCGCTGTAGTTGGCGGAGATACCGTCCATTTCAGCGTTTTCGTTGGCGATCAGGTGCAGCTTGGTCTGCATGCCCGCCATCGCGTAGATCTGGCCGCCCAGCGCAGGGATGAAGAACGAGTTCATCACGGCGTCGGAAGTGATCTTGAAGTTGATCGGGGTGTGCGCCGGGAACACGATCTTGTTGACCGTGGCGATGCCTTGTTCCGGGTAGATGAACAGCCACTTCCAGTCCAGCGCGACCACTTCGATGGTCACAGGCTTCACGTCCGATTCCAGCGGCTTGTACGGGTCAAGGGCGTGGGTCGACTTGTAGGTGACGTAACCCAGGGCAATGATGATCAGCACAGGAACAGCCCACACCGCGATCTCGATCTTGGTGGAGTGGTTCCATTTCGGGGTGTAGGTAGCGTTGGTGTTGGACGCGCGGTATTTCCAGGCGAACAGGAAGGTCATGACGATGACCGGAACCACGACCAACAGCATCAGCAGCGTTGCGGTGATGATCAGGTTTCGCTCGTCCAGACCGACCTGGCCCTTGGGATTGAGCAAGGTCATGTTGCAGCCTGACAGCAACAACGTGCCGATCAGCGGCAATAAGCCTAGTAGTCTGGGGTACCTGTTTTTACTCATCTCACGACCTCTAAAGCAGCTTGCGCAATGCAGTTGGGTTTTGATCGCCAACACTTCACCCTGCCAAGGGTTGGCATTTTTCTTGGATTGAATAAGGGCATGCCCGTCGCGCGTCAGACGCTGTACGACAAATCCCGGGCCTGCGGTGAGTTCTTATTCGAATACGTGGTCAAAGGCCTTTTTACAGACCAATTCCATTTGGTGCGGGTAGTTGGAGGCTCCGACACCTGGGCATCGCATGAAGCCACCAGACCTCTCGACACCCTGTTTCTGCTCACCCCTGGTTAAGATTTGAGCAGTGCCGGGAATTCAGTGCGGGCGATTGTAGATATGTAACGTTTTATAAACCATGTCTCATCCCGAAATAATTTTTATCCGAACCGGCAACAATCATTAACCGTTTTCGCAAAAGTGGCGCATCTTATCGAAATTAATTCTCAACAAAAACACCAAAATAAGTAGGTCTTCCACCCACGGTTCAGACAGTATCGAGTCCTTCCTCTGTGCCCTTGACCTTGCCCAAGGCCCGATATGACGGGGGCTGCGGCCATTCGCCAGAGCCTGTTAAAACTGCCTGTTCGCGCTCACAACAGAGAAAAACGAAAGCCTGCAGAACAGCCCGATTTCGTTACCTTTCCATGCACCAATCCGGCCTTCTCGAACGCTCTGCGGCACTCGCTCTGTGACAACATGTCGCACAGGTGTCGCACCCTTGATTGCCGCCCGTCACGGTCTTTTTACCCAGCCTCTGAAATGTGCTGCGCAAGACAAAAAAAGCCCCGACCCTCTCTTCGAGGACCAGGGCTTTTTTGTCCGACAATGCGCGGCGGCAGATGACCTCAGCGCAGTGTTTTGCGGTTACGCGAGGTGAGCAACGGCACCAGCACCACGATCAGCACGAAGGCGACCAGTGCCCACTGCGCCAGCGACAGACCGAGGATCGGCGGGTATGGCGTGGAACAGAAACCGTCGACCTGGAAACCCAGCGGGAAGATTTTCGCCAGTGGCAAGTCATCGACAATCGGTTGCAGCACATCGATGCCGCAGCTGACCGCTGGATAGAATTGCGTATAGACGTGATGCCCGGCAACGCCCGCGCCTGCCACTGCACAGATCACCACCAGGGTTTCAAATACCGTGATGCTGCGACGGCCGCGCATGGCCGCGCCGATGAAGGCAAAGATCGCGATCAGCAGCAACGCGTAACGTTGCAGGATGCACAGCGGGCAAGGAGCCTCGCCCAGAACAATTTGCATGTACAGCGCACCGCCGATCAGCGCCAGGCAAATGATGCCCAACAACACCAGGTAGCGCCGTTCACGCCCCAACCGCATGGATTCATCGCTCATCGCGTTTCCCTTCAAGATATCGATTACCCGCCAGTCTACACGCTGGCCCGGACCTTTGAGAGTCTGGAGCATGTGAGGGGGATTCGGGGGGGAATAGACGACAAGGCGGTTAAGAAGGGATTAACTTTCGAGCTTTTTTTCAATTCAGGACCGCAGTGCGGCATTCGCGAGCAAGCCCGCTCCCACATTGGTCCGCGTCGTACGCAGATCAAATTGTGGGAGCGGGCTTGCTCGCGAAGCAGGCGACTCGGTCCCCCGAGCCGCCGCAACCCCTTACTCCAGCGCCGCTGCCGGCCCGAAGAACTCATAGCGGCTTTGCTTCTCCGGCACACCCAGTGCCTTGAGGTGGCGCTTGATGGACGCCATGAAACCTTTCGGCCCCAGGAAGTAAACATCCAGGTCACGCTGCTCCGGCAGCCATGCATTCAACTGCTGCTGGCTCAACAAACCGACCTTGTGCGCCGCCGGACTCACGCCGTCGTCCTCGGAATAGCAGTAGAAGCGCTTGAGTTGCGGGTGACGCTCGGCCAGGCCATCGATCCAGTCGCGGAAAGCATGGACGCTGCCGTTGCGCGCGCAGTGGATGAAATGCACCGGCCGCCGGGTTTCCAGTGCCGCTTCGAGCATTGCCAGGGTCGGGGTGATGCCGACACCACCGCTGATCAGCACCAATGGTTTGTCGCTGGCGGTCAGGATGAACTCGCCCGATGGCGGGAACAGCTGGATGCTGGCGCCAACATGCAACTGGTCGTGCAGGAAGTTGGAAGCACGGCCACCGTCCTCGCGTTTTACACTGATGCGGTACTGGCCATTGTTCGCCAGCGCCGACAGCGAGTAGTTACGACGGATCTCTTCCCCGTCGAGGATCAGTTTCATGCCGATGTACTGGCCGGGCTCTGCCACCAGGATCGGACCTTTGTCCGCAGGTTCAAAGTAGAACGAGGTGATCTCTGCGCTCTCCTCGACCTTGCCGGCCACGATGAATTCCCGCGCCCCGCGCCAGCCGCCCGGTGCCTGTTCCTTCTGGTCATAGATGCTGGTTTCGGCACCGATCAGGATGTCCGCCAGTTGGCCGTAGGCCGCACCCCAGGCCGCGATCACTTCAGGGGTGGCGATCTCTTCGCCCAACACTTCGGCGATGGCCCGCAGCAGGCAGCTGCCGACAATCGGATAGTGTTCGGGCAGGATCTGCAGGGCCACGTGCTTGTTGATGATCTTGGCCACCAGATCGCCCAACTGGTCGAGCTGGTCGATATGGCGCGCATACATCAATACGCCGTTAGCCAGAGCACGCGGCTGATCACCGCTGGCCTGGTGGGCCTGGTTGAACAGCGGGCGGACTTGCGGGTATTCGGAGAGCATCATGCGGTAGAAGTGCGTGATCAGCGCCTCACCACCGCTTTCGAGCAGCGGCACGGTGGATTTGATGATGGCACGGTCTTGAGCGCTCAGCATAAGGTGACTCCTGGTCTTCTTGGGTTGCTAACGAACTACCCTATGCTTATCAGCTTTCGTGCCAACTATTTAATACTTATAAATCAACAAGTTAACAGCTTGATAGTCATTTAGACACTGTCTGATTTATAGTCATACCGACTACACGGAGTCACTATGACTGCAAAACCCCTGCTCACCGCCCTGCTGCCCCTGGTCTCCGACCTGTCCCGCGAACTGCCCGAGGGCGAGCGTTATCGACGCCTGCTGGAAGCCATGCGCGCCCTGCTGCCGTGCGATGCCGCCGCCCTGCTGCGCCTTGATGGTGAATGGCTGGTGCCGCTGGCCGTTGACGGCTTGAGTACCGACACCCTCGGTCGACGCTTCAAGGTCAGCGAGCACCCGCGTTTCGAAGCGCTGCTCAGCGGCCCCGGCCCGACCCGTTTCGCTGCCGACAGCGACTTGCCCGACCCTTATGACGGCCTGGTCGATGGCCTGGATGATCGTCTGGAAGTTCACGACTGCATGGGTTGCCCCTTGTTCATCGACGAGCGCCCATGGGGTCTGCTGACCCTCGACGCCCTCGACCCGGAGCGCTTCGAACCGATCGAACTGGACGCCCTGCAGGCCTTCGCCAGCCTCGCGGCGGCCACGGTCAACGCCGCCGAGCGCATCGAGCGGTTGAACAACCGGGTCGAAGATGAACATCAACGCGCCGAGGTCTACCGCCAGGCCAGCGGCCAGCAGAATCGCGAGATGATTGGCCAGAGCAAGGCCCACAAGCGTCTGGTCGAAGAAATCAGCCTGGTGGGCGGCAGCGACCTGACCGTGTTGATCACCGGCGAAACCGGAGTCGGCAAGGAGTTGGTGGCCCAGGCCATCCATGCCGCCTCGCCCCGCGCCGGCAAGCCGATCATCAGCCTCAACTGCGCCGCGCTGCCCGACACCCTGGTGGAGAGCGAGTTGTTCGGCCATGTTCGCGGCGCATTTACCGGGGCGATGAACGACCGCCGTGGCAAGTTCGAACTGGCCAATGGCGGCACGCTGTTTCTCGATGAAGTCGGTGAGTTGTCGCTGACCGTGCAGGCCAAATTGCTGCGGGTGCTGCAGAGCGGTCAGTTGCAGCGACTGGGTTCGGATCAGGAGCATCAGGTCGACGTGCGCCTGATCGCGGCGACCAACCGCGACCTCGCCGAAGAAGTGCGCAGCGGCCGTTACCGCGCCGACTTCTACCATCGCCTCAGCGTTTATCCGCTGCTGGTACCGGCCCTGCGCGATCGCGGGCGCGATGTGCTGCTGCTCAGCGGTTACTTCCTGGAGCAGAATCGCTCGCGCATGGGCCTCAACAGCCTGCGCCTGAACAGCGACGCCCAAGCCGCGCTATTGGCCTACGACTGGCCCGGCAATGTGCGCGAGCTTGAACACCTGATCGGCCGCAGCGCCTTGAAAGCCCTGGGCAATTGCGAGGAACGGCCAAGGATTCTAAGCCTGAGCGCAGCCGACCTGGACTTGCCCAATGCCAGCGTTGAAGCCGCCGCCGAGCAACCCGTCGCTACCATCACGCAAGTGGTGACCGGCGATTTGCGCGAGGCCACCGAGCGTTATCAGCGCCAATTGATCGGTGCCTGCCTGGAGCGGCACAACAACAACTGGGCAAGCGCGGCCCGTGAGCTAGGCCTGGATCGGGCGAACCTGGGGCGGATGGCCAAAAGGCTCGGCATGAAGTGAAGGCCCCATCGTCGGAACGCCGCAATAGTTAAAGCCTGCTGCAAACAAGTCGATAACCCGGCATCGAAGTCATGGCGATCCCGGGATTGCCCGTCACCTTTTTCCTGAGAAGGTTCTTATGTCCTCCACCAAAGCCCGCGCAGACTCACTTTCGCTTCTGCTGTTTACCTTGCGCAGCGGCAAGCTGATGGCGATCAACCTGCTCAAGGTCAGCGAAATCATTCCCTGCCCGCCGTTGACCAAACTGCCGGAGTCGCACCCTCACGTCAAAGGCATCGCCACCCTGCGCGGAGCCTCGCTGTCGGTGATCGACCTCAGCCGTGCCATTGGTGAGCGTCCGCTGGAAGACCCCAACGGTGGCTGCCTGATCGTCACCGACGTCAGCCGCTCCAAGCAGGGCCTGCACGTGCAGGCCGTGAGCAAGATCGTCCATTGTCTGACCACCGACATCCGCCCGCCGCCCTTCGGCTCCGGTGGATTGCGTGCCTACATCACCGGCGTGACGTCGGTCGATGGCACCCTGGTGCAAGTGCTGGACATCGAAAAAGTCATCCACGGCATTGCCCCGGCACAAATCGAAATGGCGCCGACCGAACTGAGCATGGAAGACGCCGAGCTGCTCGGCAACGCGCGCATCCTGGTGGTCGACGACAGCCAGGTCGCCTTGCAGCAATCGGTGCACACCCTGCGTAACCTTGGCCTGCAATGCCATACGGCCCGCAGCGCCAAGGAAGCCATTGACTGCCTGCTGGACCTGCAAGGCACCGCGCAGCAGATCAACCTGATCGTCTCCGACATCGAAATGTCGGAGATGGACGGCTACGCCTTCACCCGCACCCTGCGGGAAACCCCGGATTTCGCCCATCTTTATGTACTGCTGCACACCTCGCTGGACAGTGCGATGAACGCCGAGAAAGCACGACTGGCCGGGGCGAACGCGGTGCTGACCAAATTTTCTTCGCCGGAATTGACCCAGTGCCTGATCACTGCGGCCAAGGCTGTCGCTGAACAGGGTTATTGAGAGTTGAACGAAGAATTCTGCTGGCTGATGCGGCGCGACCTCTCTGTCGTCGTGCCGTCGCCCGATTGGCCAGCCGGCCTGCAATTGAGCGAGTACCATCCCGGAATCGGTGCAGCCGTGCACCGTTTGATGGAGTTCGGTTACCTCGAAGGTGGCGGTCGCGTAGCAGCGCTGGACATGTGGCAATGGCAGTTCGAAACCGACCCGGAATATGACCCGGCGCTGTGTTTCATCGCACAGGATGCCGAAGGCATCGTTGGCGTGTGCCAGTGCTGGACCAGCGCCTACATCAAGAATCTGGTGGTGCATCCACGGTTTCAGGGCCGTGGATTGGGGCGTGCCTTGTTATTGCAGGCGTTCAAGGTGTTCCAGCAACGGCGCGAAGGATTTGTGGATTTGAAGGTGCTGGAAGACAACCACCGGGCGCGGCGATTGTATGAAAGTGTCGGGATGCGCGCAGTCCGCCGGGAGCCGGTTCCGGACTGATACGCCGCCTTCGCGGGCAAGCCCGCTCCCACAGGTTCTGTGTCGTGCACAGAGTTTGTGGTCGTACTCGGTCACTGTGGGAGCGGGCTTGCCCGCGAAAGGGCCGGCACAACCGCCCCAAATCCTTCAGGCATACTCTAGCCTTGGCCATTGCACATCCAAGGATGCCTGCCCCATGAAACCCGCAACCCTAATCCTCCTCTGCCTCACCGCCCTCACCTCTCTGGCCCACGCCTCCAGCCCTGACGCCTGGGCCACCTACGACAAAGCCGTACTCACCAGCTGCACCAAGGCCAGCGGTTTGAAGGACAGCAAACCGGTCGGCAACGCCGCGCAGTTCGATGACCGGGTCGGCTACACCGCGCTCCTGCTCCAGGGCCAGTACCCGCAAAAGCACATGAAAGGCGCACAAGGCACCGAGTTGTGCCTGTACAACAAAAAGAGCAAAACCGCGTACGTCACCGAATGGGACTCCATCCACCCGACCGGCAAGACAAACTGAGTGGCGCATAACTTGCTTCGATAGCGACCTTTGCGGCGGCATTCTGTCGCCGTTTCATGCCCTGTGATGCGAATGAACGCTCAATGAATACGACGTTTTCCTGTGTAGGCTGCGGCAAATGCTGCAACGACCACCATGTGCCCCTGACCTTGAGCGAAGCCCGGATGTGGGCAGCCGACGGCGGTCAGGTGATCGTGCTGGTGGAAGCCTTTCTGGGCAATGGCCTGGGTCTGCCGATGCACCAACGGGAACACGCCGAACGGCGCTCGGCGGCGGTGCGCAGTGGTGAATCCGAAGCGTACGTGGCCATCACCTTCGCCGCCTACAATGTCGGCCCCTGCCGGAATCTTGACGAAGACAACCTCTGTCGCATCTACGAACGCCGGCCGCTGGTGTGCCGTATCTATCCGATGGAAATCAATCCGCACATACCTCTGAACATCGCCGTGAAGGAATGTCCGCCGGAGTCGTGGGAAAAAGGACCGGACCTGATTGTAGGCGGTGAACTGGTAGACCGGGAGCTATCGGAATTGATCCAGCGTTCCCGTCAGGCCGATCGCAATGACATTCAGATGAAGGATGCGATTTGCGCGTTGCTGGGGATTCGCACGACGGCGCTGAAGGGCGACGGGTTTACCGCTTATCTTCCGGATATGGCGGAGTTCGCCGCGATCATCGACGACCTGGCCGGGCAAACGTTGCCGCAGTGGGCCAGCGAGTGGCGGCTTCATGTGTCGGGGGAGGATATTGTCGGGCAAGTGCTGGCTGCAGGTGCGCAAGTGGCGACGGATGCGCCGGCGAATTACTCGTTTATTTCGTTGCGGGTGGTTTGATCCGGGATTTACGGTGTCTGTTCCGGCCCCTTCGCGAGCAAGCCCGCTCCCACAGGGGAGCGCGTTCTTTCATGAGAATGCAGTCAGATGTGGGAGCGGGCTTGCTCGCGAAGACGGCAGATCAGGCACCGCAGACTTAAGAACTCAGCGTTTGCCCATCGACCGACGAGTCCCCGGCGGCGCCATGCCCGGCGTCTTGGTGTGGCCGTTCTTGGCGCCGTTCTTGTACCACGGCTGGTTGGAACCCTTGGCGGCCGCCAGCTCACCCGGCTTGAACGGGAATTTGAAGGCCGGGATCTCGGTTTGGGTTTCGCTGTCGGCGCTGGAGTCGACGCTGTCTGGCAGCTCTGCCTGCTCGTCGCTCAGGGCGTCGGCGATCGGCGGTTGTTTCGGGGAAGTCATGAAAGCTCCGGGTGATGCATGGAATGTCGAGCCCGGTGAGCGGGCCGCATGCCACAGTATAAGAAGTGCGGCAGTATAACCGGATGAAGCAGCGCAAGCTGCAAGCTTGCATTGACCGCGGGGGTGTCAGAAATTTTGTGTTCGGGCATAACATGAGTAAGAGGTGCATGTATGCCAACCAAGAAGAAACCCGCG
>NZ_JBWKWD010000002.1:0-300375 GCF_059422045.1 Pseudomonas sp. GW821-FHT02A08
AGCCCGCTCCCACAAGGATTTGCACAGCACCTGTGGGAGCGGGCTTGCCCGCGATGACGGCCCCCAGACTTTCACACCTTTTTCAGAGACCCCGCATGAGACTGTCCCGCTTCTTCATCGACGCCCCCCTGAGCATCGGCGAGCACGAGTTGCCCGAAGCCCAGGCCCATTACATCAGCCGTGTGCTGCGCATGGCCGAGGGTGATGTGTTGCAACTGTTCGACGGCTCGGGCCAGGAGTTTCGCGCCCGGCTGGTCGAGGTCGGCAAAAAACGCGTGGTGGTGCAGGTCGACGAAAGCTTCGCCGGGCAGGTCGAGTCGCCGCTGCAAATCCATCTCGGCCAGGGCCTGTCCCGGGGCGAACGCATGGACTGGGCGATCCAGAAAGCCACGGAACTGGGCGTCACTGAAATCACCCCGATCTTCACCGAACGCTGCGAAGTCCGCCTCAAGGACGAGCGCGCCGACAAACGCCTGCTGCACTGGCGCCAGGTGGCGATCAGCGCATGCGAACAATGCGGGCGCTCGCGAGTACCGGTGATTCATCCGCCGCTGTTGCTGGCTGACTGGTTGAAGCAGACGCAGGCCGAGTTGAAGCTGGTGCTGCATCCGGTAGCCGAGCCGCTGGTGAGCCATGCCAAACCTTCAAGCCTGGCATTCCTGATCGGTCCGGAGGGTGGTTTGTCCGATGCCGAAGTGGATCAGGCCAAGTCGACCGGACTCCATGCAGCACGGCTGGGTCCGCGGGTGTTGCGTACCGAGACGGCGCCGGTTGTTGCACTGGCTGTGGCCCAGCAACTCTGGGGTGATTTCTAGGCCGCCTTCGCGAGCAAGCCCGCTCCCACAGTTGACCGCATTCTGTGGGAGCGGGCTTGCTCGCGAATGGCCGCGACACGGTCTAGAGGCCGATCTGGCTGCTACTGCACCGGATCACTCACCGGTTTTGCAATAATCGCCTTGAGTTCGCTGGTCATCGGGAACTCAAGGTTCAAACCCTTCGGTGGGATCGGTTGCTCGAACCAGCGCTTGTAGATGCCATTGATCTCGCCCGAACTGTACAGATCCGCCAACGCGCCGTTGACCAGCGCCAGGAACTGCGGATCGTCCTTGCGCACCATGCAGCTGTAGATCTCCCGCGATTGCTCCTCCCCGACCACCACCCACTTGTGCGGGTCATTGGCCTTGGCGCGCTCGCCATAGAGCAGCGCGTCGTCCATGTAGAACGCCGCCGCCCGGCCCGATTGCAGCATCTGGAAGGCCTCGCCGTGGTCCTTGGCACTGATCACGAACATGTCGATCTTGTGATCGACGTTGTAGCTTTTCAGGAAGCGCTCGTTGGTGGTGCCGGCAGTGGTCACCACGTTCTTGCCGCGCAGGTCAGCGAAGCTCTTGATCCCGCTGTCCTTCGCGGTCAGCAACTGGCCCTTTACGTAGATGAAGCCATAGGAGAACGCCACCTGCTTCTGCCGTTCGGCGGTCACGCCGGTGGAGCCGCATTCCAGGTCCACAGTGCCGTTCTGCACCAGTGGAATACGGGTCTGCGAGGTCACCAGGTTGTACTTCACCTTCAAGTCTGGCAGCGCCAGTTGCTGCTGGATGCGCTCGACGATCTTGCCCGCCAGATCCACCGAGTAACCCATTGGCTTGCCGCTGTGATCACCCACGTAGGAGAACGGCACCGAAGCATCGCGATAACCCAGGGTGATGCTGCTGGCACTGGCGATCTTGCTCAGGGTGCCGGTCAGCGGCGCTTCATTGGCCTGAACCTGACTGCCGAGCAACAGGCCAAGGGTACAAGCGAGCAACGTGATTTTTTGCATTGTTATTCTCCGTTGTGGGTGTTGGTTTATCAGACGCGTGCAGCGATGACGGTGATTTCCACCAGCACCTGCGGTCGGGCCAGTTCGGCCTGCACGGTGGTGCGGCTCGGTGCCTGCCCCGGCGACAACCAGGCCGACCAGACCTCGTTCATCGCGGCGAAATCCTCGGTGATGTTCTTCAGGTAAATGGTCGCGCTGAGCAGATGATCCTTGTCGCTGCCCGCCTCGGCCAGCAAGGTATCGATTTTCGCCAGTACTTCGCGGGTCTGGTCGCCGGCATCCCGGGCATCGCCCGGCACCTGTCCGGAGAGAAACACCAGCTCGCCAAAGGTCACGGCGCCGGACAGGCGCGGGTTGCTGTGCAGTCGGGTAATGGTCATTGCAGTGTCCTCTTCAGAAATCGCTATTCAGGCGGCCCGGTGGTTGAAACCGCGCAGGTCGATGGAAGGCTCGCGCTTGCCGATCAGCTCGCTGAGCAAGCGCCCGCTGCCGCATGCCAGGGTGAAACCCAGTGCGCCGTGGCCGAGGTTGAGCCACAGGTTGCGGTACGCCGTCGCGCCCAGCAATGGCACGCCGTTGGGGGTGGCCGGACGCATGCCGGCCCATTCGACGGCTTCGACATAGGCGCCGGCATTGGGAAAGGTGTCATGGGCCTGGCGCTTGATCAGCGCCAGACGCTTGGGGTCCAAAGCGGGGTCGAAGCCGACAATGTCGACCATTGCCGCCACTCGCAATTGCTCGCCGATGCGGGCGTAGACGATCTTGCGGTCGTAGTCGGTGATGCTCACGTCCGGCGCCCGGTGACCGGCGCCGATCGGCACAGTCAGGCTGTAGCCCTTGAGCGGATAAAGCGGCAGTTGCATCCCGGGCAGCGCCAATAGCGGACTGCGATGACCGGCGGCGATCACCAGTTGATCGACCGGCAGCACTTGCTCGCCCAGTTCGATGGCGTTGACGCTGCCGTTGCTGTGGCGGATGCCGGTCACCGCTTGCCCGAGACGAAACTCGCAACGGCCGGACGCTTGCAGCCGGGCAGCCAGTTGCCGGCAAAAACCGTGGCAGTCGCCCACCTCTTCGTCCGGGGTGTAGATCGCCCCGACAAAGGGCGCATCGATCAGCACCGGTTCCAGTTGCGCGCATTCGGCCGGCGACAACACTTGCTGTTGCTGCGGGTCGGCCAGGCCCTGGCGCGCATGCTCGAAGCTGCTGTTCTGGCGGAAAGTCACCAGTTTGCCATTGCGCCGCCACTGGAATCCCGTCAGCCCATCGTCCTCGCGCCAGGATCTCAATGTGTCCTGGCTCAACAGCGCCAGGCGCAGCAAGTGCGCGGCGTTCTCGCGATTGACCGAGCGGCGGCAGGCGCCGAGGAACGATGCCATCCAGCGCCACTGGGCCGGGTCGAAGCGCGGGCGCAGCTTCAACGGTGAGTCGCCGCGCAGCATCCAGCCGATGGCTTGCAAAGGCACACCGGCGTCGGCCAGGGGCGCGACATAGCGATAGGACAACTGGCCGCCGTTGGCGAAGCTGGTTTCGCTGCCCAGCGAGTCCCGTGCCTCGATCACCGTCACCTCGAAGCCGTCGCGCACCAGCGCATAGGCCGTTGCCAGGCCAATCACGCCGCCACCGATGATGCACACACGCTGAGCCATGTCCGTCCTTAAAACCGTTGTGAAGACGAGGCCAAGGTTAGAGCCAGGTGACAGACGATGAACAATGCATAAAGATGGCAAACCCATAAACAAAGGTTATGGACTTGCCATGCGCCTTCGCCATATCGAGATTTTCCAGGCCATCCGCCAGACCGGTTCGATCAGCGCTGCCGCGCAATTGCTGCACGTCTCGCAGCCGGCGGTGAGCAAGGTGTTGCAGCACGCCGAGCAACAATTGGGTTTTCCGCTGTTCTTGCGGGTGCGCGGCAAGTTGCAGGCGACGCCGGAAGCGCTGGAACTGGAGCGCGAAGTGGACAAGGTCAGCGAAAGCCTGCAAGGCGTGCGACGCTTGGCGCAGAGCCTGCGCCGCGAGCCTGGCCACAGCCTGCGCATCGGTGCCACCCCGGCGCTGGCCCTGTCATTGCTGCCGCCGGCCATTCACGAATGGACCGGGCGTTACCCGGACATCGTTTGCGAACTTTCCAGCGCCCACAGTCGTGAACTGGTGCAGAACCTGTTGATGCGCGAAGTGGATGTTGCCCTGACCCTGCAACGCCCGGATCACCCGGGGCTCAAGGCCCAGGCGCTGGCGTCCGGCGTGCTGGTGGCGTTGGCGCCGAGGGGTTACTGGCCTCAGGAAGAGGCAGGTAAACCGTTGCCGCTGATGGCGCTGGCGGATGCGCCGCTGATCGGTTTATCCAGCGCCGATCCACTGGCCGCGCGGCTCGACAGTTACCTGGAAGCGGTCGAACCGCCGCCCCGGGTACGCATCGCCGTGCAAACCTACTCACTGGCACGGGCGATGGTGGAGTCCGGCGCGGGCCTGGCGGTGATCGATCCGTTCACCGCCCTTGGCGCATCACCGGGCACCACGACCATCCGCCCGCTAGCCCCGCCACTGCCGATCACCCTGTACGCCGTGACTCGCACCAGCGAACCACTGCCGCACACGCTCAATGACCTGTTGCAGATCTTCAGCCGCCGCGCCCGGGAGCAATTGGAGAACCTGAGTCCTGCGCAACCCTGAAGCCTGATGAGCAACCTGTGGGAGCGGGCTTGCCCGCGATGGCGGTGGATCAATCAACATTTCGATCGACTGACACGCCGTCATCGCGAGCAAGCCCGCTCCCACAGAGGACTGTGGTGATTTACAGGACGTAGAACAGAATCGCCACAAAGTGCAGCAAACTCCCGGCGATCACGAACAGGTGCCAGATCCCGTGGGCATGTCGCAAACGATGGTCGAGGGCGAAAAAGATGATCCCCACGGTGTACAGCACGCCGCCCGAGGCCAGCCAGGCAAACCCGGCAGTGCCCAGCGCCGCGAGTAACGGCTTGACCGCCACCAGCACGATCCAGCCCATCACCGCATAAATCACGATCGACAGAATCCGCGCTTCCGAACGCGGCTTGATCTCCTGCAGGATGCCGATCAGCGCCAGTCCCCAGACAATCCCGAACAAGGTCCAGCCCCACGGCCCGCGCAGGGTCACCAGGCAGAATGGCGTGTAGCTGCCGGCGATCAACAGGTAGATCGAAAAGTGATCGACCTTCTGCATGATCTCTTTCTTGCGCCCGCGCACGCTGTGGTACACGGTCGACGCGCTGTACAGCACCAGCAAGGTAAAAGCGTAGATCGCCATACTGACGATCTTCCACGGGCTGCCGTCGAGACTGGCCAGCACAATCAGCCACACCCCGCCGATAAACGCCGCCACAGCCCCGAGCAAATGCGTCCAGGCGTTCAGTCTTTCCCCGTGATACATGCGTTGCTCACCTCGAATTTCATTGCTGCAGAGCGCAAGGCTCAGGCTTGAAGTGTAAAAGCGCAATGTTTCTGTACGACGGGCCCGGTGTAATTGGGCACAATCGAGTCATTCCAGAAAGAGCCTGCCCCATGCTGATCGATGAAGAGTTGACCCTGAAAAAACTCGAGGTGTTCCTGGCCTTCATGCGCACCGGCAACCTGGCGCGGGCCGCTGCCGAGTTGCAGACCAGTAACGTCAGTGTGCATCGCGCGATCCACTCCCTGGAAAGCGCCCTGCGCTGCCCGTTGTTCAAGCACGAAGGCCGCAGCCTGACGCCGCTGGAAAGCGCTTACGTGCTGGAAGAGCGGGCGCAGAAGCTGATTCAGGATGTCGTCGAAAGCGTGCGCCTGACCCGCGAAGCCGCCGGGTTTTCGGCCGAACGTTTCAAACTGGGCTCACTGTATTCCCTGACGGTGAAGACCGTACCGCAACTGATCATGGGTTTGAAGATCCGCCGCAGCGAGCTCAACATCGACCTGATTCTGGGCTCCAATATCGACCTGCTCTACAAGCTCAAGAACATGGAAGTCGATGCGATCCTGGTGTCGCTGGACGACAGCGTCAACGACCCGGATTGCGAGCAGATCCCGCTGTTTTCCGACGACATCTTCCTCGCCACACCCGCCGACTCGAAGTTTGCCCAGCGCACCGAAGTCGACCTGGCCGAGGTCCGCGACGAAACCTTCATCACCCTGACCCAGGGCTTCGCCACCCATCAGGACGGCAAGCGGGTATTCGAGCAGGCAGGGTTCGAGCCAAAGGTGGCGATGCAGGTCAACGACATCTTTACCCTGCTGAGCATGGTCAGTTCGGGCGTGGGTTATGCGTTGCTGCCGGGGCGAATTGCTGCGGTGTACGAGAACCGGGTGAAGCTGATCCCGTTGCAGGAAAAGTACCGGTTGCAGCAGCACATTGGCGTGGTGTTCCTCAAAGCCAAGGAGCGTGATCCGAACCTGCTGGCGTTGCTGGCGGAGTGTCGGATGTATGCCAATCGGCAGGCTTGAAACCGAGTCGACCCCATCGCGGGCAAGCCCGCTCCCACAAGGATTTGCACAGCACCTGTGGGAGCGGGCTTGCCCGCGAAGGCGTCGGATCTGACAACTCAGGATTTGTGGCTACCCGACAATCCCGCGAACAATGAAGAACAACAGCGAAGGCCCCAACAGGCACCCAAGCCCGGTGTGGAAGGTCGCAGTCAACGCGCCATAAGGCACCAGACGCCGATCCGTCGCCGCCAGCCCCGCAGTCACGCCACTGACCGTCCCGGCCAGCCCACCGAACACCATCGCCGAACGCGGGTTGTCCAGGCCCATCCAGCGCGCCGCCATCGGTGTACCCACCATCACCAGGATCGCCTTGATCAGGCCGGTGGCAATCGACAGCGCCACCACATCGGAACTGGCACCAATGGCCGCACCGGTCACCGGCCCGACGATGTAAGTCACCGCACCGGCGCCAATGGTGGTCATGCTCACCGCATCGCGGTAACCGAATGCCCAGGCCATGCACGCGCCGACGATAAACGGCAGCACCGTGCCCAACAGCAGCGCAATCACACCGATCAAACCGGCCTTTTTCGCTTCGGTGGCCTGCACCTCGAACGCCGTGGCGACGATGGCGAAGTCCCGCAGCATCGCGCCGCCCATCAACCCGATGCCGGAAAACAGCGTCAAGTCCGCCAGGCCTTTTTGCCCGCCGGTCATCGTGCCACCGACCCAGGCCAGTACCAGGCCAATGACGATAGCGATGGCAGAGCCGTGAATCCGTCCGAAGGTCAGGCGTTTGGAGAGAATCACTGACACCCACATGATGATGCCGACGAAAGCGAATGCGGTGACCAGACTGTTAGTTGCCAGGCCTTTCTCAAAGAGTTCCCACATATCAGCGACCTCCTGCCGGTGCGCCAACCTGCGTTACATCCGCCGGTTCATCGGGCAAGGGTTCGCCTTTGTGGGTCCGGCTGATCAGGGCAATGGTGCAACCGCAAACCACCACCGAACCGATCGCCGCCAGCACAGCCACCGGACCGCCGTGCAGCGCCGTGACCACGTTTTGTTGCGCCGCCATCGCCACCACTACCGGGATGTACATGGCGCCCCAGAAGCCGACACCCATCTCGCACTCCCGGGTCATGCCGCCACGCCTGTGCATCCACAACCGTGCGCAAATCAGCAGGATCATCGCGATCCCGACACCGCCGACGTTTGATTTCACACCCAGCAACACCCCGAGCATGTCACCCATGATCACCCCTGCCAGCGTACAGATCGCCAACAGCGCCACACCGTAAATAATCATTGTTGTAGTCCTCAAAGTGCATTTCGAATGTTGTTTTTGTTGTTCGAAGCCTGAGTTTTAGGAGTGGCGGCTTCCCTCCTCACGCATCAGCGCCTGCAGGGTATCGAGCCGGGCACCGTCGAAGGCAATCACGGTGCCCTGCTCGAACACCCGGCGCGCCAGCCCGGTCAGCACCGCACCGGGCGGCAGTTCGATCTGTAGACGCACGCCGCGCTCGTAGGCGCTTTGTACCGTGCCGCGCCAATCGACGATGCGGCACATGTTGAAGGCCAGGTCGTCGCGCAACGCTTGCGGCTTGATCAGCGGACGCGCGCGACTGCCGCTCAGGTAACCGATCTTCGGCGATTGCAGCAGCACTTTGGCGAAGGCTTCGGCCAACCGTTGCGCGGGTGCCTCAAGCAATGGGCAGTGGGACGGCACGCTCACCGCCAGACGCTTGGCCAGGCCAGCTCCGCAACCTTTCGCCAACTCGGCCACCGCTTTCATCGCAGCATCGCTACCGGCAATCACCACCTGGTTATCGGCATTGATATTGGCCAGATAAACCGGCATTAGCGCGCTGTGCACCCGGGCCAGTAATCCTTCCACCGCGGCTAGATCCAGACCGATGATCGCGGTCATGCCGTAGCCCTGTGGATAAGCCTGCTGCATCAGCTCACCGCGCAGGCTGACCAGATGCAACGCATCGTTGAAACTCAAGACACCGGCCACCACTGCCGCCGGATAAGCGCCGATCGACAAGCCGGCCACATAGTCCGGGGCCATGGTCAACTGGCGTGAAGCGGCGACGCCAGCGATCAGCAGGCAAAGCTGAACCGCCCTTGTCGAGCGCAATGCTTCGGCAGAATCCAGCAGCAATACATCTTCACCGAGCAGGTCGCTCGCCTCGACCAACGTTTCCCGAGGCAAACGAGCCAGCATTCCGGGTTGTTGCGCGCCCTGGCCGGGGAACACCAGCAGGCTACTCATGCTGCTTGCTCCTGTGGATTCCACGGATCAGTAACCAGAGTGGCTTGAATGGCATTTTTCAGCAGGACCCGCGACGAAGCACCGGCCCATTCGCGCAAGGCAACGGCGCCCAAGGGTGTCTGCAACTGCAGGTCCACGCGGCATACGGCGGTGTCGAGAACGGCCACCAGCGCCTGCGCGTCGGCACGACTCAACGGACGTGGCGTACGCAGGATCAGATCGAGGTCGCTGTCCTCGTGCAACGCGGCAAACCCGCTGGCCAATTCGAATCCGGCGCTGCCGCTGACACCCCAAACCCAGCCACTCTCATCAAGGTGCGAGCGCAGTTGTGCCAAGGCCCGCAGCGCCGGGAAGTCACGCTGGCCTTGAACATGGCAAAGTTCTTCCGGCCGCACCCGCCGGGTGATGGCGGCGACTTCCATCAGCGTCGCAAATCGCTGCTCACGCAGCGGCCCACGCACGCCCACTGCCACCTGTCCCGCCGCGCACAAGGCGCGACGGACCACCACCGGCTGGCCGGCAATGATCGACTCGATCACCCAGGTCGGGGCATCCGCAGGCAACTGCCGCGGGGTCATGCCCCACAGCAGGTCGTGAGCCAGAAGCGCATTCACCACTGTGCTCTCAACAATTGGCGAACCTTGCTCGACGCCGCACGATTGGCCGCACCGAGACGACCACTGAGATCTGCACCCTTCTCGGCGATATCGCCCATCGCCTGACCCAGGCACTCGATCACCCGCGCCAGATCCGCTGCCGTCGGCTGCTCGATCTGCCCAACCGACAAGGTTTCCCACAGCAGCCCGAGGCTGGCATAGCTGTCGATGTCATAAGCCATCGGCGGCACGCTGGCGGCCAGGGTTTCCAGCTCTTCGACGCTGCGCAAGGTCACCCGCGCCGCCGACGCCTTGCCCATTGCATGCACCATCACCCCCGGATCGCGCAGGGCGATCAAGCGGTTGGCCTGATAGCCGTGGGCCAGAAACGCCCCGGACATCGCCTTGCCCACCAGCAAACCGATCACTGCATGGCCGGCCAGACGGGCACGGGCGTAACTGCCCGCCGCTGCGGCCAGCGCCTGATGAATGCCGAGGGCTTCCTCGCGTCGACCGTAAGCCTGGCTCGGCACGTCGACGATGGCGACCAAGGCGCGTTTACGTGCCTTGTGCTGATCGGCGGCGATGACTTCATCCACGGCCTTGGCCAGGCCCCAGCCTTCGAGCAAGCCCACTTCGCCATTGCGTGCACGGACGAAGCGGTTCTCCGGGTCGGCCACCACCGCGATGAAACGCACAGGCTGATCGCCCAGCGCACCGTCCGCGACCTTCAGCGAAGCCGGCAATCCCTCGACCGCTTTCGCCCCGGCGCTCAAGGCGTTGAACCAGTTCAAACCACGCAGGGAATACGAACTCATGGGCGTTCTCCTTGGTACAGATCGCGAACCACGGACGGCTCGATTTGCGGTTCGGCGTCCAGACGCGCCAACCGCTGCAGGAACAGCTCGGCCTGTTGGCTACGTGGTTGCGCCGGCAAACCTTGCTGGAGCAACTCGCCGACTTGCTGGCGAATCTGCGCCACGTCGTCGGCAACATAGCGATCCACCAGACCACTGGCGAAGCGCTGCTCGCCACCGGTCAGGCTCCAGATGAAGGGCCGGTCGCGGGAGTCGTACTCCTCGAGTCCGGCTTCCTGTTCGATCACCTGCGGACCATTCAGGCCGAGTCGCGCCTCCTGGGTCACCAACAGATAGCTGCACAACCCGGCGGCAATCGACATGCCGCCAAAGCAACCGACGCTGCCCGCCACCACACCGACCACGGGTTGGTACCGCTGCAAATCGACAATCGCCGCGTGGATGTCGGCAATGGCTGCCAGGCCGAGGTTGGCTTCCTGCAAACGCACGCCGCCGGTTTCCAGCAGCAGCACGGCGCGGGTCGGGATGCCGTTGCGGTTGTCTTCGGCGGCCAGTTCCAGCGCACCGGCAATTTTTGCTCCGCCGACTTCACCGAGGCTGCCGCCCTGGAACGCGCCTTCGATGGCCGCGATCACCACCGGCAAACCATCGAGGTTGCCCTTGGCGATCACCACGCCGTCGTCGGCTTGCGGCACCACGCCCTGGCGCGACAGCCACGGCGACATGATCCGTTGAAAGGGATCGAGCAGTTCGCGGAAGGTGCCGGCGTCGAGCAGGGCCTTGGCCCGTTGCCGGGCACCGAGTTCGACGAAGCTGTGCTTGTTGAGCAGGGATGCGCTGTCAGTCATGGCCGATCTCCTCGAAGCCCTGTTCCAGGCGCAGGCGCACTACGCCGGGAGTCGCGCCGAAATCGTGGATGTCGATGGCCATCGCCGGCGGCGTCTGACCGTCGAACATCCGTGCGAACAGATGCTGCCAGCGTTGTTCGCTGCCATTGACCGAGGTCTGCACGTTGATTGTCAGCTTGCCGGCCTGGCCCGGTTCGATCAGCACTTCCAGATCGCCAGAGCCGACACAGCCCACCAGGGTACGACCGCGTGGCGGCTGCCCGGCGGGGAATTCAAAGGATAAGGTTTCCATCAAAACACTCCCTGGATGAGGCCGTCGCCAGACGCGATACGGTCGATGAACAGGCAGGCTGCGAGCAGGTCGGCAGCGCCGCCGGGCGAGGCATTCAACGCGATGAGTTGTTGGTCCAGCTCGTGCAAACGGCGACGTCCGCCGAGGCTGGCACTGCCACCCGCATCGAGCACCGCCCGGGCGCCCAGTTGCATGGTGTTCAGGCCTTCTTCACCGGCGCGGTAAAGCACGCAGGTGTCGGCCAGACTCGTCATGATCGCCAGCAGCGCATCGAGCCGGGCGTTCTGCTCGCCATGACCGGCGGCGCGGCTGCGCAGCAGTTGCGGCAGCGCACGTTGGGTCACCGCCGGAAAACCCAGCTGCGCTTCTTCACGGGCACCGCGAGCGCCGTAGCGTTGGGCGACTTGCGCACCGTGGCTGAGCGAACGTGGTGCAAAACGGTCGTCAAGCAAGGCCAACCGCGCAGCTCGCAGCGCCACGCTATTGGCACTGCAGGATTGAGGTTGCAGCGCAGCGGCAGTGATCAACAAGCCCAAGGCCCAGATCGCACCGCGATGGGTGTTCACGCCGCCGGTGGTGTCGAGCATCACTTGCTCGCCTTCGCGACCGATGCGGCCCACGGCTTCGCGCAGGGGCAAGCCGATTTCGCCGAACTCGATGGCGGCTTCAGCCATTTCCTTAAAGGCCGGCCACAAGGACAGCGCCGATGCGTGCATCAGCCCCAGGTGCAAATCGGTGTGGGCGCCATTGCCGCGACGGTCGACCAGTGCCGGTTTCGGCGACAGATCAGCTTCGTCGATCAGTGCGTCCACCGCCAGGTCCGCCAGCCGTTCGGCCAGGCTCAGGTTTTTGGGTTGCAGGTTAAGTGCGTGCATTACCAGCTCCTGAACTTGGCGGGCGGGTTGTAGAGGCCACCGGACCACTCCACCAGGTCGGCCACGCTTTTCGCCGCGAGCAGTTCGCGAGTGGCGTCGGTGCGGCGGATGCCGAGGTCTTCGGGCAAGGCGATCAGGCCTTCGCGGCGCATGCGCGCGGTGTCTTTGGGGTTGTGGCGCAGGCCGATGGCGGTCACCCCGGCGACGGCGGCGATCATCGCCTGGCGTTCTTCCAGCGAGCGCGCCTTGTACAGGTAGGCGATGCCTTCTTCGGTCAACAGGTGGGTCACGTCGTCGCCGTAGACCATGATCGGCGCCAGTGGCATGCCGCTTTTCTTCGCCACATCGACCGCATCGAGGGTTTCAACGAAAGTCGGTTTGCCGCCCTCCTGGAAGGTCTCGACCATCTGCACCACGAGCTTTTTGCCACGTTCGAGCATCGGCTCGGCGACATCCGTGTTGCGCATGTCGAGCCATGCCGGTGTGCCGTGGCGGCGACCGCGCGGGTCGTGGCCCATGTTCGGTGCTCCGCCGAAACCGGCCAGGCGTCCGCGAGTCACAGTAGAGGAATGACCGTCGCCATCGACTTGCAAAGTCGCGCCGATGAACAGGTCCACGGCGTATTGCCCGGCCAGTTGGCTGAACATCCGATTGGAACGCAGGGAGCCGTCGCGCCCGGTAAAGAACACATCCGGCCGCGCCGCAATGTAGTTCTCCATCCCCAGTTCGGTGCCGAAGCAATGCACGCTTTCGACCCAGCCGCTTTCAATGGCGGGAATCAGGGTCGGGTGCGGGTTGAGCGTCCAGTTGCGGCAGATCTTGCCCTTGAGGCCGAGGGATTCGCCGTAGGTCGGCAGGATCAGCTCGATGGCAGCGGTATTGAAACCGATACCGTGGTTGAGGGACTGCACATTGTGTTTTTCGTAGATCCCGCGGATCGCCATCATCGCCATCAGCACGTGCACGGGCTTGATGTGCCGAGGGTCGCGGGTAAACAGCGGTTCGATATAGAACGGCTTGTCGGCCACCACCACGAAGTCGACCCAGGAGGCGGGAATGTCTACCCGCGGCAGGTCGCTGACGTCGTCCACCAACTGGTTTACCTGGACGATGACGATGCCGTCACTGAAGGCCGCCGGCTCTATCAGCGCCGGGGTGTCTTCGGTGCTCGGCCCGGTGTAGATGTTGCCGGCGCGGTCGGCCATGAACCCGGCCGAAAGCACGACGTTGGGAATCAGATCCACCACCAGCCGTGCGTAGAGTTCGATGTAGGTGTGGATCGCGCCGACTTCCAGCAGGCCGTCTTCGAGCAACTGGCTGATGCGCAGGCTTTGGGTGCCGGCGAAAGAGAAGTCGAGCTTGCGGGCGATGCCGCGTTCGAACAGGTCCAGGTGCTCGGAGCGCCCGACGCTGGGCATGATCATGTGCAGGTCATGCAGCTTCGCGGGGTCGACCTTGGCCAGGGAACGCGAGAGGAAATCCGCCTGCTTTTGGTTGTTGCCTTCGAGCACCACGCGATCGCCCGGCAGGATCAAGGCCTCCAACGCCGCCACGATGTTGTCGGTGGGCAACACCACACCGTCGGCAAGACCTCGCACCAGCTCGAGGCGCCGCTGCTTTTCGCTGCGCCGCCGCGTCCATCGCGAGTCGGGGGATATTGTTGTTGTCATGACCACTCCACGGGTTCGCTGTCGTGGGGGTCACATTAGGAGTGTTGGGTGGGGGCATCAATCAAGCAGAGTGATGAATCGTTACGCTCAGGTTAATGATCGAGATCTGCGTCGCTCATACTGGCCTCTTCGCGGGCAAGCCCGCTCCCACAGGGTTAGTGGTTGCCGTTGAATTTGGGCAACACACGGACACTGTGGGAGCGGGCTTGCCCGCGAAGAGGCCGGTGCAGTCAACGCAAGGCCGCGATCAGATGGCCAACCCGGCATTCACAAGCAGCGCCTCCAGCGCCAACAAATCCGGCACCTTCACCACCTGCTCCCCCACCTGCACCGCCGCCTGCTCCAGCGCACACAACGGCACATCCACATAACTCAACTGGCTATCGAGCTTGCAGGAGCGCGGAATTCCCTGCACCAACAGCGCGATGAACTTCAGCTCGGACCGCCCGCCCAGGGCGTTGAGAATGACGATCCGCGCGCGTTCACCGATGACGATTTTCTGCCCGCAGGCCGACTCGAAACTCAGCAGCGGAATCTGCCGCTCGCGCCACGTCACCAGGCCCAGGTACCACGGCGGTGTGTCGAGGTCGAACGTCCCCGGCTGCTGGTAATCGATCAGCTCGGCAACGGCGACGTTGGGCAGGAGCAGGTTGCGGTCGGCCAACGGCAGCAGCAGGCCGGTGAGGTTGCTGGTGCGGTGCTCAAGCATGGGTCTTGCTCCACAAGGCGATGCTTTCGAGCAGCACCGATTCCTGGTACGGCTTGCCCAGGTAGTCGTTGACGCCGATGGCCATGGCGCGGTCGCGGTGTTTCTGTCCGGTGCGGGAGGTGATCATGATGATCGGCAGGTGTCGCAGGCGTTCGTCGTTGCGCACCTGGGTCGCGACCTCGAAGCCGTCCATGCGAGGCATCTCGATGTCCAGCAGCATCAGGTCGGGCATGTGCTCTTCCAGCAGCAGCATGGCATCGACTCCGTCCTTGGCGGTCAGCACATTCATGCCATGGCGTTCGAGCAAGCGGCTGGTGACCTTGCGCACGGTGACCGAATCGTCGACCACCATCACCAGCAGCGGCCGGTGCGGTTCGGCCTCGATCTCTTGCCCGACCGGACGCTGGGGTACACGGGCCTGCATGGCGCGGATCGGCGCCAGCAAATCCAGGATCAGCACCACCCGGCCATCCCCGAGAATCGTCGCTCCGGACACCCCTTGAACCGCCGCAAACTGCGGCCCCAGGCTCTTGACCACGATTTCGCGAGTGCCGGCCATGGCGTCCACCAACACCGCGATGTGCCGCTCGTTGCACTGCACCAGCAACACCGGCAATGGCAGGCTCTGGCCCAACAGTTTCGGGCGCGGGCTGGTTTTCAGCAACTCACCCAGGTAGCACAGTTCGTAACGTTGCCCGGCGTATTCGTAGGTCGGCGAATCGAAACGGAAATACCCTTCGAGTTCATTGGGCAGGACGCGCACGATGCCGTCGATGGTATTGAGCGGGATCGCGTATTGGTCCTCACCGCACTGAACCATCAACGCCCGGTTGACCGATACGGTAAACGGCAGGCGAATGCGGAAATGCACACCCTGCCCGGGCACCGAGTCGATGCTCATGGTGCCGCCCAGTTGCCGCACCTCTTCGTGCACTACATCCATGCCAACGCCGCGCCCGGAGATCTGGGTGATTTTTTCGGCGGTGGAAAAACCCGGTTGCAGGATGAACTGCAACACATCGTGATCACTGATGACGCTGTCCGGGGCGAGCAGGCCGCGCTTGATCGCCTTGCGCCGCACCGCGTCCAGCGGCACACCGGCGCCGTCGTCGCGGATGTCGAAAATGATGTCGCCCCCTTCGCGCAGCAGATCGAGGGTGATCTTGCCTTTGGCCGGTTTCCCCGCCGCCAGCCGCACGTCGACAGACTCCAGGCCATGGTCGACCGCGTTGCGCAGCATGTGTTCCAGCGGCGCGGCCATGCGTTCAAGCACATTGCGATCCATCTCGCCTTCGGCGTTGTCGACGATGAAGTCCACGTCCTTGCCCAGTTCACTGGACACCTGCCGGACGATGCGCTGCAAACGCGGGAGCATGCGTTCGAACGGCACCATGCGCGTGCGCATCAGCCCTTCCTGCAACTCGGTGTTGATGCGGCCCTGCTGTTGCAGCAGGTTTTCCGTGTCCTGATTGCGTCGCTCTAGGGTTTCCTTGAGGTCGAGCAAGTCAGAGGCCGATTCGAACAGCGCCCGGGACAATTGCTGCAACTGTGAGTGGCGGTCCATTTCCAGCGGGTCGAACTCCTCGTAGCCCAGGCGTTCGGCATCGACTTGCTGGCGGCTGAGGATCCGCCCCTGGGTTTCGGTATCGAGGCGGCGCAACTGGTCGCGCATCCGCTCGATGGTGGTCTCCATCTCATTGAGGGCGATGTGCGCATCGTTGACCTGCTGTTCGATCCGGCCACGGAAGATCGATGTTTCACCGGCCAGGTTGACCAGATCGTCGAGCAGCTCCGCCGAGACCTTGACCATGTCTGCGCCGGCATCGGACGGCGGCGCCAGCGGCTCGGCCTTGGGCGTGGCCGACGGCGCAACCGGCGCGGGGGCTTCAGGCACGGCCGGGTGGCTGAAATTCTTGATCGCATCAATCAAGCGGTCGGCTGGCGGCATCGGCTCGCCGGCGCGGGCCGCATCGAGCATCTGCGCCAGACGGTCATGGCTGCGCTGCAACAGCGCGAACAACGGCTCCGTCGGTTGCAGCTCACCGGTGGACAGGCCTTCGTAGAGAAACTCCAGTTCATGGGCCAGATCGCCAATCGCGGCGATTTCCACCATGCGCGCGCCACCCTTGAGGGTGTGCAGGTCGCGCAGCAGGGTTTCCACTTCCTGACGACTCGAAGGCTGGGCCTGCCAGCGCTCCAGCGCCGCCCCGGAGCTTTCGATGATGTCGAAACCTTCCTCGAGGAAGATATCCAGCAATTCCGGATCGTGCGCAGCCGCGTCGTTGTCGGTCGCCTGCCGGGGGGACTCGGCGATACCCGCATGACCTTGACGGTAGGCACGAATGGCTTCGATCAGCTCACGGGCATCGTCCAGCGGCTGGTTGAGCTGCAACTGTTCGAGGTACAACGCCAGTCGCTCATGGCTCTGTTTGAGCAGCGCCGCCAGTGAATCGCTGAAGGCATAACGACGGTCCACCAGGCCCTGATAAAGGCTTTCCAGTTCATGGGCCAGATCGCCGACCGGCCCGACCTCGGCCATGCGCGCGCCGCCTTCGAGAGTGTGCAGATCCCGTTGCAGGGACGACAGCGGCGCGGCGTTGTCCGAGTCGCGCAACCAGCGCTGCAAGGCCTGACCGGCGCTTTCGAGGATATCCACCGCTTCTTCAAGGAAGATCGCAACGATTTCATCGTCCAGCCCGCGCCCTTCTCCTGTAGGAGCGAGCTCGCTCGCGATGGTCTCACCGGCGCCGCGTTTATCCAATGACAACGTGTCATCGTTAACGTCCATCGCGAGCGGGCTCGCTCCTACAGGAGGTAGCGTGTGCTCTAGATCGGCGGTGGCTGCGCCCAATTCGCGGATGCTCAGGCTGCGGCTGCCATCGCTGCGGATCAGGCCCATGGCCGACGGATCAAGGCTCTCGTCGAGCAGCTCGCGCAAGGCCCTGATCCGTTGCGGTTGCGGGCTGACTTCCTGGCCGGCTGCCAGTTCGTCGAGCATGTTGATCAGCGCTTCGTGGGCAGCCTGTGCCTCATGGAAAAACCGCTCGCTGACCGCCAGGCTGCTTTCTTCCACGGCACCGTAGAGATCGAGCAACGCTTCGCACAACTCATCCACCGGGTGCAGGTCGGCCAGATGGGCGCCTTCGCCGAGAGTGGTCAATTCGTCCAGCAGCGCGCTGAGTTCCTGACGTTCGCCTGGGTGTTGCTGCCAACGCTGCAACAGGCTTTCGGCGTCCAGCAGGATGTCCATGCCCTGGGCGAGGAAGTTGTTGATCAGTTGCGGATCGCGCTTGATCCGCAGCCCGGTGTTCGGTGTGCTCAGGAGGTTTTCCAGACGTTCGGCCAGCAGCGCCCTGGCGCGCTCGGTCAAACCCCGGGCACCGGGAATTTCCGCCAGCGGATCGCGTTTGAGCTGGCGCAAGCCGAGGCGAAACAGCCCTTCAGCTTCCAGCAGCAATTCGAGCTCATCCAGATCCAGCGCGATCAGGTGCGCCTTGTATTCCCGGGCCAGTTGATCCAGCGGCGCGGCCAGCTCGGCAATCGGCAACACACCGGCCATATAGGCACTGCCCTTGAGGGTGTGCAAGGCACGCTGCAATTCGTCGCTGGCCTGCAACGGCACATGTTCGGCGGCCTGATCAAGGAAGCGATTGAGGCTGCCTAAATGGGTTTGAGCCTCTTTGCGGAAGATCTCCAGCAACAGCGGGTCGAGGGCCGCGACATCTTGCGTATCCTCATCGGACACCGGTTCATCGCCTTTGGCCAGGGCGTGGGCGCGAGCGGCCAACTGATCGACATCGTTGCGCTGACGCTGGGCATTGGCGGCGTATTCGGCCACCAGTTCAGGCAGCAGATGCAGCACATCGCCGATCAGTTGCTGCACCGTAGCGCCCGGCTCCACGCTGTTTTCCAGTACGCGGTTGAGCAGGTTTTCCACGGCCCAGGCCAGCTCGCCCAGCACCAGAGCGCGCACCATGCGGCCACTGCCCTTGAGGGTATGAAAGGCGCGGCGCAGCTCACTCAAGGCCGAGTGGTTGTCAGGGTTGACCGACCAGCGCGGCAAGTATTCGCGCAGGATCTCCAGGACTTCGTCGGTTTCTTCGAGGAACACCTCGCGCAGCTCATCGTCCACCGGTTCTTCGCCTGCAGGTGGCGGCAGCAGGCTGCCCGGGGTGTTCAGCGCGGGTGGGTTCAGGCTCGAAACCGGGCTGGCAAGCACATCGGCCAGGGTCTGGACGGTCTGCGGATCATCCAGCTCCTGCATCATCTGCATGACCTGCGCTTCAGTCGGGTTGAGCACATCATCCAGCACGGGCACATGCTGCTCACTGGGGAAAAACCCGAGTCTCGCCAGGCTTTTTTCCGCGACATCGAGCAGGTTTTCGCCCTGGGCCTGCGGGTCATCGCTGAGGCGCTCGAGGTAGTACTCGATGCTGGTGACCACATCGGCCAGGCTGTCCAGCTCCTGCCAGCCGGGTTGACCCGGCTCGAGCAACAGGTGCTCGCGGATAAAGTGATTGCAGGTTTCGACCAGGCTCGCCGCCCGGCTCAAGGGAATCATCGCCAGCGCGCCGCGCACCTGGGTCAGCAAGGCCGGCAGCGCCTGCAAATGCTGGCGGTCCCAATCGGCGTCGATGTAGTCGACGATCATGTCCTTGGCCTGCTGCAAACAGATGCGGGCCTCCTTGATCACGATCTGATGGATCTGCGTCAGGTCGGTGGTTGGCAGGCGATTGTCGTCCTGGCTCTCCGGCTCCACGGTTCCGACCATGCCGGCCAGTGTCGCTTCGACGTACAACAGGGCCCCGGCAACGTCCATGAGGATCGCATCGTTGGGTTCACGCTGGCCTTGGGCGAGGCTGAGCACCACCGCCAGTTGATCGATGATCACCTTGCGCGGCTGACCGAAACCCAGGACCGCCAGGGTGTCGGCGATTTGCCGCAGCGGCGCCAGCAGGCTGTCGAGGTCGGAGGTGTGCTGGCGGTCACTGCGCACGAACAGGTCCAGGCGCTCCTTGACCCGCACCAGCTCTTCGCACAGCGCCGCCAACACCGAGCGCATGGCATCACGGTCGGGCCCGGCCAGCCGCGCGCGTTCTTCATCGACCATCGCGCTGTCGGGCAGCGCGTCGTCCAGTGAGTAGCGTTCTTTCATGGTCAGCATCTGCCCGGTGAGATGTTCGGCTTTGGCAATGTAGAACAGCAAACTCTTGAGCAGCTCCGGCGGGGCCGGTTGATTGATGCCTGGCATGCCTTGTTCGAGCAGGCGCTTGAGTTCCTTGTCGGCATCCTTGAACAGGCTGCGCAAGGCCGGGCTGTTGGCGATCGCACCGCCCTGCATGCCTTCGACCAGCGCCGATGCCACCTGCCATAACGGGCCAAGGGGGGCGTCGGCACACAGTGCTTCGAGGCGGGTGAAGACCTTGGCCAGGTAATCGAGGTTGGTGTCGTTGTCCTGTTCACGCAGGAATCCGACCAGCGCCATTTGCAGCATCTGTCGCAGCTTGCGCAGCACACCGGGCAAATCAGCCGGTTCCAGTTGCGCCAGCGTTTGTGCGTCCAGCGCTGGCAACTCGGGTAATTGCGGGCTGAACAGGCTGGTTTCCGACAAAAGGCTTTCGCCACGGGCGCTGCGCAGGTCGTTGATCAGGGGCAACACCACCAGTGGCAAGTCGCGACGCGCGCCCTGCACCCGGTCGAGGTAGACCGGCAACTGCCCGAGGGCCTGCATCAACAGGTGCAACGCCTCGTCGCGATGGCTGACACGGTTGCCCTGCAAGGCCATGGCCAGTTGTTCCATTTCTTCGGCGAGCAACGCCGCGCCGTAGAACTCGACCATCTGCAAACTGCCGTGGACCTGATGGATGCATGCCAGGCAATCATCCAGCGCTTGGGTCGCCTGCGGGTCATCGAGCAGGTTTTCAATCGCGTGATGAGCCTGTTTCAGCGTTTCGGCAATCTCGCCCTTGACCCACTCGAGGGCCACATAGTCGTGCCGATCACCCATAACCACTCCAATCACGATTCAGATACCCATGGGCGGTTCAAGCTTTGTCCACAACCTGCACCTTGGCATCCGGCAAGGTGAAACCGGACACCGAACGACGCAACTGACTGGCCATTTTCGCCAGGTTACCGATGCTGTCGGCCGTGGCGGTGGAACCCGACGACGTCTGCGAGGTGATCTGCTGGATCACGTTCATCGTCAGGGAAATCTGGCCGGCCGACGACGTCTGCTGTTGCGCCGCATTGGAAATGCTCTGGATCAACGCCGCTAGTGTCTTGGAAACGCCCTCGATTTCTTCCAGGGCCACACCGGCATCCTGCGCCAGACGAGCGCCGCGCACCACTTCGGTCGTCGTCTGCTCCATGGAGATGACTGCTTCGTTGGTGTCGGTCTGGATCGCCCGCACCAGGGTTTCGATCTGCCGGGTAGCGGCGGACGAGCGCTCGGCCAGGCGCTGCACTTCATCGGCGACCACGGCGAAGCCGCGACCGGCGTCACCGGCCATGGACGCCTGGATGGCCGCGTTGAGGGCAAGGATGTTGGTCTGGTCGGCAATATCATCGATCAGGCTGACAATGTCGCCGATTTCCTGGGAGGACTCGCCCAGACGCTTGATGCGTTTGGCGGTGTCCTGAATCTGTTCGCGAATGTTGTCCATGCCGTGGATGGTGTTGTGCACCACCTCGTTGCCCTTGTTGGCGATTTCCACCGAGCGCTCGGCAACCGCCGAAGATTCCGCCGCGTTGGCCGACACCTGGTCGATGGATTCGGCCATTTCGTTGATCGCCATGGAGGCCTCGGAAATCTGCTGGGCTTGATGCTCCGAGGCCTGGGCCAGGTGCATGGCGGTGGCCTGGGTTTCCTGCACGGCGGCGGCCACCTGGCCGGCGGTGAGGTTGATGGTCGCGACCAGATCGCGCAACTGGTCGACGGAGTAATTGATCGAGTCGGCGATGGTGCCGGTAAAGTCTTCGGTCACCGAGGCCGTTACCGTGAGGTCGCCATCGGCCAGGTCTTCGATTTCGTCGAGCAAGCGCATGATCGCGTTCTGGTTGCGCTCGTTTTTCTCGGCGGTTTCGCGCAACTGACGATTGGTTTCGCGCACCATCACCAGGCCGATCAGGATGATCGAAGCCAGCGCCAGCAAGCCCAGCACATAACCGCCTATGGTGTCGGTGGTGCGCCCGCCGACCATGTTTTCGAAACCGCTGGCCAGGTGTGAGGCTTCGTCGAGCAGGGTTTGCGACAGACTGAAAATGTTCGAGGCCGATTCGCGGACTTTGAATAGCTCCGGCGAGGTTTCGAGAATCTCGTCCACCGAGCCCGAGACGAACTCGAACAGCTCGGAGATTTCCGCGAGACGCGCACGGGCGTCGCGGTCTTCGACCTGGCTGACCTTGAGCGCCGGGTCGCCCTGGAGCATGCCGTTGAGTACCTTGCCGAACTGCGTTGCGTCACGCCCGAACGCATCGGCGGCCTGCTGTGAGTTTTCGTCACCGGCCAATACCGTGTTGACCGCGCCGAGGATCCGTTCGGCCAGCAGCGACTGGCGCTGAGCCATGGCCACCTGGGCCGCCGGAGCGCCCCGTTGCAGGAGAATCTCGACGACTTTCTCGTACTCGACCTGCAACTGCGGCACCGTTTCGGCCAGGGTCGCGGCGACCTGATGCAGCGACAGTACGGTTTGCTCGCTGGAAAGAATCGCATCGGTGTTTTTCAGCAGGCGTTCCCAGTCCTGTTGCACCGCACGCATCTCTGGACGCACGGTAGCCGGGGCCGGCGGCAGGCCGGTGGCAGGATCGCCCTTCTTCAGATAACCCCAGCGCCGGGCAAAATCGTTGCGAGCATCGCTGAGCAACTTGAACGCGGCAGCCTTGCCGGCGGCGGCTTCGGTGGCGTTCTTGGCGATCCGCTGGGACAGCACGCGCAGTTCGCCGGCGTGGCCGATGTACTGTTTGTCGTAGGTAGCCTGGGTGTTGAGGTACGCGAAGTTGGCGAACAGCAGCATGATAAAGATGATCAGCGCGATGAACAGCACGATAATCTGCGACCGGCTGCGCGACCCTTCCATTGGCTTGCCTGCTTTTGCTTTTATCATCGGTCCTCGCCTGTTAACCCACTTCCGGGCCCGCCCGCAACCCTGTGGGAGCGGGCTTGCTCGCGAAGGCGGCAGTCCATTCAACATTGATATTGGCTGATCTACCGCCTTCGCGAGCAAGCCCGCTCCCACATTGGATCTGTGGTATTCCGGTTAAATCGCGACGTTCATGAACCCCTGAGACTGCGTCAACGCAAACGGGCTGAACACCTGCCAGCTCTGCTCGCACTGAAAACGGCCTTTGACGAACGCCGCCACCGGCCCCTTCAACTCGTCTGCCGGTACCGGCTCCAGGCTGTCCTGGGCAAAGTGCTGGAGGCCGAAGACTTCATCGACCAGCAAACCGGCAAACACCTCTTCATGTTCCACCACCAACACCCGCCGCTGTCGGCGCACCGCCGAAAGCTCGTGCCCGAAGAAGCCGCCCAAATCCATGACCGGCAGCAAACGCCCGCGCAGGTTGGCGACACCCTTGACCCAGGGTTTGACCCCCGGTAGCTGAGTGGAGCGCGGCTCGTGCAAGACTTCGCTGACTTCGCTCATGGGCGCGACGTACCAGTGCTCACCCAGGCGAAAACCGATGCCGCTCCAGCTGTCCCGCCGGGGTGGCTGGGACGGCAAGTCCGCCGCCAGCAAACGACAGCGCTGGTCGATTTGCAGCAGCAACTCGAAGGCCGTCAGCGACTCGTTCATGGCCTGACGATCAACCGGCCAGCACGTTGTTCAGGGTCTTGATCAGGGTGTCTTCATCGACCGGCTTGGTCAGGTAATCCTTGGCGCCCTGGCGCGTGCCCCAGACCTTGTCGGTTTCCTGATCCTTGGTGGTGATGATGATCACCGGGATGTGCCCGGTTTCCGGGTCCTTGGTCAGCTGGCGGGTCGCCTGGAAGCCGTTGAGGCCGGGCATGACGATGTCCATCAGGACCGCATCGGGCTTTTCCTGGCGGGCCAGGGCGACGCCGTCGGCACCGTTTTCGGCTTTCAACACTTCATGACCGTGCTTTTCCAGCATGCCGGTCAGTTTGTACATTTCGGTCGGCGAATCATCGACGATCAGAATACGTGCCATGGTCTTCCCCATTCTTGTCGACGCCAGGCCCGATGGCCGAGCATCACTGTGCGTGTCCTACTGCGGCAAAACGGCGGCGAAGCCAGGAACATGGGCCTGGATCGCATCAAGCAATTCTTCCTTGCTGAACGGCTTGGTCAAAAACTGGTCGGAGCCGACGATGCGCCCCTTGGCCTTGTCGAACAGCCCGTCCTTGGACGACAGCATAATCACCGGCGTGGACTTGAACGCGCTGTTGTTCTTGATCAGGGCGCAGGTCTGATAGCCATCCAGGCGCGGCATCATGATGTCGACAAAGATGATGCCGGGGTGGTTGTCGGCAATCTTGGCCAGGGCATCAAAACCGTCGATGGCCGTGATGACCTCACAACCCACGTTCTTGAGCAGCGTTTCGGCGGTGCGACGGATCGTCTTCGAATCGTCGATCACCATGACCTTCAAGGCGCTGGGGTGCTGTTCCATAAAATGCTCTACCGTCGCCTTTGCGAAACAAATTGTCCGTTTGCCGGTTAACGCGGCTCGAAACCCTTGATGCTCAAGGGCCGGCACGACATGGCAGCCTTTTTAGCACAGTCTCCAGAACCAATCTATCGGCCGACCCGCAAGGTGGTTTTTCCTTGACCGGGAACACACTCAGCGCCACTCTGACGCCACTTTTTTCATACCGATCCGGTAGCCAATTTTCGAGGAAAACCCAATGAGCGTTCGCGTCGGGATTGTCATGGACCCTATCGCCAGCATTTCCTATAAAAAGGATAGCTCGCTGGCCATGCTGCTGGCCGCGCAGAAGCGTGGCTGGGAACTGTTCTACATGGAACAGCGCGACCTGTATCAGGGCGAAGGCCAGGCCCGGGCCCGGATGCGTCCGCTGCAGGTTTTCGCCAACCCGGAAAAATGGTTCGAACTGGGCGCCGAAAGCGACGCGCTGCTGAGCGATCTGGACGTGATCCTGATGCGCAAGGATCCGCCGTTCGACATGGAGTTCGTCTACTCCACCTATTTGCTGGAACAGGCCGAGCGCGCTGGCGTGCTGGTGGTCAACAAGCCACAAAGCCTGCGTGACTGCAACGAAAAGCTGTTCGCCACACTGTTCCCGCAGTGCACGCCGCCGACCGTGGTCAGCCGCCGCGCCGACGTGTTGCGTGAGTTCGCCGCCAAGCACGGCGACGTGATCCTCAAGCCGCTGGACGGCATGGGCGGCACGTCGATTTTCCGTCACCGCGCGGGCGATCCGAACCTGTCGGTGATCCTCGAAACCCTGACCGCCCTCGGTGCCCAGCAGATCATGGGCCAGGCCTACCTGCCGGCGATCAAGGACGGTGACAAGCGCATCCTGATGATCGATGGCGAGCCTGTGGATTATTGCCTGGCGCGGATTCCGGCCCAGGGCGAAACCCGTGGCAACCTCGCTGCCGGTGGCCGTGGCGAAGCCCGCCCGCTGACCGACAAGGACCGCTGGATCGCCGCGCAAGTCGGCCCGACCCTGCGTGAAAAAGGCCTGTTGTTCGTTGGCCTGGACGTGATCGGCGAGCACCTGACCGAAATCAACGTCACCAGCCCGACCTGCATTCGCGAGATCGATAACGCGTTTGGCACTGACATCGGCGGCATGTTGATGGATGCCATCGATCAGAAGCTCAAGGCACGTTGATTAGCCAAACCAACATTGCGTTATCATGCGCGGCCTGTGAAAACGCGATGTTGGTTTCCTTGTCATGACACTCCCGTCCGATCTGCCTGCCGAACTCGCCCACCGTGGCGTGCGCCCGGGCGATCGCCTCGGTTTTACCCTGTTTCTGGCTGCGCTGATCCACCTGGCCTTGCTGTTGGGTGTCGGATTTGCAGTGGTCGAGCCCAAGCAGATCAGCAAAACCCTGGAAATCACCCTCGCCACCTTCAAGAGCGAAAAGAAGCCCGAGAAAGCCGATTTCCTGGCTCAGGAGAATCAGCAAGGCAGCGGCACCCTGGATAAAAAGGCGATTCCCAAGACCACCGAGGTCGCGCCGTTCCAGGACAACAAGGTGCAAAAGGTCACGCCACCGCCGGCCGCCAAGCCTGAAACTCAGGAAGCCCCGCCCAAGGCTGCCGTGACCACCGTGGCGCCGAAACCGAAAAAAGCCCCCGCCAAGACCGAGGAGCCCAAGACCGAGGTCAAGCCCCTGGTCCAGGCGCCGACCTTCGACAGCGAGCAACTGTCCAGCGACATCGCCAGCCTCGAAGCGGAACTGGCCGCCGAACAACAGCTGTACGCCAAGCGCCCGCGCATCCACCGCCTGAGCGCGGCCTCGACCATGCGCGACAAGGGTGCCTGGTATAAGGACGAATGGCGCAAGAAAGTCGAGCGCATCGGCAACCTCAACTATCCCGACGAAGCGCGGCGCAAGCAGATCTACGGCAATTTGCGCCTGATGGTGTCGATCAATCGTGACGGTTCGCTGTATGAAGTGCTGGTGCTGGAGTCCTCCGGGCAACCGCTGCTGGATCAGGCGGCCCAGCGCATCGTTCGCCTGGCGGCACCGTTTGCACCCTTTACCGGGGATCTGTCGGACATCGACCGCCTGGAAATCATCCGCACCTGGAAGTTTGCCCGTGGGGATCGCCTTTCCAGCAACTGACCCCACAAATCCCCTGTGGGAGCGGGCTTGCTCGCGAAAGCAGTCATTCATTCAACATTGATGTCGACTGACACGACGCCTTCGCGAGCAAGCCCGCTCCCACATTTGTTCGGTGTCGACAACCAATTTGCGGCATCCCCAGCTTGTCAGTTCGCCCCTCGAACGCCACACTAGCGGTCATGAAAAACGTCAGCCCCAGCTACCTCAAGCATCAATTCCTGATCGCCATGCCGCACATGGCCGACCCGAACTTTGCGCACACCTTGACCTACATCGTCGAGCACACGGCCAATGGCGCCATGGGGCTGGTGGTCAACCGTCCGCAAGATCTGAACCTGGCCGATATCCTTGAGCAATTGCGCCCGGAAATCGAACCGCCAGCGCTCTGCCAGCATGTGCCGATCTTCATCGGCGGCCCGGTGCAGACCGATCGCGGTTTCGTCCTTCACCCCAAGGGTCAGAGCTTCCAGGCGACCGTTGATCTGGAAGACGAATTGGCCCTGTCGACTTCCCAGGACGTACTGTTCGCCATCGCTGACGGCGTCGGCCCGGCGAAAAGCCTGATTGCCCTCGGCTATGCCGGTTGGGAAGCAGGGCAACTGGAGGCCGAACTGGCGCAGAACGCCTGGCTGAACTGCCCGTTTGACGCCGACATCCTGTTCAACACCAGCAGCGAACTGCGTCTGGAAGCGGCGGCCAGGCACCTGGGCGTCAACCTCAGCCTGTTGACCAGCCAGGCGGGGCACGCCTGATGGCCCTGAAACTGATTCTGGGGTTTGACTACGGCACCAAACAGATCGGCGTTGCGGTCGGCCAGGTGATTACCGGCCAGGCCCGTGAACTGTGCACCCTGAAAGCGCAGAACGGCATTCCCGACTGGAACCAGGTCGAAGCCCTCATCAAAGAGTGGAAGCCCGATGCCGTAGTGGTCGGCCTGCCGTTGAACATGGACGGTACGCCCAGTGAGATGTGCGCTCGCGCGGAAAAGTTCGCCCGACGCCTGAACGGCCGCTTCAACCTGCCCTTCTATACCCACGATGAACGCCTGACCACCTTCGAGGCCAAGGGCGAACGCCTGGCTCGTGGCGGCCAGAAAGGCAGTTACCGCGACAACCCGGTCGATGCCATCGCCGCCGCCCTGCTGCTGCAAGGCTGGCTCGACGAAAACACCGCACTGTTTGAATCCTGAAGAGCCGCTGTGCGTCTCTCTTAGCTACAACCCGAGCCACTTCCCCCACAGGCTGGCTCGGGCCCAAGAAGGAGCAACCATGAGCCTGCCCAATCCCGCCGAACTGATCAGCCAGATGGCGACCCGACTTGACGCCTATCTGGTCAAACGGGGCATCAGCGACCCGCGTTTCATCGGCATCCGTACCGGCGGCGTCTGGGTGGCCCAGGCCCTGCTCAAGGAGCTGGGCAGCAATGAGCCCCTCGGCACCCTGGACGTGTCTTTCTACCGCGACGATTTCAGCCAGAACGGTCTGCACCCGCAGGTTCGCCCTTCGGCGCTGCCGTTCGAGATCGAAGGCCAGCACCTGGTGCTGATCGACGACGTGCTGATGAGCGGCCGGACCATCCGCGCCGCCATGAACGAGTTGTTCGACTATGGCCGCCCGGCCAGCGTAACGCTGGTGTGCCTGCTGGACCTGGACGCCGGCGAACTGCCGATCCGCCCGAACGTGGTTGGCGCGACCCTGTCGCTGGCCGCCCACGAACGGGTGAAGCTGTCCGGCCCGGAGCTTGCGCTCGAACTGCAAGACCTCGCCCTTTAATTCGCCCTATTGAGAGTCCCCCTTGCGATGACGCCTCTAGAAACCAAGCGCCCGCTGCAGCTCAATGATCAGGGCCAGCTGCGCCACTTCCTCTCGCTCGACGGTTTGCGCCGCGAGCTGCTGACGGAAATCCTCGACACCGCCGACTCCTTTCTTGAGGTCGGCGCCCGGGCCGTGAAGAAAGTCCCGTTGCTGCGCGGCAAGACCGTGTGCAATGTGTTCTTCGAGAACTCGACCCGCACCCGCACCACCTTCGAACTGGCGGCCCAGCGGTTGTCGGCGGACGTGATCACCCTCAACGTGTCGACATCGTCGGCGAGCAAGGGCGAAACCCTGCTCGATACCCTGCGCAACCTGGAAGCCATGGCCGCCGACATGTTTGTCGTGCGTCACGGCGATTCCGGTGCCGCGCACTTCATCGCCGAACATGTCTGCCCGCAAGTGGCGATCATCAACGGTGGCGACGGTCGTCACGCGCACCCGACCCAAGGCATGCTCGACATGCTGACCATCCGCCGGCACAAGGGCGGGTTCGAAAACCTGTCGGTGGCCATCGTCGGTGACATCCTGCACTCGCGGGTCGCGCGTTCGAACATGCTGGCCCTGAAAACCCTCGGTTGCCCGGACATCCGCGTGATTGCGCCGAAAACCCTGCTGCCGATCGGCATCGAGCAATACGGCGTGAAGGTCTACACCGACATGACCGAAGGCCTGAAAGACGTGGATGTGGTGATCATGCTGCGCCTGCAGCGTGAACGCATGACCGGCGGCCTGTTGCCGAGCGAGGGCGAGTTCTACCGCCTGTTCGGCCTGACCACCGCGCGCCTGGCCGGCGCCAAGCCCGATGCCATCGTGATGCACCCGGGGCCGATCAACCGTGGCGTGGAAATCGAATCGGCGGTGGCCGACGGCCCGCACTCGGTGATCCTCAACCAGGTGACCTACGGGATCGCCATTCGTATGGCGGTACTGTCCATGGCCATGAGCGGGCAGACCGCGCAACGCCAATTCGAGCAGGAGAACGCCCAGTGAAGCTAAGCATTCTCGGTGCCCGCGTGATCGATCCGGCCAGCGGCCTGGATCAAGTAACCGATATCCACATTGAAGCCTGCAAAATCGTCGCCCTTGGCGCGGCGCCAGCCGGTTTTGTCGCCGTCGACACCATCGACGCCAAAGGCCTGGTGGCCGCTCCCGGCCTGGTCGACCTCAACGTTGCCCTGCGCGAGCCGGGTTACAGCCGCAAAGGCTCGATTGTCAGCGAAACCCGCGCGGCGGCGGCTGGCGGCGTGACCAGCCTGTGCTGCCCGCCGAAGACAAAACCGGTGCTGGACACCTCGGCGGTGGCCGAACTGATCCTCGACCGTGCCCGCGAGGCCGGCAACACCAAAGTCTTCCCGATTGGTGCCCTGAGCAAAGGCCTGGACGGTGAACAGCTGGCTGAACTCGTGGCACTGCGCGATGCCGGTTGCGTGGCCTTCGGCAACGGCCTGGAGAGTTTCCGCAACACCCGCACCCTGTGCCGGGCGCTGGACTACGCCGCGACTTTCGACCTGACGGTGATTTTCAACTCCCAGGATCACGACCTGGCCGAAGGTGGCCTGGCTCACGAAGGCCCGACCGCCAGCTTCCTGGGCTTGCCGGGCATTCCGGAAAGCGCCGAAACCGTCGCCCTGGCCCGGGATCTACTGCTGGTTGAACAAACCGGCGTGCGCGCGCACTTCAGCCAGCTGACCAGCGCACGGGGCGTGGAGCTGATCGCCCAGGCCCAGGCCCGGGGCCTGAAAGTGACCGCTGATGTCGCTTTGTACCAGTTGATCCTGACCGACGAAGCCCTGATCGGCTTCAGCAGCCTGTACCACGTCCAGCCGCCGCTACGCACCCGCGCCGACCGCGAAGGCCTGCGCGCAGCAGTGAAATCCGGCGTGATCTCGGCCATCTCCAGTCATCACCAACCCCATGAGCGTGACGCCAAGCTGGCACCGTTCGGCGCAACCGAGCCGGGCATCAGCAGCGTTGAACTGCTATTGCCGCTGGCAATGACCCTGGTCGAAGACGGCTTGCTGGACCTGCCGACGTTGCTCAAGCGCCTGAGCGCCGGCCCTGCCGAGGCCTTGCGCCTGCCGGCAGGCAAACTGGCGGTGGGTGGCGCGGCGGACATCGTGCTGTTCGACCCGGCGGCCTCGACCGTGGCGGGTGAAAGCTGGCTGTCCAAGGGCGAAAACTGCCCGTTCATTGGCCACAGCCTGCCGGGTGTGGTGCGTTACACCCTGGTGGATGGACGGATCAGCCACCAGGCTTAAGACCGCGTCGCCTGCATTCGCGAGCAAGCCCGCTCCCACATCAGTTCTGCGATGAACACAGTATTTGTGAACACCAAAGATCAAATGTGGGAGCGGGCTTGCTCGCGAAGACTGACTAAAAGGCGCCGCGACTCTGCGCGTTACGCACAGAAACCTGGTCATTCAACGTCCAGAAGTCATACAGCACCCCGAGAAAGAACAACCCGCCCGTCAGCAGGTACAGCAACCCGCTGATCCATTTCCCCTGATACATCCGGTGCACGCCAAACACCCCGAGAAACGTCAGCAGGATCCACGCCACGTTGTATTCGATCGGGCCCGCGGTAAACCGCAGGTCAGCCTCGCGATCCATCGCCGGGATCAGGAAAAGGTCGATCAGCCAACCGATCCCCAGCAAGCCGAAGGTGAAGAACCAGATCGTCCCGGTCACCGGTTTGCCGTAATAGAAGCGGTGAGCGCCGGTAAAACCGAAAATCCACAGCAGGTAGCCGATCACTTTGCTGTGGGTGTCTTGCTGCTGGACAGCCTGTTGATAGGGGTTCATGAATGACCTCGATTCACACGATAGATAAATATTCTTTAATTCTTTGTGACTTTTTTACAGGCACCCGACGTATGGCAAGTGCTACCTTCACACCTGTCAAAGCCTTGTAACACAAGACTCCTGTCCGACAATTGCGCCATTTTGCCGCTTTTTTGCCACCATTGCCCCCCGGATTGAATCGACCAACGGCCTCGGAAGCGGCAAAAAAGCTGTTATAAAGTTGCGCGCTAACTTATTAAGAGCCTTGCCTAATGCGTTCATTTTTCAAGACATGGCTAACCATTTGCCTTTTGATGCCACTGGCCGCCCACGCCACCAATCGTGAGCAACGTCTTCCAAACGTTAATGGTTACACCCCAAAATCCCATGCCTCTGCTCCTTCGAGCAAAGACAAGAAATCCGCTAAATATGCTCCAAGCCTGGCCAACAGCAAAAGCGGCCTGGTTCCACCGATGGGCACCAAGGAAAGCAGCGACGTGCTGAGCCGCGCCGTGAATGTCCTTGGCACTCCTTATCGTTGGGGCGGCAGCAGCCCTAGCAAAGGCTTCGATTGCAGCGGCCTGGTGAAATACGCGTTCAACGACGCCACGTTCGACCTGCCACGCACCTCCAACGCCATGGCCAGCGGTCATGGGGAGAAAGTCGATCGCGACGACCTCAAGCCGGGCGACCTGATTTTCTTCAACATCAAGAGCCGTCGGGTCAATCACGTTGCCATTTACCTGGGCAACGACCGTTTCATCCACGCGCCACGTCGCGGCAAGTCGGTGTCCATCGACACCTTGAAGAAACCGTACTGGGAAAATCACTACGTGGTTGCCAAGCGGGTTCTGCCGAAAGAGCCGAATCAGTTGCGTGTGGTTCAGCGCTGATTTCAGTGCCCTGAATCTGTATCGAACATAATGACCCCTTCGCGAGCAAGCCCGCTCCCACTTTGGAATGCATTCCCCTGTGGGAGCGGCGGTGCGGCGATCCGACTTGCTCGCGAAGAGGCCCTTGAAAGCACCACACATCCTCCTCAAAAACCATCCGGAGACCGCGCCTTCTCCCGCGCGTGGTCACGACTGACCAACCCCTTGGTCACCAGGTCCTTCAAGCTCATATCCAGCGTCTGCATCCCCAACGACCCTCCCGACTGAATCGCCGAGTACATCTGCGCCACCTTGTCCTCGCGGATCAGGTTCCGGATCGCCGATGTCCCCAGCATGATCTCGTGGGCCGCGATGCGTCCGCCGCCGATTTTCTTCACCAGGGTCTGGGACACCACCGCCAGCAGCGACTCGGAAAGCATCGAGCGCACCATCGACTTCTCGTCCCCCGGAAACACGTCGATCACCCGGTCGATGGTTTTCGCCGCTGACGTGGTGTGCAGCGTGCCGAACACCAGATGGCCGGTTTCGGCGGCGGTCAACGCCAGGCGAATGGTCTCCAGGTCGCGCATCTCCCCCACCAGGATCACATCCGGATCTTCCCGCAGCGCCGAACGCAAGGCGGTGGCGAAACTACGGGTATCACGATGGACTTCACGCTGATTGATCAGGCATTTGCGCGACTCGTGAACGAACTCGATGGGGTCTTCGATGGTGAGGATGTGGTGATGACGATGGGTATTGAGGTAATCGATCATCGCCGCCAGCGTGGTGGACTTGCCGGAACCGGTCGGGCCGGTCACCAGCACCAGGCCACGGGGAGCGTCGGTCATCTTGCGGAACACATCGCCCATGCCCAGCTCGTCCATGCTCTGCACTTTCGCCGCAATGGTGCGAAACACCGCACCCGCTCCACGGTTCTGGGTGAACACATTGACCCGAAAGCGCGCCACGCCGGGCACTTCAAAGGAAAAGTCGGTTTCCAGATGCTTTTCGAAGTCCACCCGCTGGGCGTCATTCATGATGGCATGTATCAGCGACCGCACCTGTTGGTGATCCAGGGCCGGCAGATTGATGCGCCGCACATCACCGTCGACGCGAATCATCGGCGGCAGGCCGGCGGACAGGTGCAGGTCGGATGCCCCCTGCCTGGCGCTGAATGCCAGCAGCTCAGTGATATCCATAGCGCCTCTCAATTCCAGTAGAATGCCGCGAACCTTCAGACCGCTGGCGCCTCTTGATGTCCACCATAGCAGACAACATTCTTCAGGTTAGTTCGCGCATACATGCCGCAACACGTGCCGCGAACCGCACCGAAAACAGCGTCCGGTTGCTGGCGGTGAGCAAGACCAAACCCGCTCAGGACCTGCGTGAAGCCTACGCCGCCGGCCTGCGCGACTTTGGCGAGAACTACTTGCAGGAAGCGCTGGGCAAGCAAGTCGAACTGGCCGACCTGCCCTTGATCTGGCACTTCATTGGCCCCATTCAATCGAACAAGACTCGTGCTATCGCCGAGCACTTCGACTGGGTGCATTCCGTGGATCGTCTGAAAATCGCACAACGCCTGTCCGAACAGCGTCCCGCCGATCTGCCGCCCCTGAACATCTGCATTCAGGTCAATGTCAGCGGTGAAGCCAGCAAATCCGGCTGCTCCCCGGCCGACCTGCCGGCTCTGGCCAACGCCATCTGCGCCCTGCCGCGCCTGAAACTGCGCGGGTTGATGGCAATCCCCGAGCCGACTGAAGATCGCGCTGCCCAGGATGCCGCTTTCGCTACCGTGCAAAGCCTGCAAGCCAGCCTGAACCTGCCGCTCGACACACTTTCCATGGGCATGAGCCACGACCTCGAGTCAGCCATTGCCCAGGGTGCCACTTGGGTCCGTATCGGTACGGCCCTGTTTGGTGCCCGCGACTACGGCCAGTCTTGAAAATGGCTGACACCTCTCTTTATAAGGACCTGACATGAGCAAGACGTGTATTGCCTTTATCGGTGCCGGCAACATGGCGGCCAGCCTGATCGGTGGCCTGCGGGCCAAGGGTCTGGAAGCCGCACAGATCCGCGCCAGCGATCCGGGCGAAGAAACCCGCGCCCGTGTGAGCGCTGAACACGGCATCGAAACCTTCGCCGACAACGCCCAGGCCATCGACGGTGCCGACGTGGTCGTGCTGGCGGTCAAACCCCAGGCGATGAAAGCCGTGTGCGAAGCTCTGCGCCCAAGCCTCAAGCCCAATCAACTGGTGGTGTCGATTGCCGCGGGCATCACCTGCGCCAGCATGAACAACTGGCTCGGCGCCCAGCCAATCGTGCGCTGCATGCCCAACACCCCGGCGCTGGTGCGTCAGGGCGCGAGCGGCCTGTTCGCTACCGCCGAAGTGTCAGCCGAACAGTGTCAGCAGGCCCAGGAGCTGCTGTCCGCGGTCGGCATCGCCCTTTGGCTGAATGAAGAGCAGCAACTGGATGCCGTCACCGCCGTTTCCGGCTCGGGCCCGGCGTATTTCTTCCTGCTGATCGAAGCCATGACCGCCGCCGGCGTGAAACTCGGCCTGCCGGCGGACATCGCCGCGCAACTGACCTTGCAGACCGCCCTGGGTGCCGCGCACATGGCGGTCTCCAGCGACGTCGACGCGGCCGAGCTGCGCCGCCGTGTCACCTCCCCTGCGGGCACCACGGAAGCTGCAATCAAGTCGTTCCAGGCCAATGGCTTTGAAGCCCTGGTCGAAAAAGCACTCGGCGCTGCCGCGCATCGCTCGGCCGAGATGGCCGAACAACTGGGTCAATAAGGAGCTTTTCATGATTGGATTGAACACCGCAGCGGTCTACGTGCTGCAAACCCTCGGCAGCCTGTACCTGCTGATCGTGCTGATGCGCTTCGTGCTGCAACTGGTGCGTGCGAACTTCTACAACCCGATCTGCCAGTTCATCGTCAAGGCCACCCAGCCTCTGCTCAAGCCGCTGCGCCGGATCATCCCGAGCGTGTTCGGCCTGGACATGTCCTCGCTGGTGCTGGCGATCCTGGTACAACTGGCACTGATGGCCCTGACCCTGCTGCTGACCTACGGCACCACCGGCAATCCGCTGCAACTGCTGATCTGGTCGATCATCGGTGTGACCGCGCTATTCCTGAATATCTTCTTCTTTGCCCTGATCATCAGTGTGATCCTGTCCTGGGTCGCACCGGGCAGCCATAACCCGGGCGCCGAACTGGTGAACGACGTCTGCGAGCCGGCCCTGGCGCCGTTCCGCAAGTTTCTGCCGAACCTGGGCGGGCTTGATCTCTCGCCGATCTTTGCGTTCCTGGCGATCAAACTGATCGACATGCTGGTGATCAACAACCTCGCCGCCTTGACCATGATGCCGGAAATCCTCCGCGTGTTGATCTGACCCGGTGAGCTGGTTTCGCTGGGACGGTGACGACCTGATTCTGGAGTGTCACCTGCAACCGGCAGCCCGCAGTGATGATTTCTGCGGGCTGCACGGTGATCGCCTGAAGATCCGCCTGACCGCGCCGCCGGTCGAGGGCAAGGCCAACGCCTATCTGATGGCGTTTCTGGCCAAGGCGTTTGGCGTGTCCAAGAGCCAGGTCAGCCTGATCAGTGGCGAGTTGAACCGGCAGAAGCGAGTGCGCATTTGCTCGCCGAAGAAGTTGCCGGACTTGCCTGGATTGGCGCGACAGAACTGATATACCGAGGCGCTGCCTTCGCGAGCAAGTCGGATCGCCGCACCGCCGCTCCCACAGGGGAATGCGTTCCTCTGTGGGAGCGGGCTTGCTCGCGGATGGCGCACCTCGGTCTTACTGAAAGAAATCAGGCCCGGCCTTTGCTTGCCGCTAACCCCAGCGGTCTTTAGACTTACGCCTCATTTCAATGAGAGCAGGGTCGATGCCAGCTGCCTTTCCCCCCGATTCTGTTGGTCTGGTGACGCCGCAAATGGCGCACTTCAGCGAACCCCTGGCGTTGGCCTGTGGACGTTCGCTCCCGGCCTATGACCTGATCTACGAAACCTACGGTACGCTAAACGCCACGGCGAGCAACGCCGTGCTGATCTGCCACGCCTTGTCCGGCCACCACCACGCCGCCGGCTACCACAGCGCCGACGACCGCAAACCCGGTTGGTGGGACAGCTGCATCGGCCCCGGCAAGCCGATCGACACCAGCAAGTTCTTCGTGGTCAGCCTGAACAATCTCGGCGGCTGCAACGGTTCTACCGGCCCGAGCAGCATCAACCCGGACACCGGCAAGCCGTTCGGTGCCGATTTCCCGGTGTTGACCGTCGAGGATTGGGTGCACAGCCAGGCACGCCTGGCCGATCGCCTCGGTATCGCCCAATTCGCGGCCGTGATCGGCGGCAGCCTCGGCGGCATGCAGGCGATGCAATGGAGCATCACCTACCCCGACCGCATTCGTCACTGCCTGGCCATCGCCTCGGCGCCCAAGCTGTCGGCACAGAACATCGCGTTCAACGAAGTGGCGCGCCAGGCGATCCTCACCGACCCGGAATTCCACGGCGGTTCGTTTCAGGAACACAACGTGATCCCCAAGCGCGGCCTGATGCTGGCGCGGATGGTCGGGCACATCACCTACCTGTCCGACGATTCCATGGGCGAGAAATTCGGCCGCGGGCTCAAGAGCGAGAAGCTCAACTATGACTTCCACAGCGTCGAGTTCCAGGTGGAAAGCTACCTGCGCTATCAGGGTGAAGAGTTCTCCGGGCGCTTCGACGCCAACACTTACCTGTTGATGACCAAGGCGCTCGATTACTTCGATCCGGCAGCGAACTTCGACGATAACCTGGCGAAAACCTTTGAAGGTGCCAAGGCCAAGTTCTGCGTAATGTCGTTCACCACCGACTGGCGCTTCTCCCCTGCCCGCTCGCGGGAACTGGTGGACGCACTGATGGCCGCGCGCAAAGACGTCTGCTACCTCGAGATCGACGCTCCGCAAGGCCACGACGCCTTCCTGATTCCGATCCCGCGCTACCTGCAGGCATTCGGCAATTACATGAACCGCATTACGTTGTGAGAAAGCCATGAGAGCTGATCTGGAAATCATCCAGGAATGGATCCCCGCCGGCAGCCGCGTGCTCGACCTCGGGTGCGGCGATGGCGAACTGCTGACCTGGCTGCGCGACAACAAGCAAGTCACCGGTTATGGCCTGGAAAACGACGCCGACAACATCGCCGAGTGCGTGGCCAAGGGCATCAACGTCATTGAGCAGGACCTGGACAAGGGCCTGGGCAACTTTGCCAGCAACAGTTTCGATGTCGTGGTCATGACCCAGGCGCTGCAAGCAGTGCACTACCCGGACAGGATCCTCGAGGAAATGCTGCGCGTCGGTCGCCAGTGCATCATCACTTTCCCGAATTTCGGTCACTGGCGCTGCCGCTGGTACCTGGCGAGCAAGGGCCGCATGCCGGTGTCCGAGTTCCTGCCGTACACCTGGTACAACACGCCGAACATCCACTTCTGCACCTTCGCGGACTTTGAAGCCTTGTGTCGCGAACGTGAAGCGAAGGTCATTGATCGGCTTGCCGTGGATCAACAGCATCGGCACGGGTGGGCCAGTAAGCTATGGCCTAATCTGTTAGGTGAGATCGGTATCTACCGCGTCAGCAGCCCGGGACTTGCCGAGCACAAGGTCGCAGTCTGATCCACCCTATTTCAAGGAGAACGATCATGGGTCGTCTAGCGTTGTTTCTACTCACTGCCTGCCTGAGCGTCACCGCCATGGCCGCCGACGCCATCAAGAGCGAACGCAAGGAAACCTTCGGCGACGTGACGGTGCACTACAACACCTTCAACTCCACCTACCTGCTACCGGACGTTGCCAAGGCCGCCCAGCTGACGCGCAGCAAGGATCAGGGCGTGATCAACATTACGGTGATCAAGGCCGGCACGCCGATGACGGCCGAGGTCAGCGGCACCGTCAAAGACCTGACCAGCCAAAGCTACACACTGAACTTCAAACAAGTCACCGAGCAAGGAGCGATCTACTACATCGCCCAATACCCGGTACCACAGCAGGAAGTCCGCACCTTCGACATCAAGGTGCAGACCGGCGACAAGATCAACACCATCAATTTCAACCAAGAGCTCTTCCCTGGCCAATGATCAACTTCACGCAACTCGTACTGGCCAGCCATAACGCCGGCAAACTCAAGGAACTCCAGGCCATGCTCGGCGAGTCCGTGCATCTGCGCTCGATTGGCGAGTTCAGCAGCGTCGAGCCTGAAGAAACCGGCCTGTCGTTCGTCGAGAACGCCATCCTCAAGGCCCGCAATGCCGCGCGTATCTCCGGCCTGCCGGCGCTGGCCGACGATTCCGGGCTGGCGGTGGATTTCCTTGGTGGTGCGCCGGGCATCTACTCGGCGCGTTATGCCGATGGCAAGGGCGATGCGGCGAACAACGCCAAGTTGCTCGACGTATTGAAAGACGTACCTGAAGCCGAACGTGGCGCACAGTTCGTGTGCGTACTGGCACTGGTGCGCCACGCCGATGATCCATTGCCGATCCTCTGCGAAGGTTTGTGGCACGGGCGAATCCTGACCCAGGCCAGCGGCGAACACGGTTTCGGCTACGACCCGCTGTTCTGGGTGCCGGAGCGTAATTGCTCCAGTGCCGAGCTGAGCCCGAGCGACAAGAACCAGATCAGCCACCGCGCCCGTGCAATGGATCTGCTGCGCCAGCGTCTGGGCTTGAAATGACCCGTGAATCATCCGCGTCGCCGCTGATCTTCGGCGGCGACGCTCAATCGCATCGGGCGGCCCTGCCTGTGCTGCCGCCGCTGGCGCTGTATATCCACATCCCGTGGTGCGTGCGCAAATGCCCTTATTGCGACTTCAACTCCCACACCGCCAGCCCCGTGCTGCCGGAAGAAGAGTACGTCGACGCATTGCTGGCCGATCTCGATCAGGACCTGCACGCCGTTTACGGTCGTGAGCTGAGCTCGATTTTCTTTGGTGGCGGCACGCCAAGCCTGTTCAGCGCTGATTCGCTGGGTCGCTTGCTCAAAGGCGTCGAACAGCGCATTCCCTTTGCCAGCGACATCGAAATCACGCTGGAAGCCAATCCGGGGACGTTCGAGCAAGACAAGTTCGTGGCGTACCGGAAGCTGGGGATCAATCGCCTGTCGATCGGCATCCAGAGCTTTCAGCAAGAAAAGCTCGAGGCCCTGGGGCGGATCCACAACGGCGACGAAGCCGTACGCGCCGCCGGCATGGCGCGGCAAGCCGGGTTCGACAACTTCAACCTGGACTTGATGCATGGCTTGCCGAACCAGTCCCTGGACGATGCCTTGGCGGACCTGCGCACAGCCATCGCCCTGAAACCGACACACCTGTCGTGGTATCAACTGACCCTGGAACCGAACACGGTGTTCTGGAACCAGCCGCCGACGCTGCCGGAAGACGACACGCTGTGGGACATCCAGGAGGCCGGGCAAGCACTGCTGGCCAAACATGGTTACGCACAATACGAAGTCTCGGCCTATGCCCTGCCCGGACGCCCGGCGCGCCACAACCTCAATTACTGGAGTTTTGGCGACTTCATTGGCATCGGCGCCGGCGCCCATGGCAAGCTCAGCCATCCGGACGGGCGCATCATTCGTACTTGGAAAACCCGCCTGCCGAAGGACTACCTGAATCCGGCAAAAAGCTTCAAGGCTGGCGAGAAAGCGCTGGGCAACGATGAAATGCCGTTCGAATTCCTGATGAACGCGCTGCGCCTGACTGAAGGCGTTGAATCGCGACTGTACCCGGAACGTACCGGCATGACGTTGGAAAGCCTTGCTGAAGGCCGCCGTGAAGCCGAACAAAGCGGTCTGTTGCAGGTCGAACCGTCACGCCTGGTCGCCACCGAGCGCGGACAACTCTTCCTCAACGACTTGCTGCAGAAATTTCTGACATAAGGAAATCGAATGGATTTGGTACTCGACCTGCTTGCCACCGTGTCTCGCTGGAGCCGCAGCAACCTCTCGGAAATCGCTCTGGCCCTGGTGGGCTGCCTGCTGGTGCTGTTCGGTGCGGATTTCAAAGGCTGGGTCGAGCAACGCCTGGGCAGCATCGCCGGCGCCTTGCGCGTGCCGCTGATGTCCCTGCTGTGCATGATCGGCAGCGGCGCGGCACTGATCTACGCCACACCCTGGGTCGTGCGCGGCTTGAGCCAGTTCAACAACTACAGCCTGGCGCCGGTGTTGTTGGTGGTGCTGGTACTCATCGGCGTGATCGCGGATCGCCGCTAATCCCGAGCCACACACAAAACACTGTGGGAGCGGGCTTGCCCGCGAAGAGGCCATAACATTCAACATCTATGTTGACTGTTACACCGCCATCGCGGGCAAGCCCGCTCCCACAGTTTTATTGCATCGGCCTTAAGACTGCTTCTCGAACTTCAAATCCCACACCCCGTGCCCAAGACGCTCGCCACGGCGTTCGAACTTGGTGATCGGGCGCTCGGCCGGGCGCGGTACGCACTTGCCGTCTTCGGCCAGGTTGCGATAACCCGGGGCGACATTCATCACTTCCAGCATGTACTCGGCGTACGGTTCCCAGTCGGTGGCCATATGTAGAATGCCGCCGACCTTCAACTTGCTGCGCACCAGCTCAGCGAAAGACGCCTGAACGATACGGCGCTTGTGGTGACGGCTCTTGTGCCATGGGTCCGGAAAAAACAGCATCAGGCGATCGAGGCTGTTATCGGCCACGCAGCGGTTAAGCACTTCGATCGCATCGCAATCGTAGACCCGCAGGTTGGTCAAACCCTGCGTCAGCACACCATTGAGCAGCGCGCCGACACCCGGACGGTGAACCTCGACGCCGATGAAATCCTGATCCGGCGCAGCCGCTGCCATTTCCAGCAGCGAGTGGCCCATGCCGAAACCGATTTCCAGCGAGCGCGGTGCCGAGCGACCGAACACCTGGTCGAAATCCACCGGCGCGTCGGCCAGCGGCAGCACGAACAGCGGAGTGCCCTGCTCCAGGCCCTTTTGCTGGCCTTCGGTCATGCGCCCGGCGCGCATCACGAAACTCTTGATGCGGCGGTGTTGGCGCTCGTCGCCTTCTTCCGTCTGGATTGGCGTGTCGTTCGATTCAGTCATCAATGGCTCTTACTTGATCAGACCATCCAGCGGCGAAGAGGCGCTGGCATAGAGTTTTTTCGGCATGCGGCCGGCGAGGTAAGCCAGGCGGCCTGCGACGATCGCATGTTTCATGGCTTCAGCCATCATGACCGGCTGCTGGGCGTGGGCAATGGCCGAGTTCATCAGCACCGCGTCACAACCCAGTTCCATGGCGATGGTGGCGTCGGAAGCAGTACCGACACCGGCATCCACCAGCACCGGGATTTTGGCTTCTTCGAGGATGATCTGCAGGTTGTACGGATTGCAGATCCCCAGGCCGGAGCCGATCAAACCAGCGAGCGGCATCACCGCGATACAGCCGATTTCCGCCAACTGACGGGCGATGATCGGATCATCACTGGTGTAGACCATCACGTCGAAGCCTTCCTTGACCAGCGTTTCGGCGGCCTTGAGGGTTTCGATCACGTTGGGGAACAGGGTTTTCTGGTCGGCCAGCACTTCCAGCTTCACCAGGTTATGGCCATCGAGCAGCTCACGGGCCAGGCGGCAGGTGCGCACGGCTTCGATCGCGTCGTAGCAACCGGCGGTGTTCGGCAGGAAAGTGTAGCGATCCGGCGACAGCACATCGAGCAGGTTCGGCTCGCCCTCGATCTGGCCAAGGTTGGTGCGGCGCACGGCGAAGGTGACGATCTCGGCACCCGAGGCTTCGATGGCCAGGCGGGTTTCTTCCATGTCACGGTACTTGCCGGTACCGACCAGCAAACGCGACTGGTAAGTACGACCGGCCAGGACGAAAGGCTTGTCGCTGCGAACGATGCTCATGGGAAATCCTCTGTAGGGGTGAGGTATTTGCAGAATTCTGTGGCCACTCGGCCGAGGCTGCTAGCCACCGCCGATGGCGTGCACCACTTCGACGTTGTCGCCGTCGTTCAACGCGGTGTCTGCGTGCTGACTGCGCGGGACGATATCCAGATTGAGTTCGACCGCCACCCGGCGTCCGGTGAGGTCCAGACGGGTGATCAGGGCCGCAACGGTTTCACCGTCGGGCAGTTCAAAGGATTCGCCGTTCAACTGAATGCGCATGCCGGATGCCGCCATCATTTTTAGGGGCTGGCATTCTAGCCCGATCAGTCAGGCCGACCCAAGCCATTCGTCATGAAATGGACCGTTAAGTCAGCTCAGGCGCCAGGCGGCAAGCCCGAGGCAAAACCAGCCCACCAGGAAGGCCAGGCCACCGAACGGGGTGACGATGCCGAGCTTGCTGATGCCCGTCAGCGTCAATACATACAGGCTGCCGGAGAACAGCAGGATACCGATGGCAAACGACGCAGCGGCCCAGGTGGCGAGTCGTCCGGGAATTTGCGTGGCCAGTGCTGCAACACCGAGTAACGCCAGGGCGTGCACCAGTTGATAGGTGACGCCGGTGTGGAAGATCGTCAGGTACTCGGCGCTCAGGCGGCTCTTCAGGCCATGGGCGGCAAAAGCCCCGAGGCCGACACCGGTGAAGCCGAAAAAAGCGGCCAGCATCAGAAAGCCACGCAGCATGCAGAACTCCAGTCAGTTTCGATCCAAAGGGTCTGTATAATGGCCCGCTCAACGGGTTCGGCCAAGCCATCTCTATGCTGCGTATCTATTTCCGTCATTTCACCAAGGCCGTGCTCTGGTTCATGGGTGGCAGCGTATTGCTGGTGCTGATCTTTCGCGTGGTACCGCCACCGGGGACGACGCTGATGGTCGAGCGCAAGATCGAATCCTGGTTTGACGGCGAACCCATCGACCTGCAACGGACCTGGAAACCCTGGGACGAGATCTCCGATGACCTGAAAGTCGCGGTGATTGCCGGCGAAGACCAGAAGTTCCCGGAGCACTGGGGCTTCGATATCGGCGCGATTCAGGCGGCGTTTGCCCATAACGAGCGCGGCGGTTCGATCCGTGGTGCCAGCACCCTGAGCCAGCAAGTCTCGAAAAACCTGTTCCTGTGGTCTGGCCGCAGCTGGCTGCGCAAAGGCCTGGAAGCCTGGTTCACCGGACTGATCGAAGTGTTCTGGCCCAAGCAGCGAATTCTTGAGGTGTACCTCAACAGTGTCGAGTGGGATGACGGCGTGTTTGGCGCCGAAGCGGCGGCCCGACACCACTTTGGCGTGAGTGCTAAAGGCCTCAGCCGCCAGCAGTCGAGCTTGTTGGCCGCCGTACTGCCCAATCCTCGAGTGTGGAGTGCCAGCCATCCGACCGCCTACGTGGCGCGACGCGCGGGCTGGATTCGGAGGCAGATGAGCCAACTGGGTGGCGACAGCTATCTGGTCGGGCTGAACGATTCGCGCCGGGCGCCTTGGGCGCAATAACTGATCATAATTCTTCAGGCCCTGAAAACCACTGTGGGAGCGGGCTTGCCCGCGATGACGGCCTGACATTCAACTTTTATATTGAATGTTCGGGCCTCATCGCGAGCAAGCCCGCTCCCACAGGATCAATGATCGGGGCGTTTTTTATTGCCTGCTCGCCAGTTACGCAGCGATCGACAACTTGAGCTTGTTCATCGCGCTCTTCTCGAGTTGGCGAATACGCTCGGCCGACACGTTGTACTTCTGCGCCAGGTCGTGCAGCGTGGCTTTTTCTTCCGCCAGCCAGCGCTGGTAGAGAATGTCACGGCTACGGTCGTCCAGCACTTCCAGCGCTTCGTGCAGGTTGTGGTTGGAGTTGTCGCTCCAGTCGGCGTCCTCCAGTTGACGCGCCGGGTCGTACCGGTGGTCTTCCAGATAGTTGGCCGGCGACTGGAAAGCACTGTCGTCGTCCGCTTCGGCAGCCGGGTCGAAGGCCATGTCATGGCCAGTCAGGCGGCTTTCCATCTCGCGCACTTCCCGAGGCTCTACACCCAGGCTTTCCGCCACACGGTGGACTTCCTCGTTGTTCAGCCAGGCCAGACGCTTCTTCTGGCTGCGCAGATTGAAGAACAACTTGCGCTGGGCCTTGGTGGTCGCGACTTTCACGATGCGCCAGTTGCGCAGGATGAACTCGTGGATTTCCGCCTTGATCCAGTGCACGGCAAAAGACACCAGGCGCACGCCCATTTCCGGGTTGAAGCGCTTCACGGCCTTCATCAGGCCGACGTTGCCTTCCTGGATCAGGTCAGCCTGGGCCAGGCCGTAGCCGGAATAGCTACGGGCGATATGTACGACAAAACGCAGGTGGGCGAGCACCATCTGCCGAGCCGCCCCCAAATCCTGCTCATAATAGAGACTCTCGGCCAGTTCACGCTCCTGCTCCGGCGACAGCAATGGAATGCTGTTGACGGTGTGCACATAGGCCTCCAGGTTCGCACCCGGGACCAGAGCATATGCAGGTTGCAAAGAATTGGTCATACGAAAAAACCTCCGACTTACAAACTCGTGCAGTTCAGCACTGCGAAAATTGACCGGAAACCGAAAGACAAGTTCCCAAAAACCCAAAAACGCTGAAAGGTCAATACGAGCAAAATGATACTACTTAGGCGCAAGCTCCCTCAGGTGGCGTGCGACTGCAATCCATGCACCGATATACCCCAACAGCACCGCGCCAAGCAAGAGAGACAGACCGTCGGCAACTGGCACTCCAGCCAGCGCAAAATCACTGCCGTACAAACCGGCCAGCCCCACCACCGCGTCGTTCAGCCAATCAAGGCCGAACGCAAGCACACCCCAGGACAGAATCCCCGCACCGAAGCCATACAGCGCCCCCATGTACAGGAAGGGCCTGCGGACATAGCTGTCAGTGCCGCCGACCAGTTTAATCACTTCTATCTCTGTGCGGCGGTTTTCAATATGAAGACGAATGGTATTGCCTATCACCAAAAGTAATGCAGAAACCAGAAGCACGGTCAGACCGAAGACAAAACGGTCACCCAGCTTGAGGATGGCTGCCAGACGCTCGACCCAGACTAAATCAAGTTGCGCCTGTTGTACCTTCGGCAGCTCGGATAGTTTTTGTCTTAATGCTTCAAGGGCCGGCTTGTCGACTTCGGTCGGCGTTACCAACACCACGCCTGGCAGCGGGTTCTCCGGCAACTCCTTGAGGGCCTCGCCCAAACCGGACTGTTGCTGGAACTCTTCCAGCGCCTGATCCCGGCCAACGTATTCGGCGTCGGCCACGCCAGGCATGCCCTTGATCTGATCGCGCAGCGATTCGCCTTCGGCTGGCTTGGCCTCAAGGTCCAGATACAGGGAAATCTGCGCCGCGCGCTGCCAGGAGCCGCCCAGGCGCTCGACGTTACTTAGCAAAAGTGACAGCCCCATGGGCAAACTCAGGGCCACCGCCATCACCATGCAGGTGAAGAAACTGCCGATGGGCTGCTTGCCCAAGCGGCGCAGGCTGTCCACCAGACTGGCGCGATGACTTTCGACCCAGGCGCGGAACAACGTGGCAAAGTCCGGCCCGTCGTCATCGTCGCGTTTTTTCTTTTGCGGCTGCGGATCGGCGGCCTTCGGGGCCACACGCTCGGAAACCTTGGGGCTACGTGTCGCACTCATACCGCGGCCTCCCCGTCACCGATCAATCGACCGCGTTGCAGTGTCAGCATGCGATGGCGCATGCGGGCGATCAGGGCCAGGTCGTGACTGGCGATCAGCACGCTGGTACCCAGGCGATTGATGTCTTCGAACACACCCATGATCTCGGCGGCCAGGCGCGGGTCGAGGTTACCGGTCGGCTCATCCGCCAGCAGCAAGGCCGGACGGTGAACGATGGCGCGGGCGATGCCGACGCGCTGCTGCTGACCGGTGGACAGGTCGCCCGGGTACAGATCGGTTTTATCCGACAGCGCCACGCGCTCCAGTGCCGAGTCCACGCGCTTGGCGATCTCGGCCTTGGACAGGCCCAGGATCTGCAAAGGCAACGCGACGTTATTGAACACCGTGCGATCGAACAGCAACTGGTGATTCTGGAACACCACGCCGATCTGCCGGCGCAAGAAAGGAATCTGCGCGTTGCTGATGGTGCTCAGGTCTTGCCCGGCGAGCAGCAACTTGCCGCTGGTCGGGCGTTCCATCGCAAGCAGCAGGCGCAACAGCGTGGATTTACCGGCGCCGGAATGGCCGGTGACAAACAAGAATTCGCCACGACGGACTCGAAAGCTCAGCTCATGCAAGCCGACGTGACCGTTCGGGTAGCGCTTACCGACCTGTTCGAAACGAATCATGAACGCTCCCGCTCGGCAAACAATGCCTGGACAAAGGGTTCTGCTTCAAAGGTACGCAAATCGTCGATGCCTTCGCCGACGCCAATGTAGCGGATCGGCAGGCCGAATTGCTTGGCCAGGGCGAAAATCACCCCGCCCTTGGCGGTGCCGTCGAGCTTGGTCAGCGCCAGGCCGGTCAGTTCGACGGTCTGGTTGAATTGCTTGGCCTGGTTGATGGCGTTCTGGCCGGTGCCGGCGTCAAGCACCAACAACACTTCGTGTGGGGCGTCGGCGTCGAGCTTGCCGATCACCCGGCGAACCTTTTTCAGCTCTTCCATCAGGTTGTCTTTGGTGTGCAGGCGGCCGGCGGTGTCGGCGATCAGCACATCGATGCCACGGGCCTTGGCGGCCTGCACGGCGTCGAAGATCACCGAGGCCGAGTCGGCGCCAGTGTGCTGCGCGATCACCGGGATCTTGTTGCGCTCGCCCCATACCTGCAATTGCTCCACCGCCGCGGCACGGAAGGTGTCGCCGGCGGCGAGCATGACTTTCTTGCCTTCCAGCTGCAGTTTCTTCGCCAGCTTGCCGATGGTGGTGGTCTTGCCGGCACCGTTGACGCCGACGACCAGAATCACGAACGGCTTGTTCTGCGAGGTGATTTTCAGCGGCTGCTCGACAGGCTTGAGCATCGCTGCCAGCTCGGCTTGCAGGGATTTGTAAAGCGCGTCGGAATCGGCCAGTTCCTTGCGGGCGACCTTCTGGGTCAGGCGCTGAATGATCACCGACGTGGCTTCGACGCCGACGTCGGCAGTCAGCAGGCGGGTTTCGAGGTCATCAAGCAGCTCGTCATCGATGGCCTTTTTGCCCAGGAACAGGCTGGCCATGCCTTCGCCGATACTGGCGCTGGTCTTGGACAGGCCCTGCTTGAGGCGGGCGAAGAAACCGGCTTTGGTTTCTTCGGTGCGTACGGGTTCTACCGGGGTTTCGACGGACGTCGCGATCGGTGCAGGAATCGGAGCGGGTGCCGGTGCTTGAGCAACCGGAGCAACCGGAGCAACCGGAGCAACCGGAGCAACGAATACCGGAACCTCTGGCTGGCTGACAACGGGAACAGGCTCGGCCACGACAACTGGTTCAACCATCGCTTCGACCACCGGCGCAAGAACCGGTGCAGGCGCAAACGCTGCCGGGGCCGGAATCGGCGGGGTCACGTGGGGGGCCAGGTCATTTTCGACCAATGCCACGGGCTCTTCGGCTACCGGCAGGGTCAACCACGGTTCGGCCGTCGGGGCCAGCGGCTGTTCGGTGACGATTTCGCTGACGGGTTCGGGAGCGGCTTCAACCTTGGGTTGCAGCAACGGCTCGGCAATCGGCAGAACAACCGGCGCGGGCGCTTCTTCTATTACCGGGACCGGCGTCGGCGCGGGTTCAGGAATGGCTGGTGGCTGTTCGACGACGGCTTCCTGCGGCTTTTTGCGCAGCCATCCGAACAGGCTTTTCTTCTCGCCAGCCGCAGCTGGGGTCTTCTTGTCGTCGTTGGAACCAAACATGGAGGACGGCTATCTCACGGTAGCGACGCGCCAATGGCGCCCCGGCAAATAAATAATCGATGCAGAACAGACTGTGTTTCACCCAGCTTGTTCACGCGCAACATTTTGTCGAGGTGCTCAATGGCACCTCACGGAATCGAATTCTCATTGGACTAAAGCAGCAAAATCGGCGAAAACGCGGAATTCAGTTGATAAATATCCACCTTCCGTCGCAAACCCATTCAACCTGATCAAGCATAAAGGCCTGATAGGCGTGGCCGCCGCTAAAACGGATCAGTATCCTAGCACCCTCTCGCCCGCTGACGCTAAGAACAAGCGGGCAGCCCCAAAGGTTTGAAAACGAATGAATGCTCTTGCCCGCCGCGCCGCAGGCCTGCTGCTCAGCACAGTTTGCCTGCCTCTTTCGGCCCTGGCTGCCGACCCGCAACCCACCCACGAATTCACTCTCGACAATGGCTTGAAGGTGGTCGTGCGCGAAGACCATCGTGCGCCCGTGGTGGTTTCCCAGATCTGGTACAAGGTCGGTTCCAGCTACGAGACGCCGGGCAATACCGGCCTGTCCCACGCCCTGGAACACATGATGTTCAAGGGCAGCGAGAAAGTCGGCCCCGGCGAAGCCTCGCTGATCCTGCGCGACCTCGGCGCCGAAGAGAACGCCTTCACCAGCGACGACTTCACCGCGTACTACCAGGTACTGGCCCGGGATCGCCTGGGCGTGGCCTTCGAGCTGGAAGCCGACCGCATGGCCAGCCTGCGCCTGCCGGCCGACGAGTTCTCCAGGGAAATCGAGGTCATCAAGGAAGAACGTCGCCTGCGTACAGACGACAAGCCGATGTCCAAGGCCTACGAACGCTTCAAGGCCATGGCCTACCCGGCCAGCGGCTACCACACGCCGACCATCGGCTGGATGGCCGACCTTGAGCGAATGAAAGTCGAAGAGCTGCGCCACTGGTACGAAACCTGGTACGTGCCCAACAACGCCACGCTGGTGGTGGTTGGCGATGTCACTCCGGACGAAGTCAAAACCCTGGCCCAACGCTACTTCGGCCCGATCGCCAAGCGTGAAGTGCCGGCCGCGAAAAAACCGCTGGAACTGGCCGAGCCAGGCGAGCGCCAGATCACCCTGCACGTGCAGACCCAACTGCCTAGCCTGATGCTGGCCTTCAACGTGCCGAGCATCGCCACCGCCGAAGACAAGCGCCTGGTCAATGCCCTGCGCCTGATCTCGGCACTGCTCGACGGCGGCTACAGCGGACGCATACCGACGCAACTGGAGCGCGGAGAAGAACTGGTGTCCGGGGGCTCGTCGAGTTACGACGCCTACACCCGTGGCGACAGCCTCTTCACCCTGTCGGCATCGCCAAACTCGCAGAAACACAAGACCATCGCCCAGGCGCAAGCCGGTTTGTGGAAGCTGCTCGACCAGTTGAAAACCACGGCGCCAACCGCCGAAGAACTGGAACGCGTACGCGCGCAAGTCATCGCCGGCCTGGTCTTCGAGCGCGACTCGATCACCAGTCAAGCCACGGCCATCGGCCAACTGGAAACCGTCGGCCTGTCATGGAAACTGATGGACACCGAACTGGCCGACCTGGAAAGCGTCACGCCGGAAGATATCCAGAAAGCCGCCAAGCTGTATTTCACCCGCGAACGTCTCAGCGTCGCCCATGTACTGCCTCTGGAGACGACTCATGAGTGAGCGTAAACCCTCCCGCCTGGCCCTGATCGGCCTGGTCGCCGTCGCCGTTATCGGTTCCGCCGCATTCTATCTGTCACGCTCCGGTCAAACCAATGCCAGTGAAGCCCTGGACAAAGCCAGGGCCAGCCAGAAACTGCAATCGCTGACCGAGCTCAACGGCAAGGCACCGGAACACCGCAAGCTGGACGTGCAGACCTGGAACACCGCCGAAGGCACCAAGGTGCTGTTTGTCGAAGCCCATGAGCTGCCGATGTTCGACATGCGCCTGATCTTCGCCGCCGGCAGCAGCCAGGACGGCGATGCACCGGGCGTGGCGGTGTTGACCAACGCCATGCTCAACGAAGGCGTGGCCGGCAAAGACGTCGGTGCCATTGCCCAGGGCTTCGAAGGCCTGGGCGCCGATTTCGGCAACGGCGCTTATAAGGACATGGCAATCGCTTCGCTGCGCAGCCTGAGTGCAAAGGACAAGCGCGAGCCGGCCCTGAAGCTGTTCGCCGAAGTCATCGGCAAGCCGACTTTCCCTGCCGATTCGCTGGCCCGCATCAAGAACCAGATGCTCGCCGGTTTCGAATACCAGAAACAGAACCCCGGCAAACTGGCGAGCCTGGAACTGATGAACCGCCTGTACGGTGATCACCCGTACGCACACGCCAGCGACGGCACGGCGAAAACCGTCCCGGCGATCACCCAGGCACAACTGCGTGCTTTCCACGAGAAAGCCTATGCGGCCGGTAATGTGGTGATCGCGCTGGTCGGTGACCTGTCCCGTGCAGAAGCCGAGGCGATTGCCGCACAGGTTTCCGGCGCACTGCCCAAAGGCCCGGCCTTGCCGAAAATCGCACAACCTGTCGAACCCAAGGCCAGCGTCGGCCATATCGAGTTCCCGTCCAAGCAGACCAACCTGCTGCTCGCGCAACTGGGCATCGATCGCGATGACCCGGACTACGCGGCGCTGTCCATGGGTAACCAGATTCTCGGTGGCGGCGGCTTCGGCACCCGCTTGATGAGCGAAGTGCGCGAGAAGCGTGGCCTGACTTACGGCGTGTATTCGGGCTTTACCCCGATGCAGGCGCGCGGTCCTTTCATGATCAACCTGCAGACCCGCGCCGAGATGAGTGAGGGCACCCTGAAACTGGTGCAGGATGTGTTGGCCGACTACCTTAAAACCGGCCCGACCGAAAAAGAGCTCGACGACGCCAAGCGCGAACTGGCCGGCAGCTTCCCGCTGTCAACGGCCAGCAACGCCGATATCGTCGGCCAACTGGGCGCCATCGGTTTTTACAATTTGCCGTTGAGCCACCTGGAAGACTTCATGCAACAATCCCAGGCCTTGACCGTCGAGCAGGTCAAAGCCGCCATGAACAAACACTTGAGCACGGACAAGATGGTCATCGTCAGCGCTGGCCCGACTGTGCCGCAACAGCCGTTACCGGCCCCTACTGATAAACCTTCCGAGCAGCCGCTCGGGGTTCCGGAGCATTAATGGCCCATCCTAAAAAACCCGCCAAAAACGTCCATAACGGCGTGAACCAGCTGCGCATCATCGGCGGCGAATGGCGCAGCCGGAAGCTGAGCTTCCCCGACGCCCCGGGCCTGCGTCCGACGCCGGACCGCGTGCGTGAAACCCTGTTCAACTGGCTCGCACCTTACGTGCCGGGCGCCAAAGTGCTCGACCCGTTCACCGGCAGCGGCGCACTGTTCCTCGAAGCCTTGTCCCGTGGCGCGGCCATGGGCCAGGCGCTGGACGCCAGCAGTATCGCGGTATCCAGCCTGAAAGAGCACCTGGGGACCTTGCGATGCACCAACGGCCAGGTCCAGACAGCCGATGCCCTGCGCTACCTGGAAACCCAGACCGCAACGGCCTACGACCTGGTGTTCCTCGACCCGCCGTTCAACCAGAACCTGCTGCCCGCCGTTTGCAAGTTGCTCGAAGAGCGCCAATGGCTGGCCGAAGACGCCTGGGTGTACACCGAAAGCGAGTCGGCACCGTCGACCCTGGGCCTGCCGGAGAACTGGCGCCTGCACCGGGAGCAGAAATCCGGGCGCGTGTATTATTCGTTGTGGCAACGTAGCGCCTGACATTTCGGCGAGACGACCACCCCAAACCGGTCGTGAAGTGCACTACATAGTTACCGCCTGACGTCCTTATGGATCATCCACAGTGGTTTTGCGCAATTACCTGCAAACCACTGAGGATGAACACGGATGAACATCTCCCGCAGCACATTCATGCTGCCCTTTATCGCCTGGCTGCCGCTCATGGCCAGCGCGGCGACACCCCCTGCGACGCAAGACTTCGTACTGGATAACGGCCTCAAGGTTGTCGTGCGCGAGGACCACCGCTCCCCCATCGTCACCGCCCAACTCTGGATCAAGGTCGGTGCAAGCTACGAACCGCCCGGCCAGTCGGGCCTGTCCCACGCCCTCGAACACATGGTCTACAAAGGCAGCAGCAAGGCCTGCGCCGGAGAGTTCATGGCGGTACTGGATAAGCTTGGCGCCAGTCATAACGCATCCACCAACACTGACTACACAGTTTTTTACCAGACCCTGCCTTCCGGCCGCACTGGCGTCGCGTTCGAAATACTGGCCGACCTGATGAGTACGGCCGAGCTGGATGCACAGGACTTCACGCCGGAGCTCAAGGTCATTCAGGAGGAGCGCCGGATGTACGTTGATGACGAGATCACCGAATCGGCTCAAGAACGACTGAACAGCATTGCCTACCCGGCCAGCGGCTACCGCACCCCGACGATTGGCTGGATGCACGACTTGCAACGCATGAACGCCGTGCAATTGCGGCAGTGGTATCAGGCCTGGTATTCGCCGAACAATGCGACGCTGGTGGTCGTTGGCGATGTTGCGCCCGAGCGGATCAAGGCCCTTGCACAGCAGCACTTCGGCCACCTTGAGCGACGTGCGACACCCGTGGCACCTGCCCCCGTCGAGCTGGCTTCTGCCGGTGAACGGTCACTGACCCTGCACGCACCCGTAGCCTCCCCGCGTTTGATCATGAGCTTCAACGCGCCCAGTCTGGCCACGGCACCGGATCGTCGAACCGTCCATGCCCTGCGCCTGCTTGACATGTTACTGGCCGGATCCAGTAGCGCGCGGATCAAACAACAACTGCAACTGAGCGAAGCGATATTCACTGAGGCCCGCTCAGAGTACGACGCCTTCAATCGCGGCGATTCGTTACTGACCATCAGCACCCAGCTCAACCCGGACAAGCCCAATGACGCCGATGAAGCCCTCACCCGTCTGTGGCAGGTGATCGAATCACTGAAGAGCAAGGCACCGGAACCGATAGAACTGGAGCGCGCGAAAAACCTCCTGATCGCTAACTCGGTTTATGCGCAGGATGATCTGGAAGGGCAGGCCAACACCTTGGGCCTGCTGGAAACCATCGGCCTGGACTGGCGGCTGGCCGATCAGGATACGGATGAGTTGAGCAAAGTCACTCCCCTGGATATTCAACAAGCCGCAAAGACTTACCTGACGCGTGAGCGCCTGAGTACCGCGAAAATCCTGCCGGAGAAAACCAATGGATAAGCTCAAAGGCCTTATCAAAGGAGTAATCCTGGCCGGTATGCTGTTGAGTGCACAGGCCCCTGCCACTACAACCACGGCCCCCCAGAAACCAGCGCTGCAATCGCTCAATGAACCCCACACTCCGGCTATCCACCGCACACTGCCGATCAAGGGTTACAAAACCCTCAACGGAACAAAAATCCTGTTCATCCGCACCCCTGACCTGCCGATGTTCGATGCCCTTGTGAGCTTTGCCGCCGGCAGCGCCCACACCCCGGATCAACCCGGCCTGGCCGCGGTCACCTATAGCCTTTTGAATGAGGGTGTGGCGGGCAAGGACGTCAATGCCATACAGGCGACGTTCGATAATCTCGGTGCAAGGATGGATATGGGTATCAGCCAGGACCGGACCTGGTTTTCCCTGCGTAGCTTGAGTGACGAATCACGGCGCGCTCCAGCCCTGGAACTGTTTGCCCAGGTTCTCGGCAAACCGCTGTTGCCGGAAGAGTCCCTGCCTGCGGTGAAATCCCAACTGCAGTACTTTCTGGATCTTGAGGATCAGTCCCATGCAGCTCAAGCCCAAAAAGCCAATCTCGGCCAGATGCTTCCCGACCACGGTTATGCTCAGTCCCTCTACGGAACCCGGGCCGGGCTTGCCTCCATCACCCGCACCCAGGCGCAAGACTTTCATCGCGAGGCTTATGCCACGGGCAATGCCCAGATCACCCTGGTCGGCGACCTCACCGAGGAAGAAGCCCAGCGCATCGGTGCACAGATAGCCGCGGCCTTGCCCCCGGGACCGGCCACTGCCGCGATCCAGCCAGTGACAAGTCCCGCGGCCCCGAACCTGCTGCGCGTTGAGCGACCATCGACCCAGGCTTACCTGCGCCTTACCCAGCCAAGTGTCCTGCGGAGCGGTCCGGACTACGTCGCGCTGCAGATGGCCATGCGGGTTTTCACCAACCGGCTGACCAATGAACTGCGTGAACGCCGAGGCCTGACCTACCACGTTGAAGCCGACCTTTCTGCCCTTCAGGCACAAGGGTTGCTGACCATTGAACTGCAGACCCGACCAGAGCAGGCCGATGCCGTGCTGGCCCACATCAAGACGATGTTCAGCGACTTCCTCGCCCAAGGGCCAACCCAACAGGAACTCGAAGACAGCCAACAGCAACTGGCCGGTAGCGCGCCGTTGAACGGCGCTACCAATATGCAGATTCTGAGACAGTTGTACGCCATCAGCGTACAAAATCTGCCGCTGGACCTCGACTTTGCCACGCAAGCAGCTTTGAAGCTGAGCCCCGCTTCAATCAAAAGCGCGCTCAATCGGCATCACCACGCCGACCAATGGCGCGCTGTCATTCTGGGGCCGAAGACAGATCAGCAACCGCTGCCAGCTCCGAGCGAAAGCGCAACCAATGCCATGTGTCGCGTACCTGGCAAGATTGTGGCAAGTTAGACTGCCATGATGACGCGGTCGCGGCGCTGTCCCGCCGCTTCTTCGGGCAGACTCATGAACACTTCCACCGAGAATGACTGTGCAACCGCACCCCGCACTGGCCTCACCGCCGTCCTTCACCCCCGCCTTCGGCATCGGCAATCCGCACTTGCAAACCTTGTGGGGGCCGCTGTGGCGTAAAACCGTGCACATCGGCCGCGAACGCGAACGTCTTTGGCTTGAGGACGGCGATTTTCTCGACCTCGACTGGCACGGCCCGCACAGCGCCGACGCACCCTTGGTGCTGGTGTTGCACGGGCTCACCGGTTCGTCGAATTCGCCTTACGTGGCCGGCATGCAAAAAGCCCTGGGCGACCGAGGCTGGGCCAGCGTCGCGCTGAACTGGCGCGGTTGTTCGGGCGAACCCAACCTGTTGCCGCGCAGCTACCATTCCGGCGCCAGCGAAGACCTGGCCGAAACCATCAGGCACTTGCGGGCCAAACGACCTCTGGCGCCACTGTATGCGGTGGGTTACTCCCTGGGCGGTAATGTCCTGCTCAAGCATTTGGGCGAAACCGGCAGCGACAGCGACTTGATGGGCGCGGTGGCGGTGTCGGTGCCGTTCCGCCTGGACCAGTGCGCCGACCGTATCGGCCAGGGCTTCTCCAAGGTTTACCAGGCGCATTTCATGCGCGAGATGGTCGCCTACATCAAGAACAAACAGCGACAGTTCCAGCACGACGGACGCGAGGACGGCCTGGCAGCCCTGGCGGCCCTCGGGTCATTGGAAAACATGCGCACGTTCTGGGATTTCGACGGCCGCGTCACCGCACCACTGCACGGTTTCGCCGATGCCGAGGATTACTATCGCCGCGCCTCCAGCCGCTATTTCCTTGGCGAAATTCGCACGCCGACCTTGATGATCCAGGCCGCCGACGACCCCTTCGTGTTTCCCCACAGCCTGCCGCATGTCGATGAACTGTCCGCTTGCACGCAATTCGAACTGCAAGCCAAGGGCGGGCATGTCGGCTTTGTCGATGGCACGCTCAGGCAACCGGGTTATTACCTTGAACGGCGCATCCCCGAGTGGCTGGGCGCCGTAGGGCGCGTTTGAAGCATGGGCGCGAATCAAGGCGAGTCGATCCACTTCTGGCAAACCCCGCCACTGGCCGGGGTCGAGTTGTTGTCCGCACGCTACATCGATCATCGTTTCGCGCCCCATGTGCATGACGGCTATGTGATCGGCATGATCATGGCGGGCGCCCAGCGTTATCGCTATCGCGGCGCCGAACACCTGGCGGGCAGCGGCACGCTGGTGCTGATCAACCCCGATGAATTGCACACCGGCCATAAGGGCACGGAGGATGGCTGGCTGTACCGGGCGTTTTATCCCGACAGCGAACAGATACTCTCGCTGTTGGCCGAACTCGAACTGCCGACCCATAACCCGCCGACCTTTAGCGCCACGCTGTATCGCGATCAGGATCTGGTGAACGGGTTCTGTCAATTGCACCGCTTGCTGGAAAGCCCTGCTACCGCACTGCAACAGCAAACCGCGTGGCGCGAGCTGATGCTGTCGCTGTTGCAACGCCATGCGGCGGTCCCCGATAGCGGCAAACCTGGCAAGGAACACCGGGCCGTGAGCCTGGCCAAGGAATTGCTGCACGCGCAGCTGGCAGCTCCGCCTTCACTGGAGGCGCTGGCGGCGGCGGTCAACCTCTCGCCATTTCATTTCGCCCGGGTATTCCGCCGGGCCACCGGCATGCCGCCGCACACCTGGTTGATGCAGCAGCGCATCGCCCGGGCTCGAGGGTTATTGCAAAGTGGTTGTCTGCCGCTGGAAGTTGCGACGCAACTGGGGTTTGCCGACCAGAGCCATCTGAGCCGGCAGTTCAAGCAAGTGTATGGGGTTGGACCGGGGGCGTATCGCAGTGCCCGGCAACTGCCCAAATCCTGATAGCGACAAAAAACCAATGTGGGAGCGGGCTTGCTCGCGAAAGCGTCGTGTCAGTCAACATCAATGTTGAATGATCTACCGCTTTCGCGAGCAAGCCCGCTCCCACAGGGTTGTGTGGTGTTTATTCGCCAGTGGCAATGCCCCGCGCAGGCTCGTTGATCCACTCGCTCCACGACCCGGCATACAACGAACCCAGTGGATAACCGGCCAGACACAACGCAAACAGGTTGTGGCACGCCGTCACGCCGGAACCGCAGTACGCCACCAGATCATTCGGCGAACGGTCGCCCAGTTTCGCGGCAAAACGCTGCTTGAGCTGATCGGCCGGCAAGAAGCGCCCGTCACTACCCAGGTTCTCGGTAAACGCCGCACACTGGGCACCGGGAATGTGCCCTGCAATCGGATCGATCGGTTCCACTTCACCCTTGAAACGCGGCAATGCGCGGGCATCGAGCAGGGTCAATTCCGGCCGGGTGAGGCGCTTTTGCAGCCGCTCGACACTGATCAGCAACGCCATGTCAGGACTGCCGGTGAAGGAACCACGGGTAACCTTCGGCGCATCCAGGCTCAGCGGCAAACCGACCGCGTGCCAGGCCTTGAGACCGCCGTCGAGGATGAATACACCGTCGCGTTTGCCCAACCACGCCAGCAACCACCAGGCCCGCGCCGCATAGGCACCCGGACCGTCGTCATACAGAACCACTTCACTATCGGCATTGATGCCCCAGGCTTGCAGGCGCTCGATCAGTTGCGCCGGCTCGGGTAACGGATGACGCCCGGTCACGCCCTTGACCACCGCGCCACTCAGATCACGCTCAAGGTCGGCATAGCTCGAACCGGCGATGTGCCCTTCGGCATAGCTGCGCTGACCGTAATCCGGGTCTTCGAGGGCAAAACGACAATCCAGAATCACCAGTCCCGGCTGGTCCTTTTTCAGGTCCAGTGCTTGTGGGCTGATCAATTGCGCAATGGGCATAGCGGGCTCCTGTGCTTAAGTCGGTCTTGATCCTACTGTACTTCTTCCAGCGCCTGGGCCAGGGGCACGTAAAACTCTTCGAACAACGCATTGACCGCATCGCGGGACTGATCCGTGACGAACCCGGCTTCCAGCACCAGTACCTGATACACACCGCGTTTAATGGCTTGCTCGCTGAGGTGGCTGGAGTTTTCCCGCGTGGTGCACAGGAAACGCACCCAGGACGTGAGGATGATCCAGGCATTGAGCGTCAGGGATTCGATCTGCACCTTGTCCATCTTCAGGATGCCGGCGGCGACGAAACCTTCGTAGATCGCCGAACCCTGGATCAGGCAGCGCTGGGAGAAGCGTCGATAGCGGTCGGCCAGGTCCGGATCGCTGTCGAGCAAATGTTCGAGATCGCGATGCAGGAAGCGGTAGCGCCACATCGCCGACAGCAGTTCCTTGAGGTAGAAACGTTTGTCTTCCACCGTGGCAGCGCGTCCCTGGGGCGGGCGCAGGAAGCTGTCCACCAGGCTTTCGTACTCGCTGAACAACACGGCGATGATCGCCTGCTTGTTCGGGAAGTGGTAGTACAGATTGCCCGGGGATATTTCCATGTGGGCAGCAATGTGGTTGGTACTGATGCTGCGCTCGCCCTGCTGGTTGAACAGCTCCAGGCTGTTCTGCACGATGCGCTCGCTGGTTTTGATCCGTGGGGCCATGGCTTGAGCTTTAATTCAGAGTGCGTTGACGGGCATCTTAGATCTATCCGCGAGCGGATAAAACAAAGCTGTTCCAGGATGTCATTTGACATTTTAGAGCATAGACTCTAAAAAGTGCTTCATTACAATAAATCCGGAGCCGACCATGACTGCTGAAATTTCCTACCTGCAGAACCTACAGCAGCCGCTGGAGGAACTTCAGGCCCTGTTCGACGCCCAGCGTGCCGCCTACGCCGCCAACCCGATGCCTCCGGCCGCGCAGCGCCAGCAATGGCTCAAGGCTCTAAAGGATTTGTTGAACAATGAACGCCAGGCCCTGATCGATGCGATCAGCCAGGACTTCAGTCATCGCAGCGCCGATGAAACCCTGCTCGCCGAGCTGATGCCCAGCCTGCACGGCATCCACTACGCCAGCAAACACCTCAAGGGCTGGATGCGAGCCTCGCGACGCAAGGTTGGCGCAGCCTTCCAGCCCGCCTCGGCCAAAGTGGTTTACCAACCGCTGGGCGTGGTCGGGGTCATCGTGCCGTGGAACTATCCGCTGTACCTGGCCATAGGTCCGTTGGTCGGCGCGCTGTCGGCGGGCAATCGGGTGATGCTCAAGCTCAGTGAGTCGACCCCCGCGACCGGCCTGCTGATGAAGCAACTGCTGGCGCGAATCTTCCCCGAAGACCTGGTTTGCGTGGTCCTGGGCGAGGCGGATATGGGCGTAGCCTTTTCACGCCTGCCGTTCGATCACCTGCTGTTCACCGGTGCCACCAGCATCGGCAAACACGTCATGCGCGCCGCCGCGGAAAACCTGACCCCGGTGACCCTGGAACTGGGCGGCAAGTCCCCGGCCATTGTTTCCCGGGATGTGCCGCTCAAGGACGCCGCCGAGCGCATCGCCTTCGGCAAGACCTTGAATGCCGGCCAGACCTGCGTGGCCCCGGACTATGTGCTGGTGCCGGAGGATCGCGTCGGAGGTTTCGTCGAAGCCTATCGCGCTGCCGTCCGCGGGTTTTATCCGACGCTGGCCGACAACCCGGACTACACCGCGATCATCAATGAGCGACAACTGGCACGCCTCAACGGCTACGTCAGCGACGCCACCAGCAAGGGTGCGCTACTGATGCCACTGTTCGAACAGGGTCAGGGCCGCCGCATGGGCCATAGCCTGCTGCTCAACGTCACGGACGAGATGACGGTGATGCAGGATGAAATCTTCGGGCCGCTGCTGCCGATCGTACCGTACAAGGATCTGGACCAGGCATTTGCCTACATCAACCAGCGCCCTCGCCCACTGGCGCTGTATTACTTCGGCTACGACAAACGCGAACAACAGCGCGTGCTGCACGAAACCCATTCCGGCGGTGTGTGCCTGAACGACACCCTGCTGCACGTCGCCCAGGACGACATGCCGTTCGGCGGCATCGGTGCCTCGGGCATGGGCCACTACCACGGCCATGAAGGGTTCCTGACCTTCAGCAAGGCCAAGGGCGTGCTGATCAAACAACGGTTCAACGCCGCGAAGTTGATCTATCCGCCGTACGGCAAATCCATCCAGAAGCTGATCCAGAAGCTGTTCATCCGCTAACGATCATCACCGTCGGGTAATAACAATAATGAACCCCAGCCTGTCCGATACACCCACGCTGTCACGGCGCGGGCTGCTTAAATTCAGCCTTGGCGCCACAGCTTTCCTCGCCACCGCCGGGCTCGGAGCCAGCCTCAGCGGTTGCTCGTCGAGCGTTCCGGCCAATGGCTTCGTCACGTTACGCAGCGGCGACCTGCTGTTTTTGCGGGCATTGATTCCGGTCATGCTCGAGGGTGCCGTGACCACCGAACGGATGCCCGAGGCTGTCGAGGGCACACTGAAAAGCCTGGACTACAGCCTCGCCCACCTGTCGCCGGAAATGCTCAAGCTGACCCAGCAGTTGTTCGATGTGCTGGGCATGGCCGTGACCCGCGGGCCGCTGACCGGGATCTGGGGCAGCTGGGACAACGCCAGCGCCAACGACATCCGGGCCTTTCTCGATCGCTGGGAAAACAGCTCGTTGAGCCTGTTGCGCATGGGCCACAGCTCCTTGCTGCAACTGGTGATGATGGCCTGGTACGGCCGCAAGGAATCGTGGGCGCATTGCGGGTATCCCGGGCCGCCCACCGTCTGATACCGAGTCGCCCCCTTCGCGGGCAAGCCCGCTCCCACATTGACCGCGTGCCCCTGTGGGAGCGGGCTTGCTCGCGAAGGCGTCAGTCTTATCACCACAGCACCTGAACCATAATAAAAAGAGAATCCGAAGATGCCCGTACCCGATCCGTTCCGCGAAGGCATGGCCCGAGGCTGGAAAACCTACAACGGCTCGCAACTGACCCAGGACCTGACACTCGAAGCGGACGTGGCGATCATCGGCAGCGGTGCCGGTGGCGGCACCACCGCTGAAATCCTCAGCGCGGCCGGCTACAAGGTGCTGCTGATCGAGGAAGGCCCACTCAAGACCAGCAGCGACTTCAAGCTGCTCGAAGACCAGGCCTACGCCAGCCTTTACCAGGAAGGCATCGGCCGCATGAGCAAGGACGGCGCGATCACCATCCTCCAGGGCCGGGCGGTGGGTGGCACCACGCTGATCAACTGGACCTCCAGTTTCCGCACCCCGGAGCCGACCCTGGAACACTGGGCCAAAGAGCACAACGTCAAGGGCCACAGCCCGGCGGAAATGGCGCCGTGGTTCGAGAAAATGGAGCAACGCCTGGGCGTCGCGCCGTGGATGGTGCCACCCAACGCCAACAATGATGTGATCCGCAAGGGCTGCGAAGCACTGAATTACTCATGGCACGTCATCCCGCGCAACGTTCGCGGCTGCTGGAACCTCGGCTACTGCGGCATGGGCTGCCCGACCAACGCCAAGCAATCGATGATGGTCACCACCATTCCAGCGACCCTGGAAAAAGGCGGCGAGCTGCTTTACCTGGCCCGCGCCGAAAAACTTGACATCAGCGGCGAGAAGGTCACCGGCCTGCAATGTTCGGCGATGGATGAACGCTGCGTCGCACCGACCGGGCGCACCATCACGGTCAAGGCGCGGCATTTCGTGCTGGCCGGTGGCGGCATCAACAGCCCGGCCTTGCTGATGCGCTCCGGGGCACCCGACCCGCACAAGCGCCTGGGCAAACGCACGTTCCTGCACCCGGTGAACATGTCCGCCGCGCTGTTCGACGAAGTGGTCAACCCCTTCTACGGCGCGCCGCAGTCGATCTATTCCGACCATTTCCAATGGCAGGACGGCACCACGGGCAGGATGTCCTACAAACTGGAAGTCCCGCCCCTGCACCCGGCGCTGGCCACGACATTGCTCGGTGGTTTCGGTCAGGAAAACTCGCAACACATGGCCAATCTGGCCCATACCCACGCCATGCTGGCGTTGCTGCGGGACGGGTTTCACCCGGACAGCCCCGGTGGCAGCGTCGAATTGCGCAGCGACGACACGCCGGTACTGGATTACCAGCTATCACCCTACGCCTGGGATGGATTGCGCCGGGCGTTCCATACCATGGCCGAGATCCAGTTTGCCGGTGGCGCCAAGGCCGTGATGCCGATGCACGCCGACGCCCGCTACGTGAAGACCCTCGCCGAAGCCCGCACGCTGATCGACGGCCTGAGTCTGGAGTTGTATCGCACGCGCCTTGGCAGTGCCCATGTGATGGGCGGTTGCGCCATGGGTGAAGACCCGACAAACGCGGTGACCGATAGCCTCGGCCGGCATCATCAACTGGGCAATCTATCGATTCACGACGGCTCGCTGTTCCCCACCAGCATTGGCGCCAATCCGCAGCTGTCGGTCTACGGACTGACGGCGCAACTGGCGACATCCCTGGCCGAACGTTTAAAAAACCCATGAAAATAACGATAATTCCCATCGTCTATAGTGCTTTCTTACCCAACAGGCGACTTGGCCGACCGGGAAGGCTGCGATACCATCCGACTCCCCAACGGATTCCCGCCAGGACGACGCGATGAACCGAGTGTTGTACCCAGGTACCTTCGACCCTATTACCAAGGGCCATGGCGATCTGGTCGAACGCGCCTCGCGCCTGTTCGATCACGTGATCATCGCCGTCGCCGCGAGCCCCAAGAAAAACCCGCTGTTTCCTCTGGAACAACGTGTGGAACTGGCGCGCGAGGTCACTAAACATCTGCCGAACGTTGAAGTCGTCGGCTTCTCGACGCTGCTGGCGCACTTCGCCAAAGAGCAGAATGCCAACGTGTTCCTGCGTGGTTTGCGCGCGGTGTCGGACTTCGAATACGAGTTCCAACTGGCCAACATGAACCGCCAGTTGGCGCCGGATGTGGAAAGCCTGTTCCTTACCCCGTCCGAACGCTACTCGTTCATTTCCTCGACGCTGGTTCGTGAAATTGCAGCCCTGGGCGGCGATATCACCAAGTTCGTGCACCCAGTGGTGGCGGACGCACTGACCGAACGCTTCAAGAAGTAAGCACCGCTCAAGCGGCGCCCGCGTGCACTGCGGGCGCCAATGCGGCACAATTGTGCGCATTGGTTTATTGTGCCCGGGCCTGCCGCCCCGGCTGGAGTTAGCATGTCCCTGATCATCACCGACGATTGCATCAACTGCGACGTCTGCGAACCCGAGTGCCCGAACGCCGCCATTTCCCAAGGCGAAGAGATCTACGTGATCGACCCGAACCTGTGCACCCAGTGTGTCGGCCACTACGACGAACCGCAGTGCCAGCAAGTCTGCCCGGTGGATTGCATTCCACTGGACGAAGCTCATCCGGAGACTGAAGAGCAGTTGATGGAGAAATACCGGAAGATTACCGGCAAGGCTTGATTCTCAGGTTTCCAGCGCTCTTGCGGGTCTCTTCGCGAGCAAGCCCGCTCCCACAGGGGATTTGTGTACGACGCAGATCCAGTGTGGGAGCGGGCTTGCTCGCGAAGGCGTCATCAGCCTCACTGAAGCTATAACTGACGATCAGCTCTGACAACGCGGGCAAAAAACACTCGCGCGCTGCCCGAGTTTCACTTCCCGCAGCCCCGTGCCACAGATCTTGCAGTGCTCGCCGCCACGGCCGTACACGAACAGTTCCTGCTGGAAATAACCCGGCTGACCGTCACCACCGATAAAGTCCCGCAGCGTGGTACCGCCGCGCTCGATGGCGGCCGCCAGGATACGCTTGATCTCAATGGCCAGCTTCAAGTAACGCGCACGGGAAATGCTCTTGGCTTCTCGGCGCGGATCTATGCCTGCGGCGAACAACGCTTCGGTTGCATAGATATTGCCCACGCCCACCACCACCGCGTTATCCATGATGAACGGCTTGACCGCCATCGAACGTCCACGGGACTGCTGGAACAATCGCTCGCCGTCGAACAGGTCGGTCAGCGGCTCAGGCCCCAGGCGAATCAGCAACTCATGATTGAGCGGATCGAGGCTCCAGAGCATTGCGCCGAAACGTCGCGGGTCGGTGTAACGCAGGGCCAGGCCCGACTCCAGCTCGATGTCCACATGCTCATGCTTGGCCGCTGGCAGCCCGGCCTCCACCAGACGCAAATTGCCTGACATGCCCAAGTGGCTGATCAAGGTGCCGACTTCGGCATTGATCAGCAGGTACTTGGCGCGCCGCTCCACCAATACGATGCGCTGCCCGGACAGCCGCACATCGAGGTCTTCGGGAATTGGCCAGCGCAAGCGCCGGTCACGCACGATCACCCGGCTGACACGCTGGCCTTCCAGGTACGGCGCGATACCGCGACGGGTGGTTTCGACTTCTGGCAATTCAGGCATGGTGCTCTCGGCTCAGGCGCATGGCCTGGAAGGTTCCGACACTCAGCGATGAGTGCCGAGGTCGCGGATCGTCTGCTTGAGGGTCTCGAAGTCGTAGTCCGAGAGGCCGACATAATCGAGCACCAGCGGCGCGATGCCGTTCCACTCGTGATCGTCGGTCTGATTGCCCAGCACCCGGTACGACGCGCAAATGTGCTCGGCCATTTTCAGGATCGCCAACAGGTTCTTCAACGAACTGTTGCGCGAAGATTCATCGCTGAAGATCGCCAGGGCATTGTGGTGATTGGCGATCGCAGCGCTCACGTGCTCCGGCAGACGCCAGGACTTGGCCGTGTAATACCCGACCACCGAGTGATTGGTATTGAACACCTGATTCTCCGTGTCCACCACCCGGCATTCGGCACTGGCGTTGGCATAGGCCTGCTCCAGAACGCCCATGTAGTCGGGGAAACGCTGGAGCATCAAGGGCACGCCGCAGTCGTGGAACAGGCCCAGGGCATAGGCTTCATCGCCATTTTCAATGCCGATGCGCTTGGCCAGGCTCAGGCAGGTCATGGCCACGTCCTGAGCGGTGTCCCAGAAACGGTTCAGGGTGACAATGGTGTCGTCATTCATCTCGCCCTTGATCGACTGCGCATTGATCAGGTTGATGATCGAACGACTGCCCAGCAGATTCACCGCGCGCTGGATCGAAGCAATCTTGTTGCTCAGCCCGTAATACGGCGAATTGACAATCTTCAACAGGGAACCGGAAAGTCCCGGATCCTGGGAGATCAGCCTGGCAATGACTTCCAGATCCGGGTCGGGCATGTACTGCTCCATCTGCAAATCCACCATGATTTGCGGCTGGGCCGGTACGCTGATGCCCTGCAGGGCTTGTTGGATCTGTTCGGAAGTCAGCTCTTGGGACATTTGTGCACACTCTGGGTCAGACAGTGATTCTAACCTTTATGAAGTTGGATCCGACATACCAAATCGCAAGACAACCCTCGCCACATGTCCACTTGCAGGCCAATCCGGGGTCTCAACACGCTATACTCCCGCTCTTTTTTCCGGAGCGACGACATGTCCCTGCCTAGCCTGCGCCTCAAAGCCAACGCCGACCGTCGTCTGCGCAACGGTCATTTGTGGGTCTACAGCAACGAAATCGATGTAGCCGCTACGCCTTTGCACGGTTTCAAGGCCGGCGACCAGGCGATCCTCGAAGCCGCCGGCGGCAAGCCGCTGGGCATCGTTGCCATGAGCCCGAACAACCTGATCTGCGCCCGCGTGCTGTCGCGCGACATCAAGCTGCCGCTGGACAAATCGCTGCTGGTGCACCGCCTGAACGTGGCCCTGTCCCTGCGCGATCGCCTGTTTGACAAGCCGTTCTATCGCCTGGTCTACGGTGATTCCGACCTGTTGCCGGGCCTCGTAGTCGACCGTTTCGGCGACATCCTGGTGGTGCAGATCGCTTCGGCCACCATGGAAGCCCATAAGGATGACGTGATTGCAGCACTGACCCAAGTGCTGAAACCAAGCGGCATCCTGTTCAAGAACGACTCCGCTGCCCGTGACGCCGAAGGCCTCACCCGCTACGTCGAAACCGTGTTCGGCCTGGTGCCGGAGTGGGTTGCCCTCGAAGAGAACGGCGTGAAATTCGAAGCACCGGTCATTCAGGGTCAGAAAACCGGCTGGTTCTACGACCACCGCATGAACCGCGCACGCCTGGCGCCGTATGTCAAAGGCAAACGCGTGCTCGACCTCTACAGCTACATCGGCGGTTGGGGCGTGCAGGCTGCCGCGTTCGGCGCCAGTGAAGTGTTCTGCGTCGACGCTTCAGCCTTCGCCCTTGATGGTGTCGAGCGCAACGCCGCACTGAACGGCTTCGCCGAGAAAATGACCTGCATCGAAGGCGACGTGTTCGAAGCCCTCAAAGAGCTGAAAGCCAGCGAAGAACGCTTCGACGTGATCGTGGCCGACCCACCGGCGTTCATCAAACGCAAGAAAGACATGAAGAATGGCGAAGGCGCCTACCGCCGCCTGAACGAGCAAGCCATGCGCCTGCTCACCAAGGACGGCATCCTGGTCAGCGCATCGTGCTCGATGCACCTGCCGGAAGACGACCTGCAGAACATCCTGCTGACCAGCGCCCGTCACCTGGACCGCAATATCCAGATGCTGGAACGCGGCGGCCAGGGGCCGGATCATCCGGTGCACCCGGCGATTGCCGAGACTCGTTACATCAAGAGCATTACTTGCCGGTTGTTGCCGAATAGCTAACTGCTGACAGCGCTTATGTTGATCGTCCGCACTTCAATAGTCCGGACGATCAACTAGCCATCCGACACCAATACAAAAACTTCAGCCTTATTAAGCATTTACCGATCACGTAAAAGTTATCGGAACAGGACTACTTCACTTCGAGAAACGCCCTACACCATTTCGTTTGACCTCAATCCATCCAGGCCTATCATCCAGCTTACCACTTGAATACTTGAGTGGTGGATATCAAAACCTTTACTGGAGATTGAATCATGAAGAAAGTTCAACTTGAGAAAAATCTAGCGGTACACCACCACGCGATGCTTAGCACGCCTAAGTAATCACTCAGGAAAAGCCGGACAGAATACCTTCTGTGCGGCTTTTAAAAAGAGGGATGCCGCATGCAACTGAACCCCTATATTTTTTTACTACCCAAGCCTCCCCGGCTTTTCATCTGGAACTATAAAACCCATGAGCAGTTCGAAATCGACAGTTCTCACGCTGGTCGATTAATTGAGCTTATTGAGCAAACAACACTATTTGATAAATGCCACCCAATCGACACTGAATTTTTTGAAGCCGGTATATTCGTCGAACAGGACTTACCTCCAGATGACTGGCAATGGGATGACCTTTCGAAGATTTTTCACATCGGAACCAAAGACCTTGGTGCTGGCTATACCCCAACGAACACAAAGGAATGGGCTGATCGTTACTTCGCTCATTGTCAGGAGGCGCTGAGTCGAGAGCCCCCACCACCTCACCCATTCGCCCACCTCCAGCGTGAGAACCTGCTCTGCCTGCCAGCCCCCACTGACAATAGGGCACTAGAGGGGCAGACCGGATTCAAGCAAGTCTTGTTGCAGCGGAAAACATGCCGTTCCTTTCGGAAAAAAAGCGTGTCGCTAAATGATGTCAGTACGCTTCTCTACTTTTGTCTCGGTTACCTGAAGGAGCGAGAGTCGGATACCTGTGAACTGACTCCGGGCATGTTCAATGCACGGCGCAGCAGTCCGTCAGGTGGTGGACTGAACGCCAGCGAAGGATATTTATATGCTTATAACATCCAAGGACTCGACCCTGGGTTTTATTACTATCACCCGAACTTGCACGCTTTAAAGTTATTGAGTCGCTTGAACAGCCCTCTCGGCTCTCTTTTACAAGGCCAACACTTTGCCGACAACATTCCTTTTGGAATATTCCTTACTTCGCGCCTCGATAAAATGTGGTGGAAATACCCTCACTCGCAAGCCTATCGGGTTTCACTACTAGAAATCGGCCACATTTCGCAAACTATACAACTTTGTGCAACATCACTTGGATTGAATACCTGGCTAACCGCAGCCCTGACCGAATCAAAAATAGAAAAACTTATAAAGCTGGACGACCTATCAGAACAAGTATTTCTTTTTATAGGCGCCGGACACAGCAAGGGAGAAACATTGTGTGAGGAACTACAAAGCTTATTGAGAAAAAACACCCCAACAATGAACCCCGGAAACCCATAAAAATGTCAGAACACTCAAGCGCCAGGACAATCGATAATATCACGGGTCAAAAAATCTCCCGTTTCATTCTTATTACCAATATTTCGTTAATCAGTTTTTTCCCACTCAATATCCTGCTTCCCTCTTTCCCTGCCCTGGCGCTGGAGTTCAATACGTCAATGGTTGATATCGCGTTTGCGGTCAGCTTGTTCACCCTGGTTTTTTCTTTCGCGCAACTGGTCACCGGCCCCCTCTCGGACAAATGGGGGCGCAAGGAAGTGCTGCTTGGATGTCTGATCCTGTGCTCAATAGGTGCGATCGGCTGTACCCAGGCAACGGATTATTCGACTTTTATGGGCTTTCGCGCCGTTCAGGCGCTGGGGTGCGGTTTTTTTGTGCTGGGCCACGCGCTAGTGGAGGACCTGTTCGAAGAAAAGGATCGAGCCCGGGTGCGCATTTATTACATGACCCTGAGCGGATCATTTGTCGCACTGTCCCCTCTGCTTGGCTCATGGCTGCAAACATCTTTTGGTTGGCAGGGCAGCTTTTATGCGTTTTCCCTGATGGCGCTCGGTATCTTTATCCATGCGCAATCAGAACTGCCTGCCAGATCAGCCCGAACCGACCACGAACCCACTTCAATTACGTCAACACTGAAAACCATCCTGAACAGTAAAGACTTTGTTCGCTATTGGTGGATCGCCGCGCTGGTCTTCTCTTCTTACTTTGCCCTTATCAGCGTGACGCCGCTGATTTTCATGGACGTCCTGAAACTGTCTGAATATCAGTATGCGTTGGTTCTGGTGGCTTATGGCATGGCTTACGTCCTCGGTGGTGCTCTGGCTTCGGCCGCGCAGAAGCGCATTTCCCTCAACAAACAGATCAATCTCGGATTGAGCCTGCTGAGCATCGCCGGTCTGGCTTTAGGGTTGATCCTGATCTTTGACGCAATGACGACGTTCACACTGTTTGTGCCGATGCTAATCAGTGCGCTGGCTGTCACCTTGGTTCGGCCAGCAGCCATTTCTGCAGCAATGCTGTTGTTTTCCAGTAATGCCGGAACCGCTGCATCCGCTGGCAATACAATCATGTTCATCACCGCCGCCATCAGCAGCGCTGTGCTAGCCCAGGCGGGGACCCATCTGCTGGCGACAATTGCCGTCAGTTTTATTGGATTCAGTCTGTGGGGTTTGCTGACAAATGCGAGGGTCGGGCGATGATCAGGCGCCCTACGGCATTCCCTCCAGCCGCCAGCCGTGTAGAATCGCGAACATTCATCGCCAGTCATCCCCGGCGGGTTTATGAGCTCAAGCTGAAGCGCGCGGCGATCCCGCAAAGTTATCGGCAACTTCCGGACACGCGGCCATTTCTGAGTGTTCCAGACGTCAATAGAAGCTCACTTCCCTTTTGATACCTGATTAGCCGCCCGGAGTGCTTCATGCCTGATTACCGCTCGAAAACATCCACCCACGGCCGCAACATGGCCGGCGCCCGCGCACTGTGGCGCGCCACGGGGATGAAAGATGACGACTTCAAGAAGCCGATCATCGCCATTGCCAACTCGTTCACCCAGTTCGTACCGGGCCACGTGCACCTCAAAGACCTGGGCCAACTGGTCGCCCGCGAAATCGAACGTGCTGGCGGCGTGGCCAAGGAATTCAACACCATCGCGGTCGATGACGGCATCGCCATGGGCCACGACGGCATGCTGTATTCGCTGCCGAGCCGCGAGATCATCGCCGACTCCGTCGAGTACATGGTCAACGCCCACTGCGCCGACGCCATTGTCTGCATTTCCAACTGCGACAAGATCACCCCGGGCATGCTGATGGCGTCCCTGCGCCTGAACATCCCGGTGATCTTCGTCTCCGGCGGTCCGATGGAAGCCGGCAAGACCAAACTCGCCTCCCACGGCCTCGACCTGGTCGACGCCATGGTGATCGCCGCCGACTCCAGCGCTTCTGACGAGAAAGTCGCCGAGTACGAGCGCAGCGCCTGCCCGACCTGCGGTTCGTGTTCCGGCATGTTCACCGCCAACTCGATGAACTGCCTGGTCGAAGCCCTGGGCCTGGCCTTGCCGGGCAACGGTTCGACCCTGGCCACCCACAGTGACCGCGAGCAGCTGTTCCTTCAGGCTGGCCGCACCATCGTCGAGCTGTGCAAGCGTTACTACGGCGAGAACGACGAGTCGGTGTTGCCGCGCAACATCGCCAACTTCCAGGCGTTCGAAAACGCCATGACCCTGGACATCGCCATGGGCGGTTCCACCAACACCATCCTGCACTTGCTGGCCGCCGCCCAGGAAGCCGAGATCGATTTCGACCTGCGCGACATCGACCGTCTGTCCCGTCACGTGCCGCAACTGTGCAAGGTCGCGCCGAACATCCAGAAGTACCACATGGAAGACGTGCACCGCGCTGGCGGCATCTTCAGCATCCTCGGTTCGCTGGCCCGTGGCGGCCTGCTGCACACCCAGCTGCCGACCGTGCACAGCCGCAGCATGGAAGAAGCCATCGCCAAGTGGGACATCACCCAGACCACCGACGAAGCCGTGCATCACTTCTTCAAGGCCGGTCCGGCGGGCATCCCGACGCAAACCGCGTTCAGCCAGTCGACCCGTTGGGAAACCCTGGACGACGACCGTGAAAACGGCTGCATCCGCAGTGTCGAGCACGCCTATTCGCAAGAAGGTGGCCTGGCCGTGCTGTACGGCAACATCGCGCTGGACGGTTGCGTAGTGAAAACCGCAGGTGTCGACGAGTCGATTCACGTCTTCGAAGGCAACGCGAAGATCTTCGAAAGCCAGGACAGCGCCGTACGCGGCATCCTCGCCGACGAAGTGAAGGAAGGCGACATCGTCATCATTCGCTACGAAGGCCCGAAAGGCGGTCCGGGCATGCAGGAAATGCTCTACCCGACGTCGTACCTGAAATCCAAAGGCCTGGGCAAAGCCTGTGCCCTGTTGACCGACGGCCGTTTCTCCGGCGGCACCTCGGGCCTGTCCATCGGCCACGCTTCGCCTGAAGCGGCTGCCGGCGGCGCAATCGGCCTGGTGCAGGACGGCGACAAAGTGCTGATCGACATTCCGAACCGCTCGATCAACCTGTTGGTCAGCGATGAAGAACTGGCCGCGCGTCGAGTGGAGCAGGACAAGAAAGGCTGGAAACCGGTGGAAGTGCGTCCACGCAAAGTGACCACTGCGCTGAAAGCCTATGCCCTGCTGGCGACCAGTGCCGACAAGGGTGCTGTACGTAACAAGGCGATGCTTGACGGGCTGTAAGTCTGTGGCGAGGGGGCTTGCCCCCTCGCCACATGAGTATTCCCACACTACATATGGGAATACTCAAAAAATGCCCCGCCGAGTGCGTAATGCCGATCAGTTAAGCCACAACGCAATCTGTAGCAGCTGGCGTAGCCTGCGTCCGGCTGCGCAGCAGTCGTAAAATCGGAGTTCGCGGCACGTCAGAGAGATCGTGCGCGCCGGATCTACGACTGCTGCGCAGCCGGACGCAGCCTTCGGCAGCTGCTACAAGGAAGCGTAGCGTCTGGGTTCGCCTAACTGATCGGCATTACGCCAAGTGCGGGGCATTTTTTTGCCTGATACAAATCTCCCAAACAGGGGAGATCAACTGTGGGAGCGGGCTTGCTCGCGAAGGCGTCGTGCCAGTCAACAACCATGTCTACCGGCAGACCGCTTTCGCGAGCAAGCCCGCTCCCACATTGGATCGGTGTCGTCTTACTGGATGTCTTCAGGCTTGACGATCACCCAGTTCTTGTCGGCAGTCACCGTCAACCCTTCCTTGGCCTGGGCCGCGGCGTTCTTGGCCATCATGCCTTGGATCTGGGTCATGTACTTGTCCTTGCGGTTGACCCACAGGTGGATGCCGCCCTTGGCCACGTCAACACTGTGGAACAGCATGTAGCCGTCGCTGCTCGGGGTATCGCCGCCAACCAGCACCGGTTTTTTCCACTGATCGATGTAGGTCAGGATTGCCGCCTGCTTGCCGGCCATCCAGGTTGCCGGGGTCCACAAGTACGGGGTCAGTTCCAGGCCGAGGTTGGCCTTCTCGTCATATTTGCCAGCCGTGACCTGCTTGCGTGCGGTGGTCAGCTCACCCGTCTTCGGGTCCTTGAGCAGCAGCGACACGCCGATTACGTTCTGCGGTTTGACGTTGTAGCCGTACTTCGGATCGGCCGCGACCATGCGCACCAGTTCTTCGGAGGCGGCGGTCATCACATAGACCTCGATGCCGTTCTCCATCAGCTTGTTGTACAGCTCTTGCTGGCCGGTGAAGATCTTCGGCGGGTTGACGTCGAGTTTCTTGACCACGTCGCCTTCGTAGTAAGTGGCCGGCACCGGTTTGCCCGACGCCATCATCTCGTCGACGTAGCCCTTGAGTTCCTTGAGCGTAAAGCCGGAGAAGACCTGGGCAACCCATGGATAGCAAACCATGTCGTCGAGTTCGCAGAGGCGGTAGTAGTAGCTGAACAGGCTTTCCTTGTGGTCGGCGGTGTCCTTGAACGGTATCAGTTTCAGGGAGGGGTCGAGCTTGTCGCGGGTTATCAGGCCCTTGTTCTCCATGAACGGCAGCAACGACTCTTCGAGATCGTAGCGGTAACTGGTGTTGTCCATGTCGAACACCGCGTAGTTACCCTTGTTGGCGTTGGCGGCGATCATCGCGTCCAGCGCCTTGGCCTGATCAGCGGGCCAGTGTTTCAGATCCGTTGCGAGAACCTGGCCGGCGAGGCCGAGGCAAAGTGCAGCAGCCAGTAATTTCGGTGCGAACTTCATTGGCAAATCTCCCTGATCAAAGGAGATCGAAGCTAACAAATAAGTGTGACAGTCCTCGCCTGTCAGCGACCGCCTGTGTCCCTTTCGCGCCAGTTGCATTTCTGACAGCGACATCCGCTTATTCCAAAAACGACGGATACCATACGTTTTTGATATTAATTCATTAGTTTTCAAGCTGTTAGGCTTGCCGGTTCGCAGCTGCCCTGCAAGGCAGTCGGCAAAAGTCTAATGGGAGTTCCAATGAATCTGCCGCTGATTCTCAATCTTCTGGTGTTCCTCGCACTGCTGCTGGGCCTGGCGCAAACCCGCCACACCACTTGGAACCTGGCGAAAAAAGTCCTGCTCGCGCTGGTGCTGGGCGTGGTGTTCGGTGTGGCGTTGCACTCGGTCTACGGTGCCGGCAATCCGGTACTGAAAGCCTCGATCGGCTGGTTCGATCTGGTGGGCAACGGATATGTGCAACTGCTGCAAATGATCGTGATCCCGCTGGTGTTCGCCTCGATCCTCAGCGCCGTGGCCCGTCTGCACAACGCCTCGTCGTTGGGCAAGATCAGCTTCCTGACCATTGGCACGCTGCTGTTCACCACGGCCATCGCCGCGCTGATCGGCATCGGCCTGACCAACCTGTTCGGCCTGACCGCCGAAGGCCTGGTGGCCGGTACCCAGGAAATGGCCCGCCTGCAAACCATCCAGACCGATTACGCCGGCAAGGTCGCCGACCTGAATGTGCCGCAACTATTGCTGTCGTTCATTCCGCAAAACCCGTTCGCCGATCTGGCGCGGGCCAAGCCGACGTCGATCATCAGCGTGGTGATTTTCGCGGCGTTCCTGGGTGTCGCGGCCCTGCAATTGCTCAAGGACGATGCCGAGAAAGGTCAGAAAGTGATCAACGCCATCGACACCCTGCAAGCCTGGGTGATGCGCCTGGTGCGCCTGGTGATGAAGCTGACTCCGTACGGCGTGCTGGCGCTGATGACCAAGGTGGTCGCCGGTTCCAACCTGCAAGACATCATCAAGCTCGGCAGTTTCGTGGTGGTGTCCTACATCGGCCTGGGCCTGATGTTCGTGGTGCATGGCGTGCTGGTGTCGGCCGCCGGGATCAATCCGCTGCGCTTCTTCCGCAAGGTCTGGCCGGTGCTGACGTTTGCCTTCACCAGCCGCTCCAGCGCAGCGACGATTCCGTTGAGCATCGAAGCGCAGACCAGCCGTCTGGGCATCCCGCAGTCCATCGCCAGTTTCGCCGCTTCGTTCGGCGCGACCATTGGCCAGAACGGTTGTGCCGGCCTGTACCCGGCGATGTTGGCGGTGATGGTGGCGCCGACCGTGGGCATCAACCCGCTGGACCCATTGTGGATCGCGACACTGGTGGCGATTGTGACGCTGAGTTCGGCCGGTGTGGCCGGGGTTGGCGGCGGTGCGACGTTCGCCGCGTTGATCGTGCTGCCGGCGATGGGTTTGCCGGTGTCACTGGTGGCGTTGCTGATTTCGGTCGAGCCGCTGATTGATATGGGGCGTACGGCGTTGAACGTCAGTGGTTCGATGACGGCGGGGGCGATTACCAGTCAGGTGATGCAGCAGACGGACAAGGCGCTGTTGGATGCGGATGAGCATTCGGCGTTGGCGCAGGCTTAAATCCTCCAGTGACTGTGGGGGCCCCTTCGCGAGCAAGCCCGCTCCCACATTGGTCCTGCGGCGTACATAGATTGTGTATACGCAGGAGATCAAATGTGGGAGCGGGCTTGCTCGCGAAGCTCTTAAGCTTTTTCCCACACCTCAAAGTTGTACGCCGGTTTGTCGCCTTCGGCCGGGTTCGACACATTCGACACCAGTTTCCACTGGTTCAAATCAAACTCCGGAAACCACGCATCCCCTTCCGGGCTCAGCGCCACGCGGGTCAGGTACAACCGATCGGCTTGGGCCAGCCCTTGCGCATACAACTGTGCGCCGCCAATCAGCATCAGCTCATCGACGCCCTGCTCCTTCGCCCATGCTTCGGCGCGAGCGACGGCGGCTTCCAGCGACGGATAAACCTCCGCGCCCTCGAGCAGCAGATCCGCCTGGCGGCTGACCACGATGTTCAAACGACCTGGAAGCGGGCGACCGAGGGAATCCCAGGTCTTGCGACCCATGATGATCGGCTTGCCAAGGGTGGTGGCCTTGAAATATTTGAAGTCCCCCGGCAGGTGCCAGGGCATGCTGTTGTCGACGCCGATCACACGGTTTTCACCGAGGGCTGCGATCAGGCTGAGGGGGAGTGATTTAGTCATGTCGGCGAGGATACCAGAGCCTCGCTTTCGCCGATAAGCGCCACAGCGGTTATGCTCACAGCTCAATTAAGCGACGGGATGCCGCGTGACTGAACTCAATACCCTCTGGCTGACAGAAACCATTCGACTGCGCGAAGAACACGCAGGCCCCCTGGAAGACCTTGAAGCCAACCGACTGGCCCGTAGCGCCGGCGGCGATTTGCCGTTGCGCATTCAACGCCGGGCCCTGTGGCTGGCCGAGCGCGATGGCCTGGCCGATGCTCTCAAACACTGGCTGCAAGGCGCGCGACTGGCGCTGATCGTCATGGCGGTGCTGGCGGTGATCAGCGGCGCCGGCCTGGCCTTTGCGGCAATGGGCGACGGCTTGCACCCGGTGAATGTGTTCTGGGCCTTGGGCAGCCTGCTCGGGCTCAATCTGATCCTGCTGCTGAGCTGGGCCCTGGGCCTGGTGTTTGCCGGTGAACACGGCGCCAGCCTCGGCCGCCTGTGGTTGTGGCTAAGTGAAAAGTTCGCCCGGGATGCCAAAGCCGCACAACTGGCACCGGCCCTGCTGTTATTGCTGCAACGCCAGAAACTCAATCGCTGGGCGATCGGCGTGCTGGTCAACAGTCTGTGGCTGCTGGCGATGCTCAGTGCGCTGGTGATCCTGCTGACGTTGATGGCGACCCGGCGCTACGGCTTCGTCTGGGAAACCACCATCCTCAGTGCCGACACTTTTATTGCCGTGACCCAGGCCCTCGGCGCGCTGCCGGCCCTGCTCGGTTTCAGCGTGCCCACCGAGGAGATGATCCGTGCCAGCGGCGATGCGGCATTGAACATCGAAAGCGCCCGACAGGCCTGGGCCGCCTGGCTGGTAGGCGTTCTGCTGGTCTACGGCGTTTTGCCGCGCCTGTTGCTCGCGCTGTTTTGCCTGTGGCGCTGGAGGACGCGGCAAACGGCGCTACGCCTGGATTTGAACCTGCCCGGTTACGCACAACTGCGCGAACGTTTGATGCCCACCAGTGAACGTCTCGGCATCAGTGATGCGGCGCCTGAGCAATTGCATCGCGTGGAAAACGGTGTAACCGAGCAGCAAAGCGACGGCGCGCTGTTGGTCGCCATCGAACTGGACGACGACCGCCCGTGGCCACCGCAATTGCCGAAAAACGTCAGCAACGCGGGCATTCTCGACAGCCGCGAATCACGGCACAAACTCCTCGAACAACTGAGCCGCTTTCCCCCGGCACGCCTGGCCATTGCGTGCGATCCACGGCGTTCGCCGGATCGCGGCAGCCTGGCCTTGATTGCCGAACTGGCTCGCAGCGCCAGTGTCACCCGCGTGTGGTTGTTGCAGGCGCCCCCCGGTGAAGCGCTGGACGCCGAACGCCTGGGTGACTGGCACGTGGCGCTGCAACAACTGGAGCTGCCTTTTGCCGATTGCGCACCGATGAACTGGCTGGAGACGGGTCATGACTAACCCCCTGAAACTCGCCATCGTCGGCCACACCAACGTCGGCAAAACCTCGCTGTTGCGCACCCTGACCCGCGACGTCGGCTTCGGTGAAGTGTCCCATCGACCCAGCACCACGCGACACGTCGAAGGCGCACGATTGTCGGTGGACGGCGAGCCCTTGCTCGATCTCTACGACACCCCCGGCCTGGAGGACGCAATCGCCCTGCTCGACTACCTCGAACGGCTGGAGCGGCCTGGCGAACGTCTCGATGGCCCGGCACGACTGGCGCGTTTCCTCGATGGTAGCGAAGCCCGACAGCGATTCGAACAGGAGGCCAAGGTCCTGCGCCAGCTATTGGCCTCGGATGCCGGTCTCTATGTGATCGACGCCCGGGAACCGGTCCTGGCCAAGTATCGCGACGAGCTGGAGGTGCTGGCCAGTTGCGGTAAACCCTTGCTGCCGGTGCTGAATTTCGTCAGCAGCACCAACCATCGCGAACCGGCCTGGCGTGAAGCGTTGGCGCGGCTGGGCTTGCATGCCTTGGTGCGCTTTGACAGCGTCGCGCCACCGGAGGATGGCGAGCGTCGACTCTATGAGAGTCTCGCTCTGCTGCTGGAATCTGCCCGGCCGCAACTCGAACGCCTGATCGCCGATCAGCAAGCCCAGCGCTTGGCTCGCCAACAAAGCGCAGAGCGATTGATTGCCGAATTGTTGATCGATTGCGCAGCTTGCCGACGCAGCGTGGCCAGTGAAGCCGAGCAGGAACAACAGGCGATCAGCGAACTGCGCAAAGCCGTGCGCCAGCGGGAGCAGCGTTGCGTCGAGGCCCTGCTCAAGCTCTACGCCTTCCGCCCGCAGGACGCCGCCGCCAGTGATTTGCCGCTGCTCGACGGTCGTTGGGGCGATGACCTGTTCAACCCCGAAACCCTGAAGCAACTGGGCGTGCGCGTCGGTGGTGGAATTGCAGCAGGCGCCGCTGCCGGGGCCGGGGTCGATTTGCTGGTGGGCGGGATTACGCTCGGCGCCGCTGCACTGGCCGGCGCCATCGCCGGTGGCGCCCTGCAAACCGCGCGCAGTTATGGCAGCCGCTTGCTGGGCAAGATCAAGGGCCAGCGCGAACTGACGGTGGATGACAACGTGCTGCGCCTGTTGGCGCTGCGCCAGCGGCAATTGCTGCAAGCGCTGAACGCCCGTGGGCATGCGGCGATGGACAGCATCCAGGTGGCGACGCCTCAGGACAAAAGTTGGCGCGAAGGCAAGCTGCCCGAGGCGTTGAGCAAGGCGCGGGCGCATCCGCAGTGGTCGTCGCTCAATCCTCATCCAAAATTGAATCAGGCGGAGCGGCAGGAGCAAGTTGAGGTGTTGGCAAGAGACTTGTAGGGGCTGATCCGGCGCCTTCGCGGGCAAGCCCGCTCCCACAGGTTCTGTGGTGCACACAAGATCTGTGTCACCACAAATCATTGTGGGAGCGGGCTTGCCCGCGATGGCAGCGACTCGAGTTAAAGGCTCACGCCACCAACAGCCGCACCGCTTTTTCCTTCAACACCCCAAGATCAATCACCGGCACATGCATCTCTTTCGCCAGCTCATCCCACTGGCGCATGCGCAAACTCACGGCACACAGCGGATCTTGCGCGAAAGCTTCTGCCTCGGCCTCGGTCATCACCCCACCCTGATACTCCAGGGTCCGGCGACTGGCTTCGCTCAAACGGTCGTAGTACCCAGGTTCCTTCAACGTCAGATAACGCTTGGCCTGCACGTGGTACTCCACCAGCCGCGCCATGCGCTCGCTGAAGCCGGCGCGACGCAGGTAATCGGCACCGAGCCGCTCATGGCTGACCACACCATAGCCGCCCATGTTCTCGGCGCTTTCGGCGCAGATATGTCCGATGTCATGAAAGAACGCTGCCAGAACCACCTCATCGTCGAAGCCTTCGGCCATGGCCAGCTCGGCGGCCTGGGACATATGCTCGATCTGCGACACCGGCTCGCCGATGTAATCGCTGTCGCCAAAACGCTCGTACAGACTGAAGACTTCAGCGACGACTTGTTCGTTGCGCTCCATCAGATTTCCCCCAACACAGCCGCGATGTTTCGTTCAGCCATCGCCGGCCCGACGCTCATGCCGACACCGGTGTGCATCAATGCCACGCCCAGGCCCTTTGCCGGGCGCAGGAACGAGAACGGTCCCGGCCCCCGTGAACCATAGACCCCCTGCCAGCGTTCGACCACTTGTACCTTGCAGCTCAGGGTCTGCTCGGCCAGTTCGATCATCCAGTCGTCGACCTGCTCGGCATTGAAGGGTGACGGATCGCTGCCGTAATGGTGCGAATCACCAATGATCAATTCACCATAGGGCGTCGGGCTGATCAGCAGGTGGATGCCGTTTTCATGCAAGTGCGGCGCGTACTGCAGAATTTCTGCCTGCACCGCCGCGGCTTCCGGCAAGTCGGCGAAGGCGCCGTAGTGCACGCAACTCAAACCGGTGAGCAACGCGTGTTGCAGGTTGAGGTTGAATTGCGGGCGAGCGCGGAACATTTGCAGACGACAGATTTGCGGCTCGAGCTCGGCGATTTGCTCGGCCAGCAATGTCTGATAATCGTGGCCGGAACAGACGATGATCTGCTCGGCACTGAAGCTGCCGGCGGTACTGTACAGGCGACCCGGCTCGATATCGCGCACCAGGGTAGAGAAGTGAAACTGGACGCCCAGGTCGCGGCGCAGGAAGTCGATCAGCGCCGGAATCGCTTCGCGGGAATACAGTTGCTGGTCGTCCATGCCATGCAAGGCCGCGCGGTGATGACGGAACTGACCACCGTACAAATCGCGCAGCGCGGCGCCGCGCAGCAGGTCGACGCGGTAACCGTGTTCGACGGCGCGACCCTCGCAGAAGGCTTCCAACAGTTGTTCTTCCGCCTCGGTGCGGGCGAACAGGTACGAGCCATTGCGCTTGAGTTGCAGGCCGGCGAGCTGCGCCCAATCACCCCAGATTCCGCGACTGGCGCGGGCCAGTTCCAGCATCGGTCCCGGCGGTTGGCCAGTGACCAGGGCCTGGCCGAAGTTGCGTACCGAGGCGCCAACAGGCGATTCGCTGCGCTCGAAAACCGTGACCTTCAGACCGCGTTTGGCGGCGGCATACGCGTGGGACAAACCCAGGATGCCGGCGCCGACGATCAGCATGTCGTTGTGTTGTGTCATCTAGAGGGGTCCTGAATTCGAGGCCGCCTTCGCGGGCAAGCCCGCTCCCACAGTGATTGGTGGTGGACACAGATTTTGTGACCGCCACAGGACCTGTGGGAGCGGGCTTGCTCGCGAAGAGGCCCTTTCAGCCGATAAAGACCTTACTTGGCCGCCACTTTCTCGGACTTGCCGTCATAGCGCTTGCGCCATTCGGTCAGGATCTCGTCGCGGTTCTTCGAAGCCCAGGCGAAGTCGTTCTTGATCAGGCGCTGTTCGTAGTCCGCCGGCAGTTCGGTCTGCGGCTTGGCGATGCCAGGCTGGGCGAGCACGGCGAAGTTTTCCTTATAGAGCTCCATTGCCTCAGGGCTGGCGGAGAAGTCAGCCAGTTTCTTCGCCGCTTCCTCGTGGGCAGTGCCCTTGATCACGGCAGTCGCTTCGATCTCCCAGCCCAGGCCTTCCTTCGGCAGGATGATGTCCAGCGGTGCGCCCTGGCGTTTCAGCTGAACTGCCGGGTACTCGAAGGAAATACCGATCGGGAATTCGCCAGCCGCCGCCAGTTTGCATGGCTTGGAGCCGGAGTGAACGTACTGGCCGATGTTCTGGTGCAGGCCGTCCATGTAGGCCCAGCCCTGCTTCTCACCGAAGGTTTGCAGCCAGGCGCTGACGTCGAGGAAACCGGTACCGGACGATGCCGGGTTCGGCATCACGATCTTGCCTTTGTACTCAGGCTTGGTCAGGTCTTGCCAGCTCACAGGCTTGGTCAGGCCCTGCTTCTCGGCTTCGACGGTGTTGAAGCAGATGGTCGCGGCCCAAACGTCCATGCCGACCCAGGCTGGTGGGTTTGCAGCGTCACGATAGTTGGCGCCGATCTTGCCCAGGTCTTTCGGTGCATAGCTTTGCAGCATGCCTTGCTGATCGAGGATCGCCAGGCTGGAAGCAGCCAGGCCCCACACGGCGTCAGCCTGCGGACGGGCTTTTTCGGCCAGCAGTTTGGCGGTGATGATGCCGGTGGAATCACGCACCCATTTGATTTCGACGTCCGGGTTGGCCTTTTCGAAAGCTTCTTTGTAGGTCTTCAGTTGTTCGGCTTCGAGGGCGGTGTACACCGTCAACTCGGTTTTCGCCGCGAAGGCGTTCAGGCTGAAAGCGGTGAGGACAGCAGCGGCCAGGGCCATAGGCTTGAACATGATCTTTTCCTGTTTTTGAGTTGAGGGGTTGTGCAGATTCAATGACCGGGCGCGGTCTGCCGCCAGGCCTGGGAGCGGCGCAGCAAGCCGCGCGAGGCCCAGGCCAACAGCAAGGACACGCCCGCCGAGGTAATCAGGATCAGGGTCGACATCGCTGCCGCACCGCCGACGTTGCCGGCGTCGTCCATGTTCAGCACCGCCACCGCCGCGAGAATGGTGTCGGGGCTATAGAGAAAGATCGCCGCCGAAACGGTGGTCATGGCCGAGACGAACAGGTAGCGCACGATGTCCAACAGTGCCGGCAGGCAGATCGGCACGGTGACCCGCAGGTAATGGCGGTACAGCGGCGCCTTGAGCGACAGCGCGGCGGCTTCGAACTCGGCGTCGAGCTGACGCAGCGCGGTGGTAGCGGTCATTTGCGCGGTGGTCAAATAGTGCGCAATGGTGCAGACGATCAGCAGGGTCATGGTCCCGTACAGCACATGCAGCGGGTTGCCGGTGAGATTGAAGAAGAAGACGTAACCCAGCCCAAGCACCAGGCCCGGCACTGCCATCGGTACGAAACTGAGCATGCGCAGTGTCAGATTCAGGCCGCGCTGCCCCTTGGTTTTTTCCATCAGGTAGGCGCCGGTGAAAATCAGCAGACTGCCGATCAGCGCGGTGCCCAGGGCCGTCTTCAGGCTGTTGCCGTAGGCCAGCCAGCCACCGCCGGCGGTTTCGTTGAACTGGTAATGGTTGAGCGACAGCGACAGGTTGTACGGCCAGAACTTCACCAGGGACGAGAACACCGCCATGCCGAACACCAGCAACAACGCGGCGCAGATCAACAGGACGATGGCCAGGTAGCAACCGTCGCGCAGCTTCGACGGCGCGGGCTTGAACACTTGGGCGCGACCGCTCATGGAGTCACCGTGGCGTCGACGCAACCAGGCATCGACCCCGAAGCTGAAAAGCGCCGGCAGCAACAGCACCATGCCGATCAACGCCCCGCGACCAAACTGCTGCTGGCCGACCACCGCCTTGTAGGCCTCCAGCGCCAGTACTTGATAGTCGCCACCGACCACCACGGGCACGCCGAAATCGGTAATGGTCAGGGTAAACACCAGGCAGAACGCGGCGAACACGGCCTGACGGGTCGCCGGCCAGGTGATGCTGCGGAATGCTTTGGCCGGGCTGGCGCCCATGCTGGAGGCGGCATCGAACAGTCGCGCATCGGCCAGGGACAGGGCCGACAGTAGAATCATCAAGGCGTGTGGGAAGGTGTAGATGACTTCACCAAGCACAATGCCCCAGAAGCCATAGATATTGTCCGAGAGCAGGCCGCGCAGCATGCCCTGGTTTCCGAACAGATAAACCAGCGCTATGCCGGGCAGCATTGATGGCGCCATCAATGGCAGCAGCGAAATACCGCGCCAGATGCCTTTGGCGGGAATCAACGTGCGTTGCAGGGCGTAGGCAAACAGGTAGGCCAGCGGTACGACAATGGCCGCGACGCTGAGGGAAACCTTCAGGCTGTTACCGAGCAACCAGTGAAAGTTCTCGCTGGTCACCAGCTCTTTCGCTGCGACCCAGCCACCGCCCTGCCCGGCCTCGGCGCTGAAACCGCGCCAGAAGATCGCCAGCAACGGCATCAATACGGCAACGCCCAACAACACCAGCATGAGGACTTTGCCGCCGACCACGAACAACCGGTCGCCGATTTCGGCGCGGGTAGTCTGCCGAACCTGCTTGTGCGGCAGCGGCAGCGCGATGTTCGCGCTCATCAGGCAAACACCTGCAGGCTGCGCGGCGGCAAGGCGACCATGATCTGCCGGGCGCCAAGGCGCGGCATGGCTTCCGGTGCCAGTTCCGCCAACAACGCATGACCCGGCAGTTGGTCGAGTTCAAAACTCATGCGGCAGCGGTTGCCGAGGAAAGTGATTTCACGAACCTTGGCCGGGAACAGGTTTTCCTCGTGCACCAGCGGGTTGACGTTGATCGCTTCAGGACGGCAGAACAAACGGCCCGACGCGGTCTTGGCGCTGCCTTCGGCCAGACGCATGTTCATCCCGCCGACCTGGGCGTGGCTGTCGCTGCTGCGCTGGAACGGCAACCAGTTACCCTGGCCGACGAACTCCGCCACGAATGGCGTAGCCGGGCGGTTGTAGATTTCCTGCGGCGTGGCGTACTGCTCGACCTTGCCGTTGTTCATCACGGCGATGCGGTCGGCCATCAGCATGGCCTCGTCCTGATTGTGGGTGACCATCAGGGTGGTGATGCCGAGGTTGCGTTGCAGTTGGCGCAGTTCGGTGCACAGATGCTCGCGCACCCGGGCATCGAGGGCCGACATCGGTTCGTCCAGCAGCAACAGCGAAGGTGCCGGAGCCAGGGCGCGAGCCAGTGCAACCCGCTGTTGCTGGCCACCGGACAACTGGCCGGGGTACTTTTTCTCGCTGCCGCTCAGGCCGACCAGTTCCAGCATCTGGCCAACACGACGGCGCACTTCGTCACGACCGCTGCTGGCGAGGCCGTAGGCAATGTTCGCTTCGACGGTGAGATTGGGGAACAAGGCGTAGGACTGGAACAGAATGCCGTAGTCCCGCGCCTGGGGCGCCAGGTGGGAAACGTCACGATCGCCCAGGTACAACTCGCCGCTGTCCTGCTTCTCCAGACCGGCAATGCAGCGCAGCAGGGTGGTCTTGCCACAGCCCGACGGGCCCAGCAGGCACACCAGCTCACCGGCCGCCACGTCGAGGGAAACGTTGTCCAGCGCCGTGAATGCGCCGAAGCGTTTCTGTACACCGCGCACCTTCATCGGTGCGCCGGGGTTGGTCAGGGCAGTTGCAATCGGGTTGTTCATGGACGGACCTCATCTAGCAGATGGGGCCATCCTAGGGTTGTAATGAGTCCGTCATGTGGCAGTAAGGCAAAAACTGCCGATAGTGGTATTCGGGATTTTTGGTTAAGCCTTCAAGCCCTGTGTTGTTTGATCTGGCGCCTTCGCGAGCAAGCCCGCTCCCACAGTGGGTTTGAGGTGAAACACAAATTGTGTGAACACCCAAAATCCCTGTGGGAGCGGGCTAGCTCGCGAAGAGGCCAGGACAGGCACTACAAATCTCAGGCCGGAGCCATTTCCTGCGCCAACCCCAGAAACGCCGCCGGCAGCCGCGCGTTTTTGCGCTCCTTGAGGCAATACAGGTATTCAGGAATCTGTGGCGCATTCTCGATGGTCAGCACCCGCAGTTGCGGATCATGGGGCACTTCCTGCCGGGCAATGATGCTGATACCGATGTTGCGCAGCACCGCTTCGCGAATCGATTCGCGGCTGCCGATCTCCAGCAACGGGCCGAAACACACGCCTGCGCTGGTCAGCAGCTCCTCGGTCAGGCGGCGGGTGGTCGAACCCGGTTCGCGCATCAGCAGGGTGTGCCCGGCCAAGGCGCCGAGCGGCACGTGATCGTTAACCGCCAGCGGATGATTGCGATGCACCGCAAGCACCAGCGGATCGCTGCCGAGCACCCGGCGAACCAGTCGCGTGTCTTCGAGCAACTGCGACGACGCCGCGACATCGACCCGGTAATCCTCCAGCGCTTCGAGCACTTGCTGGGAGTTGCCGATTTCCACTGAAACCTCAACCTGTGGCAGGCGCTCGCGGAAGGTTTTCACCAGGTCGAGGATGTAATACGGCGCTGTGGCGGCTATGCGCAACGTGCCCTGGACCTGACCGCAGTTACGCAGGAAAAACTCGATGTCGGCTTCCTGCTGCATCAGCACCTTGACCATCGGCAGCAACCGCGCGCCCTCTTCGCTGACGCTCAGACGCCGGCCACCACGGTAGAACAGTTCGACCGAGTACTGGCTTTCGAGGTTGCGGATCTGCGTCGTCACCGTCGGCTGGCTCAGGCCGAGCTTTTTGGCTGCCTGGGTAATGCTGCCCAGGCGGGCCACCATGTAAAACGCCTTCAGCTCGGCACTCAGCACAACTGTCCCTCATCCTTTATTTGCGCAGCAGGCGCAAACCATTGAACACCACCAGCAGACTCACGCCCATATCGGCGAATACCGCCATCCACATGGTAGCGACCCCGGCGAAGGTTACCCCAAGAAAGATCGCCTTGATGACCAAAGCCAGGGCGATGTTCTGTTTGAGGATGCTCGATGTCTGCCGAGACAGGCGAATGAATGCCGGGATCTTGCGCAGATCGTCGTCCATCAGGGCGACATCGGCGGTTTCGATCGCGGTATCGGTGCCCGCGGCGGCCATGGCGAAACCGATCTCGGAACGCGCCAGCGCCGGGGCGTCGTTGATGCCATCGCCGACCATGCCGACCCGATGCCCCTGGGCATAAAGAGCCTCGACAGCCTGCAATTTGTCCCCCGGCAACAGGTCGCCCTTGGCCTCGTCCATGCCGACTTGCGCGGCAATGGCCTGCGCGGTGTGGACGTTATCACCAGTGAGCATCAGGGTCTTGATGCCCAGGTCATGCAACTGCCGGATAGCCTCGCGGCTCGATTCCTTTACCGTGTCCGCCACGGCAAACAGCGCCAACGGACCGGACGAATCAAGCAGCAGCACCACCGACTTGCCCTGCTTTTCCAGGGCAAACAGCTTTTCTTCCAGCGCTGGCGAACACAGGCCCAGATCCTCCACCAGTCGATGGTTGCCCAGATGGTAGAGCTGGCCGTTGATCTCGCCGCGCACCCCGCGCCCGCCCAGCGCCTCGAAGTTATCCACACTCGGCGTCGCGGTCTGGTTATCCACAGCCGCTTTGGCGATTGCCAGGGAAACCGGGTGATCCGAGCGCCCGGCCAGCGCGGCGGCAATGGCGGGCGCCGAGTCGTCGGCGGTCGGGTCCAGCGACAGGTAATCGGTCTGCACCGGTTTGCCGTGGGTGATGGTGCCGGTCTTGTCCAGGGCCAGGTAGTCGAGCTTGTAACCGCCCTCCAGATAGACGCCGCCCTTGACCAGGATACCTTTTCGCGCCGCCGCCGCGAGGCCGCTGACGATGGTCACCGGTGTGGAAATCACCAGCGCACACGGGCAGGCCACCACCAGCAGCACCAGCGCCCGGTAGATCCAGTCGAACCACAACTCGCCCATGAACAATGGCGGGATCACCGCCACGGCCAGGGCCAGGACGAATACCGCCGGGGTATAGATTTTCGAGAAACTGTCGACGAAACGCTGGGTCGGCGCCCGCGCGCCCTGGGCCTGCTCGACGGCGTGGATGATGCGGGCCAGGGTCGAGTTATCCGCTGCGGCGGTCACTGCGTACTCCAGGGACCCGGCCTGATTGATTGTCCCGGCGAACACTTTGTCGCCGACAGTCTTTTCCACCGGCAGGCTTTCACCGGTGATAGGCGCCTGGTCGATGGTTGAGCGACCGGATAGCACTTCACCGTCCAGGCCGATCCGCTCGCCGGGGCGCACCCGTACCCGCGCGCCGAGCCCGATGCTTTTGACATCCTGCTCAAGCCAGCTCCCGTCAGCCTGCAACACCGTTGCCGTGTCCGGGGTCATCTGCATCAAGCCGCTGATGGCATTGCGCGCGCGGTCAAGGGACCTGGCTTCGATCAACTCGGCCACGGTGAACAGGAACATCACCATCGCCGCTTCCGGCCACTGGCCGATCACCACCGCGCCGGTCACTGCGATGCTCATCAGGGCGTTGATGTTCAGATTGCGGTTTTTAAGGGCGATCCAGCCTTTTTTGTAAGTGCCGAGGCCACCACTGAGGATCGAGACCAGTGCAATAACCGCCACCACCCAGTTCGGCGCGAAACCGGTGAAGTGGATAACTTCTGCCAGCAATGCACCAACACCGGACAGTGCCAAAGGCCACCACGGCTTTTTCCGGGGCGCCGGTGTCGGGGTTTCAGCTCCCTGATCCATCGGCTCAGCCTGCATGCCCAAGGACTTGATGGCCTCGACGATCGGCTCGATACCGGGCAAATCGTGGGTCACGCCGAGCACCCGATTAATCAGATTGAACTCCAGCTGCTGCACTCCGGTCAGTTTACTTAGCTTGTTCTGAATAAGTGCCTGCTCGGTCGGGCAGTCCATTGCCTCGATACGGAAATTACTCAGCCGGGCGCCAATCGTCGGCGAATCGCTCAGTTTTACCCGTGCAGGCGCTGCCGCTTTAGATGAGCAGCAAGCGTCGCCGTGACCGCCATGGTCATGTTTTTGCACGGGTTTGAGCTTGTGGCTGTGCTCGTGTTCAGCCGCGGGTTTGTGAGAATGCAGGGAATCGCTCATTGGTTGCGTCCATAGGAGTGCCTGTTGCCAAGTAAAGACCCTGTAGCCACTATAGGGTCAAGCACCCTTTCTGGAGTTTTGGAGATTGGCGTCATGAAAATTGGAGAGTTGGCGAAACTCACGGACTGCGCCGTGGAAACGATCCGCTACTACGAGCGCGAGAACCTTCTGCCGGAACCGGCCCGTAGTGACGGCAATTATCGCGTCTACACCCAGGCCCACGCCGAGCGCCTGACCTTCATCCGCAACTGTCGCACCCTGGACATGACCCTCGAGGAAATCCGCAGCCTGCTGGCGTTTCGCGACAGTCCGCAGGATCAGTGCGAAAGCGTTAATGCGCTGATCGACGAGCACATCCACCATGTGAAGGCGCGGATCGACGGCTTGCTGGCCTTGCAGACGCAACTGCTCGACCTGCGCCAACGCTGCGGCGAGGGGCCGGGTATCGATCAATGCGGGATTTTGCAGCGGCTGGAAGTGAGTGGCGGGGTGGTGGCGACGGAAGTGGAGCATTCACATGTGGGCCGTAGTCACGGCCACTAAGAACACCGCAAAACCAAATGTGGGAGCGGGCTTGCTCGCGAATACGGTTGTTCATTCAACATTGATGTCGACTGATCCACCGCTTTCGCGAGCAAGCCCGCTCCCACATGGGTTCGGTGTCGTGCTTCAGACCGCCATCGGCGCGGTCATCGGCGCGTGGTGTTCGTAGCCTTCCAGCGAGAAATCGCCCGGCTCCACCAGCTCCAGCCATTCCGGCTGATACTCACCAGTCTTGGCAAACTCCGGCACTCGGTCGGATATCACCAGTTTCGGCATCGGGAACGGCTCGCGCTTGAGCTGTTCGTTGAGCATGTCCAGGTGGTTTTCGTAGACGTGGGCATCACCGATGAAATAGGTGAACCAGCGCGGCGTGTAGCCGGTCAGGCGACCGATCAGGCTCAGCAGCGCAGCACCTTCGGTGAGGTTGAACGGCGTGCCCAGGCCCAGATCGTTGGAGCGGATGTAGAGGGTCAGGGAAATCTCCCTGGTCTCGACATTCGGGTGGAACTGATACAGCAGGTGGCACGGCGGCAGGGCCATTTCATCGAGCTGGGCGCAGTTCCAGCCGTGGAACAGGATGCGACGGCTGCCCGGGTCCTTGATGATGGTGTCGACGCACTGGCGAACCTGGTCGATGGCCTTGTACAGCACCACGTAGGCCTGGCCGCCCTCCTCGCCTTCGGCGATCTGGCGGTAGCCTTGCTTCAGGGTCTGCTCGATGGCAGCCGGGTTGCTGACCGGGATCTGCTTGTACGCCGGCCATTTGCGCCATTGCACGCCGTAGATTTCGCCGAGGTCGTCTTCGCCCTGACGGAACGGGTTGGCCAGCCACTGGGCATTTTCGTTGGCGTTCTGGTCCCAGACCTTGCAGCCCAGGGCACGGAATTCGGCAGCGTTGTTCACGCCCCGCAGGAACCCACACATTTCGCCGATGGCCGATTTGAACGCCATCTTGCGCGTGGTGATCGCCGGGAAACCTTCCTGCAGGTCATAACGCAGCATCGCGCCGGGAAAACTGATGGTGTTCACGCCGGTACGGTTGGCCTGCTTGGTGCCGTTCTTGATGACGTGGGCGACCAGTTCGAGATATTGCTTCATGAGTTACCTGTGTCCTTGAACCCGCAACCATGGCTGCGGGGTTCGAATTTTATACGGCTGCCGCTGGAGTTGCCGGGGCGCGGTGATACGCCAGCCAGATCAGGACCAGGCCGCCGACGATCATCGGCAGGCACAGCACCTGGCCCATGGTCAGCCAGTTCCAGGCCAGATAGCCCAGTTGCGCGTCCGGTACCCGGACGAACTCGACGATGAAACGGAAGATGCCATAGAACAGCGCGAACATCCCCGATACCGCCATGGTCGGCCGCGGCTTGCGCGAGAACAGCCAGAGGATCAGGAACAACGCCACGCCTTCGAGGGCGAACTGGTACAGCTGCGACGGATGACGCGCCAGTTGCGCCGGATCGGTCGGAAAGACCATCGCCCACGGCACATCGGTTGCCTTGCCCCACAACTCGGCGTTGATGAAGTTGCCGATACGCCCGGCGCCCAGGCCAATCGGCACCATCGGCGCAACGAAATCCATCAGCTGGAAGAACGACTTGTTGTTCTTCTTGCCGAACCACAACGCCGCCAGCATCACGCCGATGAAACCGCCGTGGAACGACATGCCGCCCTTCCACACTTCGAAAATCAGCGTCGGGTTGGCCAGGTAAGCGCTCAGGTCGTAGAACAGCACATAACCCAGACGTCCGCCGACGATTACCCCCATCGACATCCAGAACACCATGTCGGAGAGCTTTTCCTTGGTCCAGGTCGGGTCGAAGCGGTTCAACCGGCGGGAGGCCAGCAGCCAGGCGCCGCCGATGCCGATCAGGTACATCAGGCCGTACCAGTGGATTTTCAGCGGACCGATGGCCAGGGCCACCGGGTCGATCTGCGGGTAAGGCAGCATTGCGACTCCTCGTTAGAGTTCAAATCTTAAAAATTCCCGGGCGACGCTGCCACCTCAGGATTAAGCCAGGATTGCGCTGTGCGTCAGAGCAGATGCTTCAGACTAGAAAGTTCAGACCGACGCAGAACAGCAAAGCGGCAAACAGCCTTTTCAGCAACTTCGGCGACAACCTGTGGGCCAGTCGCGCACCCAAACGGGCGAACACCATGCTGGTCAGGGCAATGCCCAGCAACGCCGGCAAATAAATGAAACCGAGACTATGGGCCGGGAGCAACGGATCGTGCCAGCCCAGAATCATGAAACTTAATGCACTGGCCAGGGCTATCGGCAGACCGCAGGCCGATGAAGTGGCCACGGCTTGCTGCATCGGCACACTGCGCCAGGTCAGGAACGGCACGGTCAACGAACCGCCGCCAATGCCGAAAATCGCCGAAGCCCAGCCAATCATACTGCCGGCCACGGTCAGACCGAGTTTGCCCGGCACGGTTCGACTGGCCTTGGGTTTGACCTCCAGCGCCAGCTGAGTGGCAATCACCAGGGCGAATACACCAATGAGCTTCTGCAGGTTGGGGCCGGAAATCGCTTCGGCCGTCAGCGCGCCGAACCCGGCACCGACCAGAATGCCGACGGTCATCCATAGAAAGATCGACCAACGCACGGCGCCACGACGGTGATGCTCTCGTACCGCGTTGACCGAGGTAAAGATGATCGTCGCCAGGGAGGTACCCACTGCCAGGTGCGTGAGGATCGACGGATCGAACCCTTGGGCCTTGAAGCTGAACACCAGCACCGGGACGATGATGATCCCGCCGCCCACGCCAAACAGCCCGGCGAGTACACCTGCACAGGCGCCGAGCGCCAGATAGAGCAGAAATTCCATAGTCGTCCCGCCCGCATCCCCAAAACCGGAGCGGCATGGTAACGGATGCATAGCCTCAAGCTCCACTGCGCAAGGCGATGGATCGATGAGCGATGTCTGCGTAGAGTGAGCAAAAAACACACAAGGACAGCCTGATGTGCCTGATTGTTTTTGCCTGGCGACCGGGTCATGCCCAGCCGCTGGTCGTGGCGGCCAACCGCGATGAATTCTACGCCCGCCCCAGCCTGCCGCTGGCGCCATGGCCCGAAGCGCCGCACGTGCATGCGGGGCGCGACCTGGAGGCCGGTGGAACCTGGCTCGGTGTCGGCGCCAACGGACGATTTGCGGCGCTGACCAACATCCGCGATCCCCATCGACCGCCAGGGCACAAGTCTCGTGGGGAACTGGTCGCGCGATTTCTCACCGGGGAAATGCCAATTGACGACTATTTGGCCGATGTTGTCGCCCATTCGCTGGAGTACGGTGGCTTTAACCTGCTGGTCGGCAATACCAATGAGCTCTGGCACTTCAATGCCCGGCAGACGCAAGCCGTGATGCTGCAACCGGGCGTCTACGGCGTGTCGAACGCCGGGCTGGATACGCCTTGGCCGAAGCTGCTCAAGGCCAAGGCTGCCTTGAGCGAGGTGCTGGATGATCCGCAGCCTCAAGCATTGCTGGCCTTGCTCAGTGATTCGCAGCCAGCGCCGGTTGCCGAGTTGCCGGATACGGGGGTCGGCTTGGCCACCGAGACACTGCTATCGAGTGTGTTTATCGCCAGTCAGAGTTATGGGACGCGGGCGAGCACGGCGTTGATCGTGCAGGCGGATGGGACGCGGCATCTGGTCGAACGCAGTTTCGGGCCGTTTGGCGGGCATCTTGGGGAGGTGGAGATCAGGCTTTAGGGATGTGTTGTCTGACCTGCCGTCTTCGCGAGCAAGCCCGCTCCCACACTGGATTTGCGTCGTTCACAAATCCAGTGTGGGAGCGGGCTTGCTCGCGAAGAGGCCGCTACAGGCTCAGAGGGGCTTGATTGCTGCCGGATTGATCATCCGCGCCAACCCGAGGTTCTTCAGCGCCAGCTGCAACGAGCTGTGAATCACTTGCGGGTTGTCGATGGTCATCAGCTCAGCCAGCAATTCCCTGGCCTTGCTCAGGTTGATCTGGCGCAGCATCCACTTCACTTTCGGCAGGTTGGTGGCGTTCATCGACAAACTGTCGAAACCCATCGCCATCAACAGCACCGCCGCCGCCGGATCACCGGCCATTTCACCGCAGATGCTCACCGGCTTGCCTTCGGCATGGGCGTCGCGCACCACGTTTTGCAGGGCTTGCAGCACCGCCGGGTGCAGGTAGTCGTAGAGGTCGGCGACCCGCGGGTTGTTGCGGTCCACGGCCAGCAGGTACTGGGTCAGGTCGTTGGAACCGACCGACAGGAAGTCCACTTGCCGCGCCAGCTCCTTGGTCTGGTACACCGCCGCCGGAATCTCGATCATCACGCCAATCGGCGGCATTGGTACGTCGCAGCCCTCGTCACGCACTTCGCCCCAGGCACGGTGGATCAGGTGCAGGGCTTCCTCCAGTTCGTGGGTGCCGGAAATCATCGGCAGCAGGATGCGCAGGTTGTTCAAGCCTTCACTGGCCTTGAGCATGGCGCGGGTCTGAACCAGGAAGATTTCCGGGTGGTCGAGGGTGACGCGAATGCCGCGCCAGCCGAGGAACGGATTGTCTTCCTTGATCGGGAAGTACGACAGCGATTTGTCGCCGCCGATGTCCAGGGTTCGCATGGTCACCGGTTGCGGGTGGAACGCCGCCAGTTGTTCGCGGTAGATCGCCAGTTGTTCCTTTTCGCTCGGGAAACGCTGGTTGATCATGAACGGCACTTCGGTGCGGTACAGGCCCACGCCTTCGGCACCGCGCTTCTGCGCGCGTGCCACATCCGCCAGCAGGCCGGTGTTGACCCACAGCGGCATGCGGTGGCCATCGACCGTCACGCACGGCAGATCGCGCAGCGCATCCAGCCCCAGGGCCAGTTGTTTCTCTTCCTCGACCACCTCGGCGAACTGCTTGCGCAGCACTTCACTCGGGTTGGTGTAGACCTCGCCGTGGTAGCCGTCGACGATCATCTGGATGCCGTCGACCTTGGAGTACGGCAGGTCGACCAGGCCCATCACGGTCGGGATGCCCATGGCGCGGGCGAGGATGGCGACGTGGGAGTTACCGGAACCGAGTACCGACACCAGGCCGGCCAGCTTGCCTTCCGGCACCTCGCCGAGCATCGCCGGCGTCAGTTCTTCGCTGACCAGAATGGTGTTGTCGGGGTAGACCAGGGTTTGCTGGCGCTCTTCCTGCAAGTAAGCCAGCAAGCGACGGCCGAGATCCTTGACGTCCGAGGCACGCTCGCGCAGGTAGGCGTCGTCCATCAATTCGAAACGGTTGACGTGATCGGTGACCACTTGGCGCAACGCGCCCTGGGCCCACTGACCGGTCTTGATCACCGTGGTGACTTCGCTGCCCAGCGCGGCATCGTCGAGCATCATCAGGTAGACGTCGAACAAGGCGCGCTCTTCCGGGCGCAACTGCGTGGCAAGCTTGGCGGACAGCGCGCGCATGTCAGCGCGTACGCCTTCGATGGCGGTCTTGAACAGCTTGAGCTCGGCCTCGATGTCGCTGATGGCCTTGTCCGGCACCACATCCAGATCGGCCGGTGGCAGCATGACCACCGCCGTACCGACCGCCGCACCCGGCGAACCCGGCACGCCGACGAACTTGGCTTCCTGGATGCCTTTGCCCTGACGACCGAGGCCACGGATCGAACCGGTGGCTTCGGCGTGGGCGATAACGCCGGCGAGCTGCGCGCTCATGGTCACGAGGAAGGCTTCTTCGCCCTCGTCGAACTGGCGGCGCTCCTTTTGCTGGATAACCAACACGCCGACGACGCGGCGGTGGTGAATGATCGGCGCACCGAGGAACGAGGCGAAGCGCTCTTCACCGGTTTCGGCGAAGTAGCGGTAGCGCGGGTGGTCCGCGGCGTTTTCGAGGTTCAGGGGTTCTTCGCGCGTGCCGACCAGACCCACCAGACCTTCGTTGGGCGCCATGCTGACCTTGCCGATCGAGCGCTTGTTCAAGCCCTCGGTGGCCATCAGCACGAACCGGTTGGTCTCCGGATCAAGCAGGTAGACCGAGCAGACCTGGCTGCCCATGGCCTCTTTGACGCGCAACACAATAATCCCCAACGCCGCCTTGAGATCCTTGGCGGAGTTAACTTCCTGGACGATCTTGCGCAGCGTATTGAGCATGGCTCGGGGTCGAACTCCGTCGTCAGTCGCGCGCTAAAAGGCGCGGGGCAAGCTCTTTGAGAGCGCGTCGATACACCTCGCGCTTGAATGTCACCACCTGGCCCAACGGATACCAATAGCTGACCCAGCGCCAGCCATCGAACTCCGGTTTACCGGTCAAATCCATCCGCACCCGCTGCTCGTTGGAGATCAGGCGCAGGAGAAACCATTTCTGTTTCTGGCCGATGCACAGCGGTTGGCTGTGGGTACGTACCAGACGTTGCGGCAAACGATAGCGCAACCAGCCCCGGGTGCAGGCGAGAATTTCAACATCTTCGCGCTCAAGGCCCACTTCTTCGTTCAGCTCGCGGTACAAGGCGTCTTCCGGCGTCTCTTCGGGGTTGATTCCCCCCTGCGGAAACTGCCAGGCATCTTGATTGATTCGGCGAGCCCATAGCACCTGGCCGGCGTCATTCGTCAGAATGATCCCGACATTGGGGCGAAAACCATCGGGGTCGATCACGGCAACAACCTCGCAAACGCATGTCGCCGCATTGTTCCACAAAGGTTGTGAAAGCAGCAACGAGCCGACCTACCTTATGTGCACTCTTGTGAAAAGACCGTATTCTTGTCGCCTTTTTACTGACTTTTCAGCGGGTAACTGTAATGCGCCTGGCTTTATTCGATTTGGACAACACCCTTCTGGGCGGTGACAGCGATCACGCTTGGGGCGATTACCTGTGCGAGCGCGGCTTTCTCGACGCCGTCGCCTACAAGGCACGCAACGATGAGTTCTACCAGGATTACCTGGCCGGCAAACTGGATAACGCTGCTTACCTGAACTTCTGCCTGGAAGTGCTCGGCCGTACCGAAATGGCCACGCTGGATCAGTGGCACAGCGATTACATGCGCGACTGCATCGAACCGATCCTGCTGCCCAAGGCCATCGAGTTGCTGGCCAGGCACCGCGCGGCCGGTGACAAACTGGTGATCATCACCGCCACCAACCGCTTCGTCACCGGGCCGATTGCCGAGCGCCTGGGGGTCGAAACCCTGATCGCCACCGAATGCGAAATGCTCGACGGCCGCTACACCGGGCGCAGCACCGACGTGCCGTGCTTCCGTGAAGGCAAGGTGACGCGTTTGAATCGCTGGCTGGAGGAGACCGGATTTACGCTGGAAGACAGTTGCTTCTATAGCGACTCGATGAATGATTTGCCGCTGCTGGAGTTGGTGGCTAATCCGATCGCTGTCGATCCTGATTCGAATCTGCGGGCCGAGGCCGAGAAGCGTGGCTGGCCGGTGATTTCGTTGCGCGATTGATATCGCCTGTAGCAGCTGCCGAGGCACGAGGCTGCGTTGCGGTCCGCAGGACCGCCCTCAGGGGCCGCTTCGCAGCCCATCGCAGCCTCGTGCCTCGGCAGCTGCTACAGATCCGCCTTAAACCGGTTTGGCACCCATCAACCCGGCAATGGCAACCAAGCAGACAAAACTGAACAACGCCAGGGCAAAGGTGAGTTTCCCCACAGCACCCGGCACCTTGCGCAGCTTGTTCAGCCGCACCAGCAGCCAGAACCACGCCAGTGCCGCTACGGTGTAAAGTACGCTGGAGGCCAGCAACCAGGTCTGCCCCAGCGGCCAGCCCACCAGATGCACCATCCACCAGCCGGTAAACGGCATGCTCAGCAGCGCCAGGCCCATCAGCAGCCAGACAAACACCCTTGGCCGCTGCAATGTACGACTACCCGCCGTCGCGTCACCCTTGCGCCGCGCTAGCAAAACCCAGATTCCCAGCCCCAGCGCACAAGCCAGCAGTACAACCGTTGCCACCATGTGCGCCGCTTTCAGGGCAGTTAACGTTTCCATTGTCAGATTTCCTTATTGCCTTGCCCGTCAGCGTAGCCGTTCAGCCAAGAAACAGCTGATAGGCCGGGTTGTCGCTTTCATCCCAGTACGGGTAACCGATTTCTTCCAGCGCCGCCGGCACCAGGTGGCGCTCGTCGTGGGGCACTTGCAGGCCCGCGACGACACGACCATCCGCCGCGCCATGGTTGCGGTAGTGGAACATCGAAATGTTCCAGCGCCCGCCCAGTTTGTTGAGGAAGTTGAACAGCGCGCCCGGACGCTCCGGGAATTCGAAACGCAGGATCACTTCGTCGACCACATGCGCCGCACGCCCGCCGACCATGTGGCGGATGTGCAGCTTGGCCAGTTCGTTGTCGGTCAGGTCCAGCACCGGGAAACCCTGCTCGCTCAGGCTGGCGATCAACGTGCTGCGCGGGTCGTTTTCCGGGTGGGTCTGCACGCCGACGAAGATGTGCGCTTCGCTGCCGGTGTTGTAGCGGTAGTTGAATTCGGTGATCTGGCGCTTGCCGATGGCCTCGCAGAACGCCTTGAAGCTGCCCGGTTTCTCGGGAATGGTCACGGCGATGATCGCTTCGCGACCCTCGCCCAGCTCCGCACGCTCGGCGACGTGGCGCAGGCGATCGAAGTTGACGTTGGCCCCGGAGTCGATGGCCACGAAGGTCTGGCCGCTGACGCCGCGCTGCTCGACATACTTCTTGATCCCGGCCACGCCCAAGGCACCGGCAGGTTCGGTGATCGAGCGGGTATCGTCGTAGATATCCTTGATGGCGGCACAGATTTCGTCGGTGCTGACGGTGATCACTTCGTCGACATGGTCTTTGCAGATGTCAAAGGTGTGCTGACCGATCTGGGCCACCGCAACACCGTCGGCGAAAAGGCCCACGGTTGGCAATACCACACGCTCGCCAGCCGCCATGGCCGCTTGCAGGCAATTGGAATCATCCGGCTCGACACCAATGACCTTGATGTCCGGGCGCAGGTATTTCACGTACGCGGCGATACCGGCGATCAGCCCGCCACCGCCCACCGGGACGAAAATCGCATCCAGTGGCTGCGGGTGCTGGCGCAGAATCTCCATCGCCACGGTGCCCTGCCCGGCAATAGTGTGGGGATCGTCATACGGGTGAATGTAGACGTAGCCTTTTTCGTCGACCAGTTTCAGCGAGTAGGCCAGGGCTTCCGGGAACGAATCGCCGTGCAGCACCACTTTGCCGCCACGGGAGCGCACGCCTTCGACCTTGATCTCCGGGGTGGTCTTGGGCATGACGATGGTCGCTTTCACGCCCAACACCTTCGCCGCCAGGGCCAGGCCCTGGGCATGGTTGCCCGCCGACGCGGTGACCACGCCGCGAGCGCGCTCTTCGTCGCTCAACTGGGTCAACTTGTTGTAGGCGCCGCGAATCTTGAACGAGAACACCGGCTGCAAGTCTTCGCGCTTGAGCCAAATGCTGTTGCCCAGCCGCTCAGAGAGCTGGCGGGCAGTCTGCAGCGGGGTTTCTACGGCAACGTCATAAACGCGCGAGGTGAGGATCTTTTTGACGTACTGTTCAAGCATCGGAAAGCATCACTGAGCGGGTTGGGCAGGACCAAGGAGTCTAACCCGCATTTTGGCCGCACGACCACCTGTTGTAGGAGCGAGCTTGCTCGCGAAAAACGCAATGGCACCGCTGCACATCTATTTTCACGCGTTATCGTTCACGACCATCGCGAGCAAGCTCGCTCCTACAAGGAACGGTCGACCTGCCAATCGGGCAATGACCTTCCCTGCCTCGAAGCCTATAATGCCGGCCTTTCGTCCCCTCCTCGGCACCCCGGAGCCCGCATGAACCAGGATCAACTCAAACAGGCAGTGGCTCAGGCCGCCGTCGACTTCATCCTTCCGAAACTCGACGACAAGAGCATCGTCGGGGTCGGCACCGGCTCCACCGCCAATTGCTTTATCGATGCGCTGGCCAGGCACAAGGGCGCATTCGATGGCGCCGTCGCCAGTTCCGAAGCCACCGCCGCGCGCCTCAAGGGCCACGGGATTCCGGTGTACGAACTGAATACCGTCCGCGACCTGGAGTTCTATGTCGACGGCGCCGATGAAAGCGACGAGCACCTGAACCTGATCAAGGGCGGCGGCGCTGCCCTGACCCGCGAGAAGATTGTCGCGGCCGTGGCCAAGACCTTCATCTGCATCGCCGATGCCAGCAAGCTGGTGCCGGTCCTCGGCGCTTTCCCGCTGCCGGTGGAAGTGATCCCGATGGCCCGCAGCCACGTGGCCCGCGAGTTGGTGAAGCTCGGCGGCGACCCGGTTTACCGCGAAGGCGTGCTGACCGACAACGGCAACATCATCCTCGACGTGTTCAACATGCAGATCACCAACCCGGTGGAACTGGAAACGCAGATCAATGCGATCGTCGGCGTGGTCACCAATGGATTGTTCGCCGCGCGTCCGGCGGATCTGTTGCTGTTGGGTACCAGCGAAGGCGTGAAGACCCTGCGCGCACAGTAAGCCAGACTGCCCGCCTGTTTGTGGGCAGATGAAATACCTGTGGGAGCGGCGGTGCGGCGATCCGACTTGCTCGCGAAGGGGTCGTGTCAGTCGATAGAGATGTCAACTGACAGATTGCCTTCGCGGGCAAGCCCGCTCCCACAGGGTTATGCATTGTTTGTCAGGGCTGTGGTTTCTTGAACACGTAGAACAGGTTCGGCTCACTCACCAGGTACAGCGCCCCGTCATCGTCCACGGCGATCCCCTCCGCTTGCGGCACGGTTTTTTGCAGGCCATGGTGCCCCTTGCTCAATGACATTGTGCTCAGCGGCCGCCCATCCACATCCAGTTCCAGAATCAATCGCGACTCATCCGACAGTGCCAGCAAATGCCCGCTGCGCTCGTCGTATTGCAGGCTCGACAGATCTCGCACGAACATCCCGGCATCACGCTTGGGGTCGTTGATCACGTGTACCGAGTAGGATTCCTCAGGATTGAAGCGCGGAAAACCGTGCACCTCGTAAATCAGCATCGGGTTGCGCTCCTTGGCGACGAACAGGCGCTTGCCCACCGAATCGTAAGCCAGCCCCTCGAAGCCCTTGTTGCCACCCATGTGTACGCCAATGGTCATCTGTTCGGCGTCTGCCGCATCGACGAAGGTGGTGTCCTGCTCCAGACGAATCTTGATCAGCCGCTGCTGGCTTTCGTCCGTGACCACATAGACGTCCTCGCTGATGAACTCCACCGCCTCCGGATCGCCGAAACCGACCAGCGCCACACGACGCAGGATCCTGCCGTCGAGGGACAACTCGATCAGTTCGCTTCGTTTGTTAGTGACGGTGAACAGGCTTTTGCGCACCGGGTCGTAGGTCAGCGCTGAAACGTTGTCGACCAGGCCATCGATCACCTGCGCCTCGTTCACGACCTGATACTGGTCCAGACCCATGGACCGGGAACTCACCGGCTGCCACAGCGTATGCAGATTGAACCAGGCGCGCTCGAACAGACGCATGTACTGGGCGATCGCTATCAATGCGATCAGCAAGACCACCGACAAGATCAGAATCAGGGATTTGGGGCGGGCAAATCGATGCATTCGGGCGGGCTCGGGTCAAAACGGGCGGATGAAATATCACGCCCGTCTGAACTGAAGCTTAATGGCCGCTGGCCTTTTACGTACAGGCAATCAGCGCGGGCGCTGGTTACTTCTGTTTTTCGAAACGATAAAACAGGTTCGGCTCACTCACCATATACAGCGTGCCCGATTCATCCATGGTCACGCCTTCGGCACGGGGAATGGTATTTTTCAGGCCGTTGAAGCCACGCAGCAGGGTGATGAAACTGACCTGTTCCCCCTGCTTGTCCAGCTCCATCAACAGGTGCGAGTCGGCGGACAACACCAGCATGTGGCCGGTCCGTGGATCGACGGCCAGGGCAGACAGGTTGCGCATGTCCAGTGCATGGCTGGCCAGCTTCAGCTTGTCGCCGGTCAGGACCTTGCCATCACCTTTCCAGGCAAACAATGCCGGCGGGCGCTCTTCGCCCAGCAGCAGTTGCTGATTGTCCGGATCCCAGGTAACAGCCTCAAAGGCTTTGTTCTGGTCTTTGGAAGGGCCGAGGTCGTATTTCGGGAAGTCGGCGATGTTCAGTTCGCGGGTATCGGCATCGACCTTGACGATAACGATCAGATGCTCGCGCTCATCGACAATGGCCAGTCGGCCGTCGCCCAGCACGGTGACGCCCTCAGGGTTGCTCCAGCCAACCAATGGCATTTTGCGCAGCACATCGCCCTGCAGGTTCAACTCGACCAGGAACGGGTTCTTGCCCATGACCGAAAACAGGGTCTTGGTCTGAGGGTCATAGGCCACATCCGATGCTTCGTCCTTCTCCATGCCAGGCAACGGCTTGGCATCGATCACCGCACGGTAGTCCGGCAGCCAGATACTGGCGTGACGCTCGGCCGGGCTCTTGAATTGCTCTTTCACCCAGAGCACGCCCCGCGCATCCCAGTGCATGGCGAATGCAACGCCGTAGGCGACAACAGCCACCAACAGCAGCCCGGTGTGCCAACGCAGGGCGAAGCGCGAACGGCGGGCAGGTTTCAACGTGGAAAGCGGAGGAGTGGCCATCGGGGAATGCGTTCCAGAAATTCAGGCTAGGGGTAATAGCACAGTTTGGGGCCGGCTCAGAGGCCAATAGCCCTGAAATTATCCAGACTGGATGTGAAAAAAACGGGAAATGACAGGGTGAGTTATCTACAGGCCACAACAAAACCAAAGTGGGAGCGGGCTTGCTCGCGAAGAGGGCGTGACAGTCGACATAAGTGTTGCCTGACACACCGCTTTCGCGAGCAAGCCCGCTCCCACAGGGCTTGGCAGTGCCTGGGCTAGCGAACGCTGCTGGTAAACCGGCTGGCGCCCGGCAACTCCAGAACGATCTCGTCACCGACATTCAGCGGACCAACGCCCACTGGCGTACCGGTGAGGATCACGTCCCCGGCCTGCAACGAGAAGCAGCCGGCCATATGCTGGATCATCGGCACGATCGGGTTGAGCATTGCGCTGCTGTTACCGTCCTGGCGCACTTCGCCGTTGATGGTCAGGCGGATGCCGATGTCGGTCAGGTCGGCAAAGGTGCTGCCGGACACAAACGGAGCAATCACCGCCGCACCGTCGAAGGACTTGGCGATTTCCCACGGCAGACCCTTGGATTTCAGCTCCGCCTGCTTGTCGCGCAGGGTCAGGTCCAGGGCTGGGGCGAAACCGGAGATGGCGTCGAGCACTTCTTCACGGCTCGGTTTGGTCGACAACGGCTTGCCGATCAACACCGCGATTTCCGCCTCGTAATGTACCGAACCGCGCTCGGTCGGAATGCTGAAACCGCCTTCGAGCGGCACCACGCAACTGCCCGGCTTGATGAACAGCAGTGGCTCGGTCGGCACCGGATTGTCCAGTTCCTTGGCGTGTTCGGCGTAGTTACGGCCAATGCACACCACTTTTCCCAGCGGGAAGTGAATGCGCGTACCGTCGACATACTGGTGCTGATAGCTCATTACCGACTCCTGCTTCGTTGGCTCTTAAAGTTCGAAAATCAAACAGCGAAAATCTTGCCCGGGTTCATGATGCCGTTCGGGTCGAACACCGCCTTGACCGCTTTCATGTACTCGATCTCGACCGGTGAACGGCTGTAGGTCAGGTAGTCACGCTTGGTCATGCCCACGCCGTGCTCGGCGGAGATCGAACCGTTGTACTTCTCGACGGTTTCGAACACCCACTTGTTGACGGTGGCGCACTTGGCGAAGAACTCATCCTTGCTCAGGTTATCCGGCTTGAGGATGTTCAAGTGCAGGTTGCCGTCGCCGATGTGGCCGAACCAGACGATTTCGAAATCCGGGTAGTGCTCACCGACGATCGCGTCGATTTCCTTCAGGAATGCCGGGACTTTCGACACGGTGACCGAGATGTCGTTCTTGTACGGCGTCCAGTGGGAAATGGTTTCGGAGATGTATTCGCGCAGCTTCCACAGGTTCTGCAGCTGGGTTTCGCTCTGGCTCATCACGCCATCCAGCACCCAGCCCTGCTCGACGCAGTGCTCGAAGGTTTCCAGGGCGTGGTTGGCCACTTCTTCGGTGGTCGCTTCGAATTCCAGCAGCGCGTAGAACGGGCAATCGGATTCGAACGGCGCCGGTACATCGCCACGGGCCATGACCTTGGCCAGGGCCTTGTCGGAGAAGAATTCGAAAGCGGTCAGGTCAAGCTTGCTCTGAAAGGCGTGCAGCACCGGCATGATCGAGTCGAAATCGGCGGTACCGAGAACCATCGCGGTGAGGTTTTTCGGGGCGCGGTCCAGACGCATGGTCGCTTCGACCACGAAACCGAGGGTGCCTTCGGCGCCGATGAACAGCTGACGCATGTCGTAGCCGGTGGCGTTCTTGATCAGGTCGCGGTTCAGTTCCAGCACGTCGCCCTTGCCGGTGACCACTTTCATGCCAGCGACCCAGTTACGGGTCATGCCGTAGCGAATCACCTTGATCCCGCCGGCATTGGTGCCGATATTGCCGCCAATCTGGCTCGAACCGGCCGAAGCGAAGTCCACCGGGTAGTACAGGCCGTTTTCTTCGGCCACGTTCTGCAGGTGCTCGGTGACCACGCCCGGCTGGCAAACGGCAGTGCGGTCAGTGAGGTTCACGTCGAGGATCTGGTTCATGTAGTCGAAAGACACGACCACTTCGCCATTGGCCGCTACCGCTGCAGCGGAAAGGCCGGTGCGACCACCGGACGGCACCAGCGCCACCTTGTGTTTATTGGCCCACAGGACAATGGCCTGGACCTGCTCAGTGGTCTTGGGGAACACGATGGCGGTCGGGGCCGGGGCGAAATGCTTGGTCCAATCCTTTCCGTAAGCATTCAGGGAGTCGGCATCGGTCAGCACCTTGCCAGGCTCAACCAGGGTCTTCAGCTCTTCAATCAGGGCAGGATTGGTCATCGACAGAACTCTCGAACAATTCATGGTCATCCTGAGAACGCTTCACGTCGCAGGAATGAGTGTTTAGCGGGGCGCATATGCTAGCATACCGACCCCGCAGCATAGTGCCCAACGGCTATTCTGCGGCGACGGCTGTCATGCCGCTCGGGTCAGCGTCTGTTGACCATTTCCTGCCATTTTTCTCCGGGATACAGGTTTACGCAGATGAGCAAGACTTCTCTCGATAAGAGCAAGATCAAGTTCCTTCTTCTCGAAGGCGTCCACCAATCGGCTGTCGACGTCCTCAAGGCGGCGGGCTACACCAGCATCGAGTACCTCACTGGTTCTCTGCCGGAAGCCCAGCTCCAGGAAAAGATCGCTGATGCTCACTTCATCGGCATTCGCTCCCGCACTCAACTGACCGAAGAGATCTTCGATCACGCGAAGAAGCTCGTGGCTGTAGGGTGTTTCTGCATCGGCACCAACCAGGTCGACCTGGATGCGGCCCGCGAACGCGGCATCGCGGTGTTCAACGCACCGTACTCCAACACCCGTTCCGTAGCGGAGCTGGTGCTGGCCGAAGCGATCCTGCTGCTGCGCGGCATCCCTGAGAAGAACGCTTCCTGCCACCGTGGCGGCTGGATCAAGAGCGCGGCCAACTCCTTCGAAATCCGCGGCAAGAAGCTGGGTATCGTCGGTTACGGCTCGATCGGTACTCAACTGTCGGTCCTGGCTGAAGGCCTGGGCATGCAGGTGTACTTCTACGACACCATCACCAAGCTGCCGCTGGGTAACGCTACTCAGGTAGGCAACCTGCACGAGCTGCTGGCGATGTCCGACATCGTTTCGCTGCACGTACCGGAAACTGCCGCCACCCAGTGGATGATGGGCGAGAAGGAAATCCGCGCCATCAAGAAAGGCGGCATCCTGATCAACGCCGCCCGCGGCACCGTGGTCGAACTGGACCACCTGGCCGCCGCCATCAAGGACAAGCACCTGATCGGCGCGGCCATCGACGTATTCCCGGTGGAGCCACGCTCCAACGACGAAGAGTTCGAAAGCCCGCTGCGTGGCCTGGACAACGTGATCCTGACCCCGCACATCGGTGGCTCCACCGCTGAAGCCCAGGCCAACATCGGTCTGGAAGTAGCGGAAAAACTGGTCAAGTACAGCGACAACGGTACTTCGGTATCGTCCGTGAACTTCCCGGAAGTGGCCCTGCCGGCTCACCCTGGCAAGCACCGCCTGCTGCACATCCACGAAAACATTCCGGGCGTGCTCAGCGAGATCAACAAGGTCTTCGCCGAAAACGGCATCAACATCTCCGGTCAGTTCCTGCAGACCAACGAGAAAGTCGGCTACGTGGTGATCGACGTCGACGCCGAGTACTCGGACCTGGCGCAAGAGAAGCTGCAACACGTTAAAGGCACCATCCGTAGCCGTGTGTTGTTCTAAAAGCAGCTACAAGCGGCAAGCTACAAGCTACAAGCTACAAGTTGAGTTCGCTTTTGCTTTGACTTGAAGCTTATAGCTTGCAGCTTGCAACTATAAAAAAGGGAGTCCCAGCGAAGCGGGCTCCCTTTTTTATTTCACATTGACGGTGATCTTCTCGGAAACGATCGGCGGATCGAACGGCATGTGGTTGCTATCGCCCAACTCAAGCTGCAAGGTGTGCTTGCCCGGCGTGAGCGTTATTTCCGCCTGGGTCTCCGCGCCGCCGAAATGCAGGTGGTTGGCATCCTTGGGGATCGGCGCACCGGCGGCTGGCAGCTCATCGACGTCGATCAGCACGTGGTGATGACCGGTGTTCTTGGTGGTATCGCCCGCCGGTGCCAAGGCAATGTTCTCGACCGCGAACTTGACGACGACTGTCTGTGGAATCGTCGCACCGTCCTCGGGAGAAACAATGGACACTTCGGCACCTTTCGGAGCCGGCGTTGCAGCGCTGGCCAGCACCGAAACACCCATCAACAGGCCAGCCAAAGCAGCACGTGACATAAAGGTTTTCATTCTCTTCTCCAGTTTTTCCGTAAAATCCGCGTGACCATGACAACTTCATGGCCATTTGTTGTCGAAGGCACTCGACAACCATAGCAAAGCGAGCCTGAATCAGAGGGTCGCGAGAATAAATTCAAAGGAGTGACCATGCGCTTTCTGCCTGGCCTGATCTGCCTGCTACCCCTTCTGAGCCCTTTGGCTCATGCCGAACTGATTGATGACGTCAACGACCGGGGCGAATTGCGCATTGCCGTTGAAGCCAACACTCCCCCATTCAATTTCAAGGATGACGACAAGCTCACCGGCTTCGAAGTCGAACTGGGCCAACTGCTGGCAAGTGAACTCGATGTCCGGGCCGACTTCGTCGTCACCGACGGCAGCGATCTGCTGACCGGCGTCGAAAGCGGTAAATACGACATCGCTATCAACCACATAGCAGTGACCCCGGATCTCAGTGATCGTTTCGACTTCAGCGAACCCTACATTCAAACCAATGCGCAATTGATCGCGCAGAAAGAAGAGCCGCGCTCCATTTTGCTGGTTCAGTCGCTGACGCAAGAGAAGCCCAAATCCGACCCGGCCGTGAGCCTGGCGATTCCGTTTCAGAAGGGCAATCCGGCGTTCCATGCCAGCCTGGAGAACGCCTTGCAGCGGATCAAGGATGACGGGCGCCTGCAAGCGCTGGAGCAGAAGTGGTTGGGGGCGGATGCGGGTGTGGTGCCGAAGCCTTGAGCCCATTTTGGAGCCCAAGTGAATGCAAAACCTGTGGGAGCGGGCTTGCTCGCGAAGGCGGTGTGTCAGTCAGCATCTCTTTCGACTGACATTCCCCCTTCGCGAGCAAGCCCGCTCCCACACTTGGTTTTGTGTCGGTTGTCAGTTCAGTGTTGCCAACGCCTGTGCCGCCTGCGGCAGCTCCAGCTCACTGAATACCTGCACGCCATGACGCTTGAGCAGCGCCGCCGTCACGCCCTCGCCATCGACCTTCACACCGCTGAACGTCCCGTCATAGGTCAGCAGGTTGCCGCAGGACGGGCTGTTGGCCTTGAGGATGGCGATGCGGATGCCGTGCTTTTGTACCAGCTCCAGGGCCTGATACGCCCCCGACAGAAACTGCGCACTGACGTCCTCGCCTTCGGTGGTGACCACCAACGCCTGGCCGTCGAGGACTTGCGCGCCCTGCCCGCCTGGAATTTCCGCCGCCGCCCGAGGTGTTGGCAAACCTCCGGCCACCTCCGGGCACAACGGCACGACCCGCCCCTCATCAAGCCACTGCTGAAGCTGATCGAACGGCCCGCTGGCCCCGCCGTCGTAACGAACCCGGTGGCCCAACAGGCAGCGGCTGACGAGAATTTTTTGCATGATCAGAACGGCTCGTTGCCGCGCCGGCGGAACCAGCCGGTCAAAGACAGGCGATCGCGGGTCGCGGGCAGGACTTCATGGGGAACCTCTCCGGAGAGAAACACCACCAGGCAGCCGCCGATAGGTTGCACGTCCTGGACACGATCATTGTCGAGGTACATGCGCAACTGGCCACCATGTTCGGGAAGCCAGCCGTCATTTAAGTAAACCACCGCCGAAACCATGCGCCGGTCGTCATCGCGAAAGCGGTCGACATGCTTCAGGTAGAAGGCACCGGGCGGGTACATCGCAAAATGGCTTTCGAAATCCTCCAGGCCGAGAAACAGACCGCGATTGATCGCCTCGCGCAGGCTGTTCATCAAACTCAGGTAGCTGTCGCACGCCTCGGCCTGGCCAGGGTCGATCCACTGGATATGGTCGCCACGAATCCCTTCGCGAATCTCCGAAAACGGCCCACGGCCCACGGCGGCCGGAGCCAGCTCGCCCTCGGCAGCACGTTTGCGACACTCGGTCGCCAGCGCTCGGGTCAGATCCAGAGGCAGGAAGATATTCTGCTGCGACCAGCCGTGCTCGGCCAGGTCGTCGACGATTCGTAGCAGCAGCGGGTGATCAGAGGATATTTGCATGGCGCGCATAGTATTCCTGTGCCCGGAAATCCGACAGAGCCGCGCAGCGGGTTGATACGAATTCTCGACAAGCAGGGGTGCCGCACGGAGAATAGTCGCCTGCTGACAGGAGTCCCTATGCGCCGTTTGCTTTTATCACTGCTGATGTTCTGCGTTTTGCCCGCCTGGGCAGACGGCCACGACCAGTTGTACAAGGTCGCCGGCTGGCCGGAACAGCGCGCGCATTTCAGCGATGCCCTCTCGGCTGCTCAGCAACGCTACCAGGGCAGCCTGCCTCCGGCGGTGTTTCAGGCACTGGTCAGCAACAGCAATCAGCGATTTTCCGCCCAGGCCGTGGACCAGCGCGCCGAAGCGCAACTGCGCAAGAACCTCGCCGACCCCAAACCCGCGCTGACGTTTTTCCAGTCGCCCCTGGGCAAGAAAGTCGTCGCCGCCGAACTGCTGGCGACCCGTCGCGACCAACTGGCTAAAAATGCGAAGGGCCTGCCGAAGATGCAGGCCAGCGACAGCCGCATGCTGATCATCGGCCACCTGGCGCAAGCCCTGCCCGCACGCGAGGCCGGCGCGGAAGTCAGCCTGGCGATTGCCGGTGTGGCCGCGGACAGTTTGAGCTCGATGATTCCCGGGCTGTTGGGTGCCGGTCAGGCACAGGGCATGCTCAACGGCCAGCGCCAGCGCCTGATGGACCAGATCGGCAGCGACCTGAACAACACGCTGCTCTACGTCTATCGCGACCTGTCGGACAACGAACTGGAAGAGTTCGCGACCTTTGCCGAATCAGCGGAAGGCCAGGCTTACTATCAGGCGGCGCTGGCAGCGATTCGCGCAGGGTTGGCGGTGGGACAGAGCAATTCGAACCTGACCCAGTGATCTTCGGCACCTGACAGACCGCTTTCGCGAGCAAGCTCGCTCCCACACTGATTGGAGTAAGCCCACAACTTTGTGATCACCGAAAAACCTGTGGGAGCGGGCTTGCCCGCGAAGGGGCCGGAACTGTCACTAAGGATTCCGGCCCTTGATCCGCCTGGTCAAAAACCCTAAATACTCCTGCCGCATCTCCAGTGTTTCATTCGCCAGATGATGCCGTGCCTCGGGCAGCATCAGCACCTGCGGCCGATCAAACTTGCCCCGCAACACTTCCATGTTGTGCTCCCAATCCACCGTCATATCGGCCTGCCCCTGCACAATCAACGGCCGGCGGGTACTCATGGGTGCGGCCTCGATGCGCTTGATCCAGCGTGCCAGCGCGCCCACCCAGGCCGTCGGCAAACGTAGCGGCTGCAATGGATCGGCCTGCAGGAACGGCAGAAAGGCCGGGTCGTTGGAATTCTCGCTGAAGCGCCGGGCGATGGCTTTGACGAACGGCCTGAGCAAGTAATAGCTCAGATGCGACCAACCCCACGCTCGCGGCCGCACCAGCGGTGCCAACAGGATCACCTGACCCTGGGCCGGGCTGCTCACCCCCGCATTGAGTACATGGTCGATCACGATCGCCCCGCCGGTGCTCTGCCCGCACAGGTGCCACGGTTGCGGCAAGTCGAGGGATTGCGCCTCGCTGAACAACCCTTGCAACGCGTCCTGATACTCGGCGAAATCATTGATGCTCGCCCGTTCGCCACTGGACAGGCCATGCCCCGGCAGGTCGCAGGCAATCACCGCAAAGCCCTGGTCCAGCGCCCATTCGATCACATGCCGGTAGAGCCCGGTGTGATCGTAGAAACCGTGGATGACAAACAGCGTCGCCTTGGCTCGCTCAGGCCACCAGAACTGACTGACCAGCTCATAACCATCGACCTCGAATCGCCCAAGGCCACTGCGCACCTGACGCGGTGCAAAATCCAGCCCGTAGAATCGCTGGTAAGCCTGCGCCTGCGCCGACAACGGCTGCCCGGCCGCCAATGGCAGCAGGCTTGCACGTAGAAGATCGGGGTCGAAAGTGGCCGGCATGGACGATTCCAGAACGTGAAACGGACTTTATAGGCCTGCGATATTCATCTGTCGCGGCAAGCATGGCAAGCTAGCCGCCCTTCGAGGATTGAACCGATGCGCCCGCCCCTTCGCGCCACCCTGTTTGCCAGCCTGCTCGCCGTGGTGTGTGCCGGCGCATTGTGGGCGGCCTACGACTGGTTCCAGGGGCGTTACCTGCGGGCCTTCAGCGAGCACACGGCAATGTTTTCCGGCGATCCGCTGCGCCTTCCCGAATCCCTCGCCGGCCCTGGCGCCATCCGCCTGGTGCACTTCTGGGACCCGGCCTGCCCGTGCAATGTCGGCAATCAACAACACCTGAGCGAACTGGTCGAGCGCTACGCTCCCCATGGCGTGGAATTCTATGCCGTGCAAAAAACCGGTAGCCATGGCCAGTTACCGGGCACCTTGAGCCGCCTCAAAACCATCGACGTCCTGCCCGGTTCCGAACAGATCCCCGCCAGCCCGGCAGTGGCGATCTGGGACCGCAGCGGCAAACTGGCGTACTTCGGCCCCTACAGCGAAGGCCTGACCTGCAACTCCAGCAACAGCTTTATCGAACCGATCCTGCAAGCGCTGGATGAAGGCCGTGCGGTCAGTGCCACGCACACACTGGCGGTGGGGTGTTACTGCCCGTGGCCTGTCGAGCCAACTAAATAAGGAAAGACGCGGCAATACGAATCCCTCCTACGGGCGATGCGCCAAATCGCCGCGCCGTGTTACACAGTGGCGCCAGGAATCACAATAACAACAAGGAGTCTCCATGAAACGCAGCCTGACCGCTCTCGCTCTGTTGATCGTCATGCTGGCCGCCGGGGCCGGTTGGTACCTCTACAGCAAGCAGCCGTCACGCCAGGGCATGGTGGAACTGCAACACCTGCAAGGCTCCGTCACCGTGCGCTACGACGAGCGCGGCGTGCCGCACATCCGCGCCGACAACGAAACCGACCTGTACCGCGCCCTCGGCTATGTGCATGCCCAGGACCGCCTGTTCCAGATGGAAGTCCTGCGTCGCCTGGCCCGTGGCGAACTGGCTGAAGTGCTCGGGCCGAAACTGCTCGACACCGACAAACTGATGCGCAGCCTGCGCATTCGTGAACGCGCCGAAACCTACTTCGCAAATCTCGACAAACAGTCGGCTTCCTTCATTGCCATGCAAGCCTATCTGGATGGCATCAACCAGTATCAGGACAGCCACGCAAAACCCGTGGAGTTCGATGTGCTGGGCATTCCAAAACGCCCATTCACCGCCCAGGACACCATCAGCATCGCCGGCTACATGGCCTACAGTTTTGCCGCGGCATTTCGTACCGAACCCTTGCTGACATTCGTTCGCGATCAACTGGGGCCCGAATACCTGAACATCTTCGATCTCGACTGGCAGCCCAAGGGCGTGCTCAACGGGACCGGCACCACCTTGGCCAGCGCCGACTGGAAAGACCTCAACGCCCTCGCACGCCTGAGCGAACAAGCCCTGGCTGACAACGGCCTGCCACAGTTCGAGGGCAGCAACGCCTGGGTCGTCGCGGGCAGCCGGACCCAAAGCGGCAAGCCACTGCTGGCGGGCGATCCGCATATCCGTTTTTCCGCGCCGTCGGTGTGGTACGAAGCTCAACTCTCGGCGCCGGGCTTCGAACTCTACGGCCACTATCAGGCCCTGATGCCGTTCGCTTCGCTGGGCATGAACCACGACTTCGGCTGGAGCATCACCATGTTCCAGAACGACGACCTCGACCTGATTGCCGAGAAGGTCAACCCGGACAACCCCAATCAGGTCTGGTATCGCGGCAAGTGGGTGGACATGACGACCAGCGAACAGCAGATCGCGGTCAAGGGCCAGGCGCCAGTCACCCTGGTGTTGCGCCAGTCGCCCCACGGCCCGATCGTCAACGATGCCTTGGGCAGCGGCGCCGGCAAAACGCCGATTGCCATGTGGTGGGCATTTCTCGAAAGCCAGAACCCGATCCTGGAGGGTTTCTACCAGCTCAATCGCGCCGACACCCTGGCCAAGGCCCGTGGTGCCGCGGCGAAAATCCAGGCCCCGGGCCTGAACGTTGTCTGGGCCAATGCCAAGGGTGACATCGGCTGGTGGGCGGCGGCGCAATTGCCTAAACGCCCGGCGGGTGTACGCCCGTGGTTCATTCTCGACGGCAGCACCGCCGAGGCGGACAAGGATGGCTTCTACCCGTTCACGGCCAACCCTCAAGAGGAAAACCCGGCCCGGGGCTACATCGTCTCGGCCAACTTCCAGCCGGTGTCGCCGACCGGCATGGAGATTCCCGGGTACTACAACCTTGCCGATCGCGGCCAGCAACTCAATCGCCAGCTCAGCGACAAAGCGGTCAAATGGGACCTGGAAAACAGCCAGAAACTGCAACTGGGCACCACCACCGCCTACGGCCCGCGCCTGTTGGCACCACTATTGCCGGTATTGCGCGAAGTGGTGAGTGATCCCGCCGAACTCAAGCTGGTGGAGCAACTGGCCCAGTGGACAGGCGATTACCCCCTCGACTCGACCAGCGCCACATTGTTCAACCAGTTCCTGTTCAACCTGGCTGACGCGACGATGCATGACGAGCTGGGCAACGATTTCTTCGAAACGCTGCTCTCGACCCGGGTGATCGACGCCGCGCTCCCCCGCCTGGCCGCCAGCGCCGATTCACCGTGGTGGGACAACCGCAGCACCCTCGGCAAGGAATCCCGTGCCGACACGGTGAAGGCCGCCTGGCAAGCCAGCCTCGCGCACCTCAAGAGCACCCTCGGCGCAGACACCTCGCAATGGCAGTGGGGCAGCGCGCACACATTGACCCACGGCCATCCGCTGGGACAGCAAAAGCCGCTGGACCTGTTCTTCAATGTCGGCCCCTTCGCCGCACCGGGCACCCATGAAGTGCCGAACAACCTCTCGGCGAAAATCGGACCGGCCCCCTGGCCCGTCACCTACGGCCCCTCGACCCGACGCCTGATCGACTTCGCCGATCCGACCCACAGCCTGACCGTCAACCCGGTCGGCCAGAGCGGAGTCCTGTTCGACAACCACTATGATGATCAGGCCGAGGCCTACATCGAGGGGATGTACTTCCAGGCGCATCTCAATGATGAAGAGGTCACGGCCAATACCCGCAGTACGTTGAAGCTGTTGCCGGCGCGGGCTGCTCAGTAATTTTGCATTGGCTGGACCGGCCCCTTCGCGGGCAAGCCCGCTCCCACAGGTTTCTCTGGTGTTCACAAAATTTGTGTTCGACACAGATCCCTGTGGGAGCGGGCTTGCTCGCGAAGAGGCTCTCACAAACAACAAAAATGTCAGCTCAAACCATCGCCGCAAAATTCAGCCTGAACTGCTGCGGCGTCACCCCCAATCTACGATTGAACACACTGCGCATATGCTGGGCATCGCGAAAACCGCATTGATAGGCCACGGTCTTGAGCGGCGCCCGGGTGCTTTCGAGCATCACCCGAGCCGCATCCATCCGCGCGCGCTCGACGAACTCGGCCGGGGTGATTTTCGCTTCCCTGGCAAACACCCGGGAGAAGTTGCGCGCGCTCATGTTGGCGGCATTGGCCAGGTCGGCGATGGTCAGGTCGCCCGTCAAATTGGCCAGCACGTAATGCTGCACCATCGCCACCGCCGAATCCGCTTCGGCGTGGGGCGTAAGGAACGGGCTGAACTGCGATTGCCCGCCCGAACGCTGGGTAAACACCACCAGTCGCTTGGCGACATTCAGCGCCACTTCCGGCCCGTGATCCCGACCCAATAGATACAACGACAGATCGATCCCCGCTGTGACCCCGGCCGAGGTGAACAGCTCGCCGTCCTCGACATACAGTCGATCCGCCTCCACTCGGGACGAGGGGCACAACGCCGCCAGATCCGATGCGTCCTGCCAGTGCGTGGTGACCGTGCGCCCCTCCAGCAATCCGGCCCGGGCGAGCATGAACGCGCCATTGCAGATCGAGCCAAAGCGCTTGGCCCGGGCGCAGGCATCGCGCAACCAGGTGTCGAATGCCACACCGAAGCTCATGAACGACAACTGCGGCCCGCCCGCCACCAGCAACAGGTCATACGGCTCCAGCGCTTCACTGAAATGCCGATGGGCATTGAGTGCCAAACCGTTGGAGCACGCCATCACACCGCGCTCGACGCCGATCACCTCCAGACGATAGTGATCCTCAGGGGCAAGGAAGCGATTGGCTTCGGAAAACACATCCATGGGGCCGGTGACGTCCAGCGACTGAACGCCGGCGAAGACCACGATGGCGATGGTTTTACTCATGGTTCAAAACGCTCTCTCAAAATGAAAAGCAGCTGTCACGCGATCCGTAGCAGCTGCCGAGCCTGCGAGGCTGCGTCCGGCTGCGTAGCAGTCGTGAAAACACCCACCGAGGTCTTTCAGGTAATCCGCATACCCAGGATTTACGGCCGCTGCGCAGCCGGACGCAGCCTCGCAGGCTCGGCAGCTGCTACAAGATGCGTATGCACAATGGGATCAACCCTAGCCAATCCACACCCAACAAGCGAGGTTGGCGCGAATTGCACGCTCATTGGCCGGGATCGCAGCCATGGATCGATTGTCCGGTTTCGGGGGCCGGAACAGACTGAAACCCTCATCACGACGAGGAAAACTCCATGAGCACCATCATCGCCGGCATCAAGATCCCCGACAGCGCACTGGCCAAGGCCACCACCGAATACATCCGTGACATAGAGTCCGACCTGCTCTACCACCACTCGCGCCGGGTCTTCCTGTTCGGCGCGCTGAGCGGCGAGCGCAAGCAGCTGGCCTACAACCCGGAGTTGCTGTACGTCGGCGCGATGTTCCATGACCTGGGTCTGGTGCAAGGTCATCGCAGCGACAACGAGCGCTTCGAAGTAGATGGTGCCAACGCGGCAGCGGCGTTCCTCAAGCCTTACGGATTGAGCGATGACGATATCGAACAGGTCTGGCTATCGATTGCCCTGCACACCACACCGGGCGTGCCCCGGCACTTGCGGCCCACCGTGGCGCTGGTCACGGCCGGCGTCGAGATGGACGTGCTGGGCACGGACTACGCGGCGTTTTCCAGCGTGCAGCGCGAGGCGGTGGTGCATGCGCATCCACGGGGCGAGGGGTTCAAGGAGTGCATCATCTGCGCGTTTGCCGACGGCTTGCGTCATCGCCCGCAGACCACGTTCGGCAATGTGAAGACCGATGTGCTGGTGGATCAGGAGCCGGGATTCAAGCCGATGAACTTTGTCGAGGTCATTCGCCAATCCCCGTGGATCGCATAAGCAAATGTGGGAGCGGGCTTGCTCGCGAATGCGGTGTGTCAGGCAACTATGATGTCGGCTGACACTCCCTCTTCGCGAGCAAGCCCGCTCCCACATGTGGCCAACCCGATTTCAGGCTCAAGCCGCTTCCGGTGCCTGCGCGCGACGCACGTCCGGTTGCTTCCACGAGTCGGCTGCCGCTTCTTCGATCGCCTGCTGGATCGCACGACGACGGCTTTCTTCGGCGCGACGGCTGAAGAACCAGACCAGGAAGGTCACGATCGACACGGCCAACAGGATCAGGCTGGCCACGGCGTTGATCTCGGGCTTCACGCCCAGACGCACCGCCGAGAACACTTCCATCGGCAGGGTCGTGGAACCCGGGCCCGACACGAAGCTCGCCAGCACCAGGTCATCGAGGGACAACGCGAACGACATCATGCCACCGGCCGCCAGCGAAGGCGCGATCATCGGGATGGTGATCAGGAAGAACACCTTCCACGGCCGCGCACCGAGGTCCATGGCTGCCTCTTCGATGGACAGATCCAGCTCGCGCAAGCGCGCCGAGACCACCACCGCCACATAGGCCGCACAGAACGTAGTGTGGGCGATCCAGATGGTGACGATGCCGCGTTCCTGCGGCCAGCCGATCATCTGCGCCATGGCCACGAACAGCAGCAACAGCGACAGACCGGTGATCACCTCAGGCATGACCAGCGGTGCGGTGACCAGGCCACCGAACAGGGTGCGGCCCTTGAAGCGCGTAATGCGCGTCAGGACGAACGCCGCCAGGGTACCCAGCGCCACCGCCGCCACCGCCGTGTAGCAGGCGATTTCCAGTGAGCGCACCACCGAACCCATCAGTTGGCTGTTGTCGAGCAGGCCGACGTACCACTTGATCGACCAGCCGCCCCACACCGTTACCAGTTTCGAGGCGTTGAACGAGTAGATCACCAGGATCAGCATCGGCAGGTAGATGAACAACAGACCCAGTACCAGCATCAGGCTGGAGAAACGGAAGCGCTTCATTCTTTACCCTCCATTTCCTTGGCCTGACTGCGGTTGAACAGGATGATCGGCACAATCAGGATCGCCAGCATCACTACTGCCAGAGCGGACGCCACCGGCCAGTCACGGTTGTTGAAGAATTCTTGCCAGAGCACCTTACCGATCATCAGGGTTTCCGGACCGCCGAGCAGTTCCGGGATCACGAACTCGCCCACCACCGGGATGAACACCAGCATGCAGCCGGCGATGATGCCGTTTTTCGACAGCGGCACGGTGATTTTCCAGAAGCTGTTGAAGGTGCTCGATCCCAGGTCCGACGCAGCTTCCAGCAGGCTCTGGTCGTGCTTCACCAGGTTGGCGTACAGCGGCAGGATCATGAACGGCAAGTAGGAATAAACCACACCGATGTAGACCGCCAGGTTGGTGTTGAGGATCTGCAGCGGCTCGTCGATCCAGCCCATGCTCATCAGGAAACCGTTGAGCAGGCCGTTGTTGCTGAGGATGCCCATCCACGCGTAAACGCGGATCAGGATTGCGGTCCAGGTCGGCATCATGATCAGCAGCACCAGCACCGTTTGCACTTCCTTGCGGGCAACGGAGATGCCGTAGGCCATCGGGTAGCCGATCAGCAGGCAGAGGATGGTGCTGAAAAGCGCCATCTTCAACGAGCCGAGGTAAGCGGCGATGTACAGTTCGTCACCCGCCAGCATCGCGTAGTTGCCAAGGTTAAGCAGCAACTGCAGCTTCTGCTCGGCGTAGCTGTAGATTTCCGTATAGGGCGGAATGGCCACGTCCGCTTCGGCGAAGCTGATCTTCAGAACGATGAAGAACGGCAGCATGAAGAACAGGAACAGCCAGATGAAGGGAACCCCGATGACCATCTGACGGCCCCCGGGAATTATTCGATTGAGGCGGCGTTTGAATTTGCGCATGTTCATGAGCGAAGTACCACGCCGCTGTCGTCTTCCCAATACACGTAGACCTGGTCACCCCAGGTCGGACGCTGCCCGCGACGCTCGGCGTTGGCCACGAACGACTGCACCAGCTTGCCGCTTGGCAGTTCGACGTAGAACACCGAGTGCCCGCCGAGGTAGGCGATGTCGTGGACCTTGCCGCTGGACCAGTTGTACTGGCAGGTCGGCATGTCGGCGGTGACCAGCAGCTTTTCCGGACGGATCGCGTAGGTGACCGACTTGTCCTGCACCGAAGTGCTAATGCCGTGGCCGACGTAGATCTGACGATCCAGGTCTTTGCAGGTAATGATCGCGTGGCCTTCGGCGTCGTCGATCACTTCGCCTTCGAAGATGTTCACGTTACCGATGAATTCGCAGACCAGGCGACTGGTCGGGGTTTCGTAGATGTCGATCGGGCTGCCGATCTGGGCGATCCAGCCCAGGTGCATGATCGCGATGCGCTCGGCCATGGTCATGGCCTCTTCCTGGTCGTGGGTTACCATGACGCAGGTTACGCCGACGCGCTCGATGATCTCCACCAGCTCCAGCTGCATTTGCGAACGCAGCTTCTTGTCCAGTGCGCCCATGGGTTCGTCGAGCAACAACAGCTTCGGTCGCTTGGCCAGGGAACGGGCCAGGGCCACGCGCTGACGCTGGCCGCCGGATAACTGATGCGGCTTGCGCTTGGCGTACTGGCTCATCTGTACCAGCTTGAGCATGTCGGCCACCCGCGCATCGACTTCGGCGGCAGGCAGTTTGTCCTGCTTGAGGCCGAAGGCGATGTTCTGCGCCACCGTCATGTGCGGGAACAGGGCGTAGGACTGGAACATCATGTTGATCGGCCGCTCGTAGGGCGGCATGTCAGTGATGTCTACACCATCAAGGAAAATGCGCCCCTCCGTGGGCCGTTCGAAACCTGCGAGCATGCGCAGCAAAGTGGATTTGCCCGATCCCGAACCGCCGAGCAGGGCGAAAATCTCGCCTTTCTTGATTTCCAGGGACACATCGTCCACGGCAATCGTCTCGTCGAACTTCTTCGTGACCCGGTCGATTTTGACCAGCACCTGTTTAGGTTGCTGGTCGCCCTCGAGGGCTTTCTTATAGGCGCCGGAGGCAACTGCCATTTACGAAACTCCCAGAAAAAAAGAGTGCAGTTCGCTCAAGGTGAGCCAACCTTGGATAATTTGAGCCTTGCAGCTATTTACCCGACTTGACCTTGGTCCAGCTGCGGGTCATCAAACGTTGAATATTCGGTGGTAACTCGATCGACACGTAGGTCTTGTCGAGCACCTCTTGCGGTGGATAAACCGCTTCGTCGGTGCGAATGGACTGTTCCATCAGTTTGTCCGACCCCGGGTTGGGGTTGGCATAGCCGACGTAATCGCTGACCTGGGCAATTACCTCAGGCTTGAGCAAATAGTTGATGAAAGCGTGGGCCTGCTTGACGTTGGCCGAGTCCTTCGGAATCGCCAGCATGTCGAACCAGAGCGCGCCGCCCTCTTTCGGAATCGAGTAGGCGATGTTCACGCCTTTCTTGGCTTCTTCAGCGCGGTTCTTGGCCTGGAAGATGTCGCCGGAAAAACCGATCGCCACGCAGATATCGCCGTTGGCCAGATCCGCGATGTACTTGGAGGAGTGGAAGTAGGTCACGTAAGGCCGCACCGCGAGCAACTTCTCTTCGGCCTTTTTGTAATCTTCAGGGTTGGTGCTGTTGGCATTCAGGCCCATGTAGTTGAGCACTGTCGGCATCATTTCATCGGCGGAATCGAGGAACGCAACGCCACAGCTTTGCAGCTTCTTGATGTTCTCCGGCTCGAACAGCACGCCCCACGAATCAATCGTATCGACGCCCAGCACGGCCTTGACCTTGTCGACGTTGTAACCGATGCCGTTGGTGCCCCACAGGTACGGCACGGCGTACAGGTTGCCCGGATCGTTCTGCTCCAGACGTTTGAGCAGCACCGGGTCGAGGTTCGAATAGTTCGGCAGTTGCGACCTGTCGAGCTTCTGGAATGCCCCGGCCTTGATCTGTTTGCCGAGGAAGTGGTTCGACGGCACGACCACGTCGTAGCCGGTACGCCCGGCCAACAATTTACCTTCCAGGGTTTCGTTGGAATCGAAGACGTCATAAACCGGCTTGATACCGGTAGCTTTCTGGAAATCGGCCAGGGTGGTCTCGCCGATGTAGTCCGACCAGTTATAAATATGCACGGTACCGGCGGCCTGGACACTGACAGCAATCGTCAGCCCGGCAGTCACCAGCATGGCATTGCGCAACATAGAAAAAATAGGCAAGTGGAGGTCCTCTGAAATTAGTTGGGCCCAAGTTGCCCCGCGCTACATGACAACCGTGGTTGCCCGGCAACAAAACCGGCGCGCAACTTACCCTCGAAAAACCGTTCCAGCAAAACTTTCTGTAATTTAATTGCACCTGTTGTCGCCACCGCGCGGGTGACGGCAACAGGTTGTTGCATCAAACCGGCTTATTTGCCGGATTTGATCTTGGTCCAGCTGCGGGTCATGATCCGCTGGGTCGCGGCCGGCAAGTCGGCAATCGCGTACAGCTTGGCCAGCACGTCCGCTGGTGGGTAAACGCCCGGGTCGCTGGTGATGTCTTTATCGACCAACGCAGTTGCAGCCGCGTTACCGTTCGGGAAACGCACGGCGTTGGTGATTTCAGCCATGATTTCCGGCTTCTGCAGGAAGGTCATGAACTTGTAGGCGCCTTCGACGTTTTCGGCATCTTTAGGGATGGCGACCATGTCGTAGAAACTGCCGGCACCTTCTTTGGGAATGTTGTAGCTGACTTTCACCTTGTCACCAGCTTCGGCAGCGCGGGACTTGGCCTGGTAAATGTCACCCGAGTAACCCACAGCCACACAGATGTTGCCGTTGGCGAGGTCGGAGATGTACTTGGACGAGTGGAAGTAGGCGATCGAAGGACGGACCTTCATGATCAGCGCTTCAGCCTTGTCGATGTCTTCCTTCTTCTGACTGTCGGTTGGCAGGCCCAGGTAGTGCAACGCCACTGGAATCATCTCGGTTGGCGAGTCAAGCAGGCTGATACCGCATGATTTCAGTTTGGCGGCGTTTTCAGGCTTGAAGATCAGGTCCCAGGAATCGACCGGTGCATCGGCACCCAGTGCAGCCTTGACCTTCTCGGCGTTGAAACCGATACCGATCGAACCCCACATGTACGGGAAGGCGTGCTCGTTGCCCGGGTCGCTCACGGAAACGGCCTTGAGCAGGTCGGTGTTCAGGTTCTTCCAGTTAGGCAGCTTGGACTTGTCCAGTTTCTGGTAGACGCCAGCCTTGATCTGCTTGGCCAGGAAGTTGTTCGACGGTACAACGATGTCGTAACCGGACTTGCCTGCCAGCAACTTGGCTTCCAGGGTTTCGTTGCTGTCGAAGACGTCATAGACAACCTTGATGCCCGACTCGTCTTCAAACTTCTTGACGGTGTCCGGCGCGATGTAGTCGGACCAGTTGTACACGTGCAGTACTTTGTCATCGGCCTGAACCGCGCCCGCCATCATGCCCATCACGGACATGGCAAGCAGAGTCTTGCCTGCGAGCTTTTTACCTAGTGCCTTCATGCGTCATGCTCCAAATTTTTCTTTTTTGAACCACTTGTTCAGCGACCGAACCCGGGCAACTGGAACCGCGGCTAGTCTGGCAAGATCCACATCGGTCTTTCAAGGAAACGGTCACGCTTTCTGACAGTTCTGAGCGAAAGTTCCTACTACATATGTAGAACTTTGGACTTCCGCTCAGAGCCTAGCACTTAGCCCTGCAATGCACTCAGGGTCAGGTCAAGGCACTTGCGAGCCTTGGTCACCAGCTCATCGATTTCCGCCGGTGTAATCACCAGTGGCGGAGCGATGATCATGGTGTCGCCGACGGCGCGCATGATCAGGCCGTTATCGAAGCAGAACTGGCGGCAGATCATGCCGACGCCCTTGCCTTCGTAACGCTTGCGCGTGGCCTTGTCCTGGACCAGTTCGATGGCCCCCAACAGACCCACCCCACGAACTTCACCCACCAGCGGGTGATCGTTCAGTTCCCGCAGACGCTTTTGCAAATACGGTGCCGTTTCTGCATGAACGCGCTCGATAATTTTCTCGTCGCGCATGATGCGGATGTTTTCCAGCGCCACCGCGGCAGCTACCGGGTGACCGGAATAGGTGAAGCCGTGGTTGAAATCGCCGCCTTCGTTGAGCACGTCCACCACTTCATCACGCACGATCAGGCCGCCCATCGGGATGTAGCCCGAGGTCAGGCCCTTGGCGATAGTCATCATGTCCGGCTTGAGGTCGTAGAAATCAGCACCGAACCACTCGCCGGTACGACCGAAACCGCAAATCACTTCGTCAGCCACGAAGAGGATGTCGTACTTGGCGAGGATTTCCTTGATGCGCGGCCAGTAGGTCTCTGGCGGAATGATCACGCCACCGGCGCCCTGGATCGGCTCGGCAATGAAGGCGCCGACGTTGTCGACACCGACTTCCAGAATCTTTTCTTCCAGCTGGTTGGCCGCCCAGATACCGAATTCTTCCGGGGTCATGTCGCCGCCTTCGGCGAACCAGTACGGCTGGGCGATATGGAGGATGCCCGGGATCGGCAAGTCGCCCTGTTCGTGCATGTAGGTCATGCCGCCCAGACTCGCGCCAGCCACGGTGGAACCGTGATAGCCGTTCTTGCGGCTGATGATGACTTTCTTGTTCGGCTGGCCCTTGATCGCCCAGTAGTGACGAACCATGCGCAGCATGGTGTCGTTGCCTTCGGAGCCGGAACCGGTGAAGAACACGTGGTTCATGCCTTGCGGCGCGATATCGGCGATAGCCTTGGCCAGCTCCAATACCGGCGGGTGCGCAGTCTGGAAGAACAGGTTGTAGTAAGGCAGTTCGCGCATCTGTTTACTGGCGGCATCGGCCAGTTCATCGCGACCATAACCAATTGCGACACACCACAGGCCAGCCATGCCGTCGAGGATCTTGTTGCCTTCGCTGTCCCAGAGATAAACGCCCTTGGCGTTGGTGATGATCCGCGGGCCTTTCTCTTTCAGCTGCTTGAAGTCGCTGAACGGGGCCAGGTGGTGATCGTTGCTCAGGGTTTGCCATTCACGGGTTTGCGGGTTGTTGCTGGTCATGTGAATCTCCTAAAAAAAATCAGGTGAAGGCGCCGCCAGGCAGCGGCGGCGCCCGGCGTATCAGACGGCAAAGAGCAGGAATTCCCTTTCCCACGAACTGATCACGCGCTTGAAGTTTTCATGCTCGGCCCGCTTGACCGCGACGTAGCCAGTGATGAAATTCTTGCCCAGGTACCGCTCGATGGTCGCGCTGTTTTCCATGCGTTCCAGCGCGTCTTCGATGGTCAGCGGCAGGCGCAGGTTGCGGCGTTCATATCCACGTCCCACCACCGGCGCACTGGGGTTCAGGCCTTCGACCATGCCGATGTAACCGCAGAGCAGGCTCGCGGCAATCGCCAGGTACGGGTTGGCATCGGCGCCCGGCAGGCGGTTTTCCACCCGACGGTTTTGCGGCCCCGCATCCGGCACCCGCAGGCCCACGGTACGGTTCTCTTCGCCCCACTCCACGTTCACCGGAGCCGAGGTATCCGGCAGGAAGCGGCGGAACGAGTTGACGTTGGGTGCGAACAGCGGCAACAGTTCGGGAATGAGTTTCTGCAGACCACCGATGTGGTGCAGGAACAACTGGCTCATGGTCCCGTCTTCATTGGAGAAGATGTTCTTGCCGGTCTCGATGTCGATGATGCTCTGGTGCAAGTGCATGGCACTGCCCGGCTCGCCGGTCATCGGTTTGGCCATAAAGGTCGCGGCCACGTCGTGCTTGAGCGCGGCTTCGCGCATGGTGCGCTTGAACACCAGGATCTGGTCGGCCAAGGACAGGGCATCGCCGTGACGGAAGTTGATTTCCATCTGCGCCGTGCCGTCCTCGTGGATCAGCGTGTCGAGGTCCAGGTCCTGCAGTTCGCACCAGTCGTAAACGTCTTCGAACAGCGGATCGAATTCGTTCGCCGCTTCGATGGAGAACGACTGGCGACCGATTTCCGGACGACCGGAGCGGCCGATCGGCGGTTGCAGCGGGTAGTCCGGGTCGTCACTGCGCTTGGTCAGGTAAAACTCCATTTCCGGCGCGACGATCGGCTGCCAGCCTTTGTCGGTATAGAGTTTCAGGACTTTCTTGAGCACGTTGCGCGGCGACAGCTCGATCGGGTTGCCTTGCTTGTCGTAGGTATCGTGGATGACGATGGCGGTCGGCTCGATGGCCCACGGCACCAGGTACACCGCACTCTGGTCGGGACGGCAGATCATGTCGATGTCGGCCGGGTCGAGCAGCTCGTAATAGATGTCGTCTTCGACGTAATCGCCGGTCACTGTCTGCAACAGCACGCTTTCTGGCAGGCGCATGCCCTTTTCGGCGATGAATTTGTTGGTCGGCGAAATCTTGCCCCGGGTAATCCCGGTCAAGTCGGCGATCATGCATTCGACTTCTGTGATCTTGTGGTTTTTCAACCAATCGGTGAGCTGGTCGAGGTTGTTACTCATAAATGCCTCTAGGCTTGAGTTGTCTGACCCTTTTAAGGTCAGGCGTTGTTTGACGCATCGGCGTCGCGTTGTAGAGCGTTAGCGCGGCAGATTATCGTGCTTGCCGACACGGCTGCAGAAGCCGGGCGTGCAGAATCGCGAGCGGTGCCCTGAACGATGGTCAGGCCGCTATTGTGAATCGGTTCTATATTGAATGGAGTAACCGTAATGGGGGTGCCATCGCGACCGTCCAGAATATCGGACGGGGACGGTCGAACCGTCACGGATGGGAGGATCACCAGAACCGCTGAGGCCACGGAACGGACGGACGTGTCATCACTGATGTGATAAACATGCCGACCGACCTGTCTTGAGCAGTCGGTGACGCCGATTATCGGCAGGCGAGACATGAAGCACCCCGGTATTATTGCTGTTATGGGTTTGATTCGAGCTTAGCCTTGTTCATTTTTTTACACAACACCCCCGTAAAAAATACAACACGGCCCGCTCAAGCCTGCGGGCGCCATAGAGGCCAAAGGCATAAAAACGCCCCAAAGAGCCTCAAAAAAGCCACACGGGCGCTTTTTTAGGGCAAAAAAGGCCTCGCTTGACTTCGGCATGCCGTTCGGGTTGACTGGAATCTGAAAAGATCAATGATTGATATTTTTAACAACAAAGGTGTTGCATCATGTCGGTACCCCCGCGTGCCGTTCAGCTTAACGAAGCGAACGCGTTCCTTAAGGAACATCCTGAGGTTCTGTACGTTGACCTTCTGATTGCGGATATGAATGGTGTGGTGCGCGGCAAGCGCATTGAACGCACCAGCCTCCACAAGGTTTACGAGAAAGGCATCAACCTGCCGGCCTCTCTATTTGCTCTGGATATCAATGGCTCGACGGTGGAAAGCACCGGCCTGGGCCTGGACATCGGTGATGCTGACCGAATCTGCTATCCAATCCCCGATACTCTATGCAACGAGCCATGGCAGAAGCGCCCGACCGCGCAACTGTTGATGACCATGCACGAACTCGAAGGCGAGCCATTCTTCGCCGACCCGCGTGAAGTGCTGGCCAATGTGGTGCGCAAGTTCGACGAAATGGGCCTGACCATCTGCGCCGCGTTCGAACTGGAGTTCTACCTGATCGACCAGGAGAACGTGAACGGTCGTCCGCAACCACCTCGCTCGCCGGTTTCCGGCAAACGTCCGCACTCGACACAGGTCTACCTGATCGACGACCTCGACGAATACGTCGACTGCCTCCAGGACATTCTGGAAGGTGCCAAGGAGCAAGGCATTCCGGCCGACGCCATCGTCAAGGAAAGTGCCCCGGCGCAGTTCGAAGTGAACCTGCACCACGTGGCTGACCCGATCAAGGCCTGCGACTACGCGGTCCTGCTCAAGCGCCTGATCAAGAACATCGCCTACGACCATGAAATGGACACCACCTTCATGGCCAAGCCTTACCCGGGCCAGGCGGGTAATGGTCTGCACGTCCACATCTCGATTCTCGACAAAGACGGCAAGAACATTTTTGCCAGTGAGGATCCCGAGCAGAACGCCGCACTGCGTCACGCGATCGGCGGTGTGCTCGAGACCCTACCGGCGCAGATGGCCTTCCTCTGCCCGAACGTCAACTCCTACCGTCGTTTCGGCGCACAGTTCTACGTGCCGAACTCGCCGTGCTGGGGTCTGGATAACCGTACCGTGGCGATTCGCGTACCGACCGGTTCCTCCGACGCCGTGCGCATCGAGCATCGTGTAGCCGGCGCCGATGCCAACCCGTACCTGCTGATGGCTTCGGTTTTGGCAGGCGTGCACCACGGCCTGACCAACAAGATCGAGCCTGGCGCCCCGGTCGAAGGCAACAGCTACGAGCAGAACGAGCAGAGCCTGCCGAACAACCTGCGTGATGCACTGCGCGAGCTGGACGACAGCGAAGTCATGGCCAGGTACATCGATCCGAAATACATCGATATCTTCGTGGCCTGTAAAGAGAGCGAGCTGGAGGAGTTCGAACACTCCATCTCCGATCTCGAATACAACTGGTACCTGCATACCGTTTAATCGGTTGCAGCAAAAAAACGCCGCCGGCTGTAAAAGCCTGCGGCGTTTTTTTATGGGTAATTTCAGTTGGACCGAGTCGCCTGCTTCGCGAGCAAGCCCGCTCCCACAGGGATCTTCTGCGAACACAACATCTACGTTGAACACAAATCCAGTGTGGGAGCGGGCTTGCTCGCGAAGGCGTCCGGGCAGACAACACACAACCCGAATCGTACAATGCCCGCTGCCCCGCAGGAGACTCCAATGACACGCGTAGCCACTCCCCGCAAACCCCGCGCACGCAGCCAGGCCCGGATCGATTCGATACTCGATGCCGCCCGAACGCTGTTGGCCGCCGAGGGTGTGGCCAGCCTGTCGATCTACAGCGTCGCCGAGCGCGCGGAGATTCCGCCCTCCTCGGTCTACCACTTCTTCGCCAGCGTGCCGGCGTTGCTCGAAGCCTTGACCGCCGACGTCCATGCGGCCTTCCGCGCCTGCCTGCAAGCTCCCATCGACCACCTCGCCTTGAATGGCTGGCGCGATCTTTCGCGACTGGTGGAACAACGCATGCTCGATATCTATGCAGAGGACGCTGCCGCCCGCCAACTCATTCTGGCCCAGCACGGCCTGACCGAAGTCACCCAGGCCGACCGCCAGCACGACATCGAACTGGGCGACCTGATGCACAAGCTGTTCGACCATCACTTCGAGCTGCCGACGTTGCCGAGCGATGTCGATGTGTTCGCCCTGGCCATGGAACTGGGCGACCGGGTGTATGCGCGCTCGGTGCAGCAGCACGGGCAGATCACGCCGCGCATGGCCGAGGAAGGCATGCGAGTGTTTGATGCTTACGTGGGGCTTTATCTGCCGCCATACCTGCCCAAGCGCAGCGTTCCAGCCTGAGTTATTTATTGGTCACGCCGGCCTCTTCGCGAGCAAGCCCGCTCCCACAGGGGAATGCATTCCAGATGTGGGAGCGGGCTTGCTCGCGAAGGCCACATTACCGTTCTTACTGAATCACACGCACAAAAAACCCCGAAGGGCTCAAACCCTTCGGGGTTGTTGTTTACGCATGTGCCTTACAACTTGGCGATCGACACCTCGGTGGATTTCACAAACGCGATCACTTCACTGCCCACCGCCAGTTCCAGCTCTTTCACCGAGCGCGTGGTGATCACCGAAGTGACAATGCCGGAAGCGGTCTGCACGTCGATTTCCGAGAGTACGTCGCCGAGGACGATTTCCTTGATGGAGCCTTTGAACTGGTTACGAACGTTGATGGCCTTGATAGTCATGATGTTGATTCCTGTCGTTGGATAAGACTTGAGTTATTGAGCCCAGCGCAATTGCGTAGGCAAGGGTGAAACAGGTTCCGGTTCCGCCGGTTGGCCGGGCAGCGCCAGCACGCGATTGAGCACTTCGGTTTCCAGCGCCGCCAGCCGATGGGAGCCACGAACCCGAGGCCGCGGCAGCTCCACATGCAGGTCGAGGCCGACTTCTCCGTCTTCGATCAGGATCACCCGATCGGCAATCGCCACGGCTTCACTGACGTCATGGGTCACCAGCAACACCGTGAAGTCGTGCTGCTGCCAGAGCCGCTCGATCAGTTGCTGCATTTCAATTCGGGTCAGGGCATCCAGCGCCCCCAAGGGTTCGTCGAGCAACAACAGGCGCGGCTGATGAATCAATGCACGGGCTAAAGCCACGCGTTGCTTCTGCCCACCGGACAGCGCGGCCGGCCACTCGTGGGCACGATCGGCCAGGCCCACCGCTTCCAAGGCTTCAAGCGCTTGCGGCCGCCAGTTGCCCTTGAGGCCCAGGCCGACGTTGTCGATGATCTTTTTCCACGGCAGCAAACGCGCCTCCTGGAACATCAGCCGCGTGTCTTCCCGCGCCTCACTCAATGGCGCGGCACCGGCGAGCAACTCACCGCCGGTTGGTTGATCGAGACCGGCGAGCAAGCGCAGCAAGGTACTTTTGCCGCAGCCGCTGCGCCCGACCACGGCGACAAACTGGCCCGCCGGAATGTGCAGGTCGATCTCGCGCAACACCTGCCGTGCACCGAAGGTTTTTTGCAACTTGCGCACCACCAGCGGAGTCCCGCGCAACAGGCGTGGAGGTTGTTGGGCAGTCATACCGAACCTCCCCTGGCAACCTGATACGCCGGGTGCCAGCGCAACCACACTCGTTCAAGTCCACGGGCTGCGAGGTCGGCCAGTTTGCCGAGCACCGCGTACAACAGAATCGCCAGCACCACCACGTCGGTCTGCAGGAATTCCCGGGCGTTCATTGCCAGATAGCCGATACCGGAACTCGCGGAAATGGTTTCCGCCACGATCAACGTCAGCCACATGAAGCCCAGGGCGAAGCGCACGCCGACCAGAATCGAAGGCAGTGCCCCCGGCAGAATCACCTGCCAGAACAGGCTGAAACCGCTCAGGCCATAGCTGCGCGCCATCTCCACCAGCGCCGGGTCGACGTTGCGGATGCCGTGATAGGTGTTGAGGTAGATCGGGAACAACGTACCCAGCGCCACCAGGAAAATCTTCGCTGACTCGTCGATGCCGAACCACAGAATCACCAGTGGAATCAGCGCCAGGTGCGGCACGTTGCGAATCATCTGCACCGAACTGTCGAGCAAGCGCTCGCCCCACTTCGACAGGCCAGTGATGAAGCCGAGCGTCAGGCCGATACCACCACCGATGGTGAAACCCAGCGCGGCACGCCAGCCACTGATCGCCAGGTGCGTCCAGATTTCGCCACTGCGCACCAGGCTCACGCCGGCCTCGATCACGGCGATGGGTGCCGGCAGGATCCGTGTCGACAACCAACCCGCCGACACACTCAACTGCCACACCACCAGCAACAACACCGGAAACGCCCAGGGCGCCAGGCTGTGGATGATTTTATTCATGACCGTGCCTCAGCTCTGGGACGCGGCTTTGGGCAGAATGTCGTTGGCGACCATCTCGCCGAACGGGCTGACGTAGCCGGCGCTTTTCGGCAGTTCCGGACGCTCGACATCGAGGTGCGGAAACAGCAACTCGGCCACCCGATACGACTCTTCCAGGTGTGGATAACCGGAGAAGATGAAGGTGTCGATGCCCAGGTCCGCGTACTCCTTCACGCGGGCGGCCACGGTCGGACCATCGCCCACCAGCGCCGTACCGGCACCGCCGCGCACCAGACCGACACCGGCCCACAGATTCGGGCTGACTTCCAGGTTGTCGCGGCTGCCGCCATGCAATGCGGCCATGCGTTGCTGACCGACCGAATCGAAACGCGCCAGCGAAGCCTGGGCACGAGCGATGGTCTCGTCGTCGAGATGAGAGATCAGCCGATCCGCGGCTTTCCAGGCTTCATCGTTGGTTTCGCGCACGATCACGTGCAGTCGAATGCCAAAGCGCACGGTGCGTCCGAGCCTGGCGGCCTTGGCTCGGACCTGTTCGATTTTTTCCGCGACGGCGGCCGGTGGCTCGCCCCAGGTCAGGACCATTTCCACCTGTTCGGCAGCCAGGTCTTGCGCGGCATCCGAAGAGCCGCCGAAGTACAGCGGCGGGCGCGGCTGCTGGATCGGTGGATAGAGCAGTTTCGCGCCCTTCACACTGATGTGCTGGCCGTCGTAATCGACGGTTTCGCCTTCCAGCACCCGGCGCCAGATGCGGGTAAATTCCACCGAGGCCTGATAGCGTTCTTCGTGACTCAGGAACAGACCATCGCCCGCCAACTCTTCCGGATCACCGCCCGTCACCAGGTTGAACAGCGCACGACCGCCGGACAGTCGATCCAGGGTTGCCGCCTGACGCGCCGCCACCGTCGGGGAAATGATCCCGGGGCGCAGGGCAACCAGGAATTTCAAGCGCTGGGTCACCGGAATCAGCGATGCCGCCACCAGCCAGGAGTCTTCGCAGGAGCGACCGGTAGGGATCAGTACCCCGCCAAAACCCAGGCGATCCGCGGCCTGTGCGACTTGTTGCAGGTAACCGTGATCGACGGCGCGTGCGCCTTCAGCGGTGCCAAGGTAATGGCCGTCGCCGTGGGTAGGCAGGAACCAGAAGATATTGAGGCTCATGGAGTGGTCTCCTTGGGAAATCGATTTACTGGGCTTTAGTTATTGAGCTTTGGGCAACGGCTGCCGGCGGCGTCCAGATCACGTCTTTGATGCTCAATTGCTTTGGAATCAGCTTGAGCTGGTAGAAGGTGTCGGCGATTTTCTGCTGCGCCGCGACCACTTCCGGGGTCAGGAACAACGCGCCGTAGCCCTGGCGTTTCACCGAAGTGCGGGTGATGTCTGCCGACAGGCCGAGCAGTGGCGAGACTTGCTGGGTCACGTCTTCAGGATTGGCCCTGGACCACTCGCCGATCGCGCGCACTTCTTCAACCAGGGTCTTGATCACCTCGGGATTTTTCTGCGCATAAGGTTTGGTCGCCAGGTAGAACTGATGGTTGTCGACGATGCCCTGGCCATCGCGCAGGGTGCGCGCTTGCAGCTGTTGTTCGGCGGCGGCCTGGTACGGATCCCAGATCACCCAGGCGTCGACGCTGCCACGCTCGAACGCGGCGCGGGCATCGGCCGGCGGCAGGAATACGGTCTGGATGTCGGTGTATTTGAGGCCGGCGTCTTCCAGCGCACGCACCAACAGGTAGTGCACGTTGGAGCCCTTGTTGAGCACGACTTTCTTGCCCTTGAGGTCCGCCACGGATTTGACCGGCGAATCCTTCGGCACCAGGATCGCTTCACTGTGCGGTGCTGGCGGTTCATAGGCGACGTAGAGCAAATCGGCACCGGCCGCTTGAGCGAACACGGGCGGTGTTTCACCGGTGACGCCGAAGTCGATGGAGCCGACGTTCAGGCCTTCAAGCAGTTGCGGGCCACCAGGAAATTCAGTCCATTGAACGTCCACGCCTTGGGCGGCGAGGCGTCTTTCCAGGGTGCCTTTGGCTTTGAGCAGCACCAGGGTGCCGTACTTCTGATAACCGATTCGTAATGTCTCGGCCTGAGCTTGAGTAATGGCGCCGAAGGTGACAGCCGCAGCAAACAGAGCGACCAGACCACGACGCAAAATGACAGGGCGCATGGCGCTCTCCTTTTTGCAGTTGGGTTTTGGCTGCACCTGCTTGCCCGTTGGCGGGCGAGTAAGGCCAGTACTTCAATTTTTCGATGTGGCTCAAATGCTCCAGCGAGCACTCAGCAAACGATCGTTCAACAGGTTCGGATCGAGCGGCTTGGGCCGTCGCGCCATGGCGCTGAAAAACAGCTCCAGCGATTCATTCAGTCGTTGTTCCAGCTCCGGCGCCAATTGCGCCTGGGCGCTGCCTTCGCCGTAGGCGATCTGGCTGTCGACGGCGAAAATGCCTTGCAGCATTTCCTGGGCCTTCAATGCCGACAACACCGGCTTGAGCGCGTAATCCACCGCCAGCATGTGGGCGATGCTGCCGCCAGTGGCCATCGGCAGAACCACCTTGTGGCTCAAGGCGCGTTCGGGCAGCAGATCCAGCACGACTTTCAGCGCTCCGGAAAACGATGCCTTGTAAACCGGTGTGGCGATCAGCAGGCCATCGGCATTTTCAATCTGTTGCAACAGGTCGATCACCTTGGGGCTGTCGAAGCGCGCGTGCAGCAAGTCCTCGGCCGGGAAATCCCGTACCTGATAACTCACCACTTCCACGCCCTGCCCTTGCAACCAACGCTGGGAGCGATCCAGCAGCACCCCGGAACGAGAGCGCTGACTGGGACTGCCACCGAGTGAGACAACCAACATTCAGACGATTCCTTGCACGGTGTTGGCGATTCGCGGTTTGCGATCTCGCTTCGATGGAGTGACCTTAACAGCTGATTCATATATCCATAAATCATATTTATTCATTTGGTTATGCATTAAAGAAATATACAAGCCGGTTTCTTCCAGGCAAAAAAACAGGCCGTCGAAACGGCCTGAAATCCCCTGCTTTGTGGGTGCTAGTGGTGTCTGACCCGACGCCTTCGCGAGCAAGCCCGCTCCCACAGACTGACGCGGACAAATGTGGGAGCGGGCTTGCTCGCGAAGACGGCATCAGCCACACCGCCGATACCGGTGACTTACCGGTTGGGCTGCGGCGTCAGGCGCAGGTAAGGCTTGACCGCCCGATAACCCTTGGGAAAGCGCTGTTTGATTTCATCTTCATCCTTGAGCGATGGCACGATCACTACCTCATCACCGTCCTGCCAGTTCGCCGGTGTAGCCACCTTGTAGTTGTCGGTGAGTTGCAGCGAATCGATCACCCGCAGGATTTCATTGAAGTTGCGGCCGGTGCTCGCCGGATAGGTAATCGTCAGCCGAACCTTTTTCTTCGGGTCGATCACGAACAGACTGCGCACGGTCAGGGTGTCGTTGGCGTTGGGGTGGATCAGGTCGTAGAGGTCAGAGACTTTACGGTCGGCGTCATCCAGGATCGGAAAGTTGACCACGGTGTCCTGGGTTTCGTTGATGTCCTCGATCCACCTGTGGTGCGACTCCACCGGGTCCACCGACAAAGCGATGGCCTTGACGCCGCGCGCCGCGAACTCATCCTTGAGCCTGGCGGTGAAGCCCAGCTCAGTGGTGCACACCGGTGTGAAGTCCGCCGGATGGGAAAACAGCACGCCCCAGCTTTCGCCCAGCCACTGATGGAAACGGATGGTGCCGGCGCTGGAGTTCTGTTCGAAATCGGGGGCGATATCGCCAAGTCTGAGACCCATGGTGCTGCTCCTTGTGAGTGCTTGATGGGTTCAACTGTGCCTGTGTTTTTTATCTATTAAAAAGAATAAATATCAATTTATTTAGATCATAAAGAAATATTAAATATCTGTTCACTGGACGTGCCCGCACAACCGGCCGAACATCGGCCCCAAGGTTCGAGAAGGCCTTGAGTTGCTGCAAAGAGGGACGTTCAAGACGGGATTACGGGGGTGAACCCGTCTTGAAAATGCAAAAGCCCCGCCCGGTGCAATACCGGGCGGGGCTTTTTTTGTCTCTGTTACGCGGGTGCTATTACAACAGCGGAATCGAGTAGCTGACGACCAGGCGGTTTTCGTCCTGAGAACGAGTGTTCGGCAGATCGGTACGCCACGTGGCGTTTTTCCACATCAGGCCGAGGTTCTTCAGCGCGCCGGACTGAACGACGTAACCCACGGTCAGGTCGCGTTCCCACTCGGAAGCACCATTGGCCGCCTCGCCGCCCTTGGCGTTAACGGTATCGATATTGTCGCCGTGCAGGTACACCAGACCCGCGGTCAGGCCGGGTACGCCGACCTTGGCGAAGTCATAGGAGTAGCGTGCCAGCCAGGTACGCTCGCCGGCACGGCCGAACTTCTGGATTTGCGAGTCGGTGATGGTGTAGTTCGACGAACCGTCGCCCTGGTTCAGCCAAGGGAAATCACTGCTGCCGTTGCTGACCTGATAACCGCCACCGAAGGTATGACCGGCAACGGAGTACAGGAACAAACCGCTGTACAGGTTGTTGTCGACCTTGCCCTTGCCGTTGACTGCACCGCTGTAGTTGCCAGTGGTGAAATACAGTGGGTCGTGACCGTTGGCACCGTCGTCGGAGCTGTTGAAGTAACGCAAGTCCGACTTCAACACGCCAGGGCCGATGGCCCAGTTGTGCACCAGACCCAGGAAGTGTTGCTTGTAGAACTCTTCCAGTTTGCCGTAGTAGTACTGGGCAGTCAGGTCCTTGGTGATCTTGTAGTCGCCACCGGCATAAATGAATTTGTTGCTGTCGCGGCCTGCAGCGGAACGGCTGTTGGCGCCGGAGATAGACAACTGTTCGTTGTTGCTCGAGTTACGACCTTTTACCTGCTCGATCTGACCGCCGATCAAGGTCAGGTCCTTGATGTCGTTCGAGCTGATCTGGCCACCCTGCCAGGTTTGCGGCAACAGACGACCGTCGTTGGTCACGATCACCGGCAGCTTTGGCTGCAAGGTACCCAGCTTCAGCTCGGTCTGGGAGATCTTGGCTTTGGCGGTCAAACCCAGACTGGAGAAGTCATCAACCGCTTCGCCGTTGGACTTGCTCGGGAACACGGTGCCGCCGTACGAGTTGTTGCTCGCGCCGTTGGTGCCGCCACCGGAATCCAGTTTGACGCCCAACAGGCCGATCGCATCGATACCGAAGCCGACGGTGCCCTGGGTGTAGCCGGAAATGAAACGCAGGTCGAAGCCTTGGCCCCATTCTTCATTTTTGTTCGGGCCAGTGCCGTCACGGTAATCGGTGTTGATGTAGAAGTTACGCAGCCCCAATGTTGCCTTGCTGTCTTCGATAAAACCCGCGGCGCTTGCCTGCTGGGTCAAAACCCCGACGGCCACAGTGATGGCCAAGGTGGACTTGTTCATGTTTCGCTCCTCTCGTTTCTAATTCTGATGCTCCTGGTCCCGAATCGATTGCCCGGGATCCTGAATGCATAAATTCGCGGCAAACTGTCTAGGCCGGTCCTTTGGCGGGCCGCAGGATACATGGCCTTAAATCCAAAAAGAATCTTTTGATATTTTTTAATATCGCTTAGGAATATGACTTCCCACGACAGATCCGAGGTATCGGTGGTGAGGCCGACTCCTGAACCTGATCGATTGTCGAGGGACGAAATTGCTAAATCCGAGCTCAGGGATGAGTGTCGGACAGGCGCACTTTAAGCGGGATGAATAGAAACTAAAAAGAATAATAAATAATCAATAAAGATCATTATGGAATATAAAAACCGACTCAAAAAAAACCCCGCCATCAGGCGGGGCTTTTTCGCGAGGCTTGTTACAGGAAGCTGTAGGTGTAGTTGAAGATCAGACGGGTCTGGTCAATATCGGGGCTGTTGGAGACTTCACTGCCACGGTAGACACCATTACGCAACGTCACGCCGAAACCTTTGAGGGCGCCCTGCTGGACGGTGTAGTCGATCCGCATATCGCGTTCCCACTCGGACGCATCCGGGCCAACACCGCTCGTGGCTTTGATGTTGTCGCCGTGCAGGTAGGCGATCGAGGTTTTCAGGCCGGGTACACCCAATGCCGCGAAGTCGTAGGAGTACTGACCGAAGGTAGTGTTTTCGCCAGCACGGATGAAGCTGTTAACCATTGCGTCAGTGAACGAGTAGAAGCTGGCGCCGCCGTTCCCTTCAGGACGACCATTGCCATCAACAACGTTGCCCTGGTTCAGGAAAACAAAACCGCCGTCATCGTTGACGCGCTGATGGCCGATCAGGAAGGCATTACCACCCAGGGTGTAGGTGAACATGGCGCTCCAGGTCTTGTTATCGACCTCGCCCGGATTCTTGGCAAAACCGTTGTTATTGTTGAAACGAAAGCCAGGATCACCGTTCTTGCCATCGGAGCTGCTGTCGAAATAGCGGATATCTGTCTTGAAGGACTGGTTGGCATCGATCTGGAAGACGTGGATCAAGCCCAGGAAGTCCTGCTTGTAGTAGTCCTTCAGATTCGAATGGTAGTACTGCAGGGTCAGGTCCTTGGTGACCTTCCAGTCAGCACCGCCGTAGTAGAACTTGTTGCTGCCCTGAGTACCGCCTGCCACAGCCAGGCCGGTGGAGTTCGAAGAGGCACGACCTGCCGAGTGCTCCAACTGACCGGCGTTGATGGTCACGTTGTCGATTTCCTTCGAGGTGATGGTGCCACCGTCAAAGGTCTGTGGCAGCAGACGGCTGTCGTTCGCGACCAGGATCGGCAAGTTGGGTGCCAAGGCGCCACCCAGGTGGGCCTCGGTCTTCGAGAAGCGCGCCTTGATATTGGCCGCCGCACGGCTCCATTCGGGTACGGCCGAACCATCGCTGTCGCTTGGGAAAAAGGTGTTGGCATCTGGATGGTGCCCCTTGCCACCGTCCAGGTGGATACCCAGCAGTGCCTGGGCGTCGATACCGAAACCGACAGTGCCCTGGGTGAAACCGGACAGATAATCGAATTTCAGGCCTTCTGCGGACTCTTTCTGATCCGGACCGCCTTCACGGTTATCGTTGTTGTAATACATGGTCCGGGAACTGATGGACGCCTTGCTGTCTTCCAGGAAACCTGCGGCGCCTGCCTGCTGCGCCAAAACCCCTACGGTCACGGCCAAAGCCAAGGTGGACTTGTTCATTGTGTAGCTCCTCTCGATTCTAATTCTTGTATTCCTGGTCTCGAGTCGTCGCCCGAAATCCTAAGATGCGCGATTAGCGCCAGACCGTGACCCACAAGTCAATCGTAACTATATGTGTCTACGACCATAGTCTAATCCCCGATTTTTGGTTCCTGCCGGGTCATGAATTTGTCATGAACCTGAAAAGAATTACCAAATTCTTTTCTAATACCGTTTAGGAATTTAGCTCCCCATTGCACGCTCATCCCAGAATAGAAGGTTCGGCTCATAAGCTAATTCCTAATCGGTATTTATTTTCTATTTTTTAGATCGATTAGTTTCTGACCAATTCGGAAACAAATCCTTTACCGAAAGGCAGACCCATGACGACCAAACGCGCACTATCCGGATCAATTGTTACAGTTTGTGTATCTCTCGCATTTTCTTTCACCGCCCAGGCGGCGAACCTCACCGTCGGTTATCAAACCGGAATCGACCCCAGCAAAGTCCCCCAGGCCGATGGCCTTTATGAAAAAACCATCGGCCAGCCCATCGACTGGCGGCGCTTCAACAGCGGCCCGGAAGTGGTCACGGCGATTGCCTCCGGCGATGTGCAAATCGGCAATCTCGGCTCCAGTCCGCTGGCCGCTGCCGCCTCGCGCAACCTGCCGATTGTCGCGTTCATCGTCTCGGCCCAGATCAATGCCGCCGAAGCGCTGGTGGTACGCAACGGCAGCGGCATCGAAAAACCGCAAGATCTGATCGGAAAGACCATCGCCACGCCTTTCGTTTCAACCTCCCACTACAGCCTGCTTGGCGCGCTGAAGCACTGGGGCCTGGACAGTTCGAAAGTCAAAGTGGTGAACCTGCAGCCGGCGGAAATCGCTGCAGCCTGGAAGCGTGGTGATATTGATGGCGCGTTTGTCTGGTCGCCCGCATTAGGGGAAATCCGCAAGAGTGGCAAGACCCTGACCGACGCTGCACAGGTAGGCCAATGGGGTGCGCCCACCTTTGAGGTCTGGGTGGCGCGAAAGGATTACGCCGAGAAGCATTCGGAGGTGGTGGCCGGATTCGCCAAGGTCACCCTCGACGCCTTTGCTGATTACGCAGCACATAAAGCCAACTGGACTGCCGACTCGGTACCAGTGCAGAAAATCGCCAAACTGACCGGCGCCAGCGCTGCCGACGTACCGGAGTTACTGGCCGGCTCCGCATTCCCGGATGCCAAGGCGCAACAGAGCACCGCGCTGCTGGATGGCGGCACGGCCAAGGCCATTGGCGAGACGGCGAAATTCTTGAAGGAGCAAGGGAAGGTGGAGACGGTGCTGCCGGATTATTCGCCGTATGTCAGCGCGAAGTTTGTCCAGGAGTAACACAAGGTTCCTGTAGGAGCTGCCGCAGGCTGCGATCTTTTGATCCTGAAAAGCAAAATCAAAAGATCGCAGCCTGCGGCAGCTCCTTGTATCTCAAAGGGCTTTTTCGAAGATCTTCGAATTACGCTGATAGTTGTACAGCGACGCCCGTGCCGACGGCAGGCGGTCGACGCTGCTCGGTTCGAAACCACGCTCGCGGAACCAGTGCGCAGTGCGGGTGGTGAGCACGAACAAGGTTTTCAATCCCTGTGCCCTGGCACGGGTTTCAATACGTTCCAGCAGCTCATCACCGCGACCGCCATGGCGGTACTCCGGATTCACCGCCAGGCACGCCAGTTCACCGGCATCCGAATCGGCAATCTGATACAACGCCGCACAAGCGATGATCATGCCTTCACGCTCGACCACGCTGAACTGTTCGATCTCGCGCTCCAGCACCTCGCGGGAACGGCGCACCAGGATGCCCTGCTCTTCCAGCGGGCTGATCAAATCCAGCAAACCGCCGACGTCTTCAATGGCCGCTTCGCGTACGACTTCGAACTGCTCCTGGGCCACCAGGGTGCCGCCACCGTCGCGGGTGAACAGTTCGGTCAGCAATGCACCGTCTTCGGCGTAACTGACGATATGGCTGCGGGCCACGCCGCCACGGCAAGCTTCGGCCGCGGCATCCAGCAATTCTGCCTGATAGTTGCTGCCCAACCGTTGCAGATGCGCCGGCACTTGCTGCGGACGCAGTTCACGCACCAGGCGCCCGTGTTCGTCGATCAGGCCCAGGTCGGCACCGAACAGCAGCAGCTTGTCCGCACCCAGGTCGATGGCCGCGCGGGTGGCGACGTCTTCGCAGGCCAGGTTGAAAATCTCCCCGGTCGGCGAATAGCCCAGCGGCGACAGCAGCACGATGGAGCGCTCGTCCAGCAGACGATTGATGCCCTTGCGGTCGACCCGACGCACTTCGCCAGTGTGGTGATAATCGACACCTTCAAGCACGCCGATCGGCCGCGCCGTCACCAGGTTGCCGCTGGCCACCCGCAGGCGCGAGCCCTGCATCGGCGACGAAGCCATGTCCATCGACAGGCGAGCCTCGATGGCAATGCGCAACTGGCCAACCGCGTCGATCACGCACTCCAGGGTCGCGGCATCGGTGATGCGCATGCCGTGGTGGTAATGCGGAGTCAGGCCACGAGCCGCGAGGCGCGCTTCGATTTGCGGGCGGGAACCGTGAACCAGCACCAGACGCACACCCAGGCTGTGCAACAGCACCAGATCGTGGACGATATTGCCGAAGTTCGGGTGTTCAACGCCGTCGCCGGGCAGCATGACGACAAAGGTGCAATCGCGGTGGGCGTTGATGTAAGGCGAAGCGTGACGAAGCCAATTGACGTATTCGGGCATGAACCTGGGCCTGTAATAAATAGCAGCCGAAAAAAGGGCGAAACTGAAAACGCACAGCGGGCTGATGGTTATCGTCGGAACAGGCTTGGCGACACGCGCGCTCTCCTCATGAATACGGGTTTGGAAACTGGCAATTTAATCGCGCCCCCTGTAGGAGCTGCCGAAGGCTGCGATCTTTTGATCTTTGGTTTTAGAATCAAGATCAAAAGATCGCAGCCTTCGGCAGCTCCTACAAGTGTTGCGTTCAAGTGGTTGGCACCGCGGTTTGGGCCGGTGTCAGGCAATAGTGTTCGATCAGTTGCCTTAATAGATGCACCGTAGGCTGCAAACGTGACATTTCGAGGTATTCCCCCGGCTGATGGGCGCAGGCGATATCACCCGGGCCAAGCACCAGCGTTTCACAGCCAAGGCGCTGAAGATAAGGTGCTTCGGTGCCGAACGCCACTGCTTCGGCGCTGTGACCGGTGAGCTTTTCGGCAATGCGCACCAGCTCGGCGTCCTCGGCCTGCTCGAACGGCGGCACTTCGGGGAACAACGGCGCGTAATCGATCTTGACCTGATGCCGTTCGGCAACCGGCCTGAGCTTCTGCAGGATCTCCGCGCGCAGGACCTTGGGGTCCATGCCGGGCAGCGGCCGCAAATCGAACTCCAGCGAACACTGGCCGCAGATGCGGTTGGGGTTGTCGCCGCCATGGATGCAGCCGAAATTCATCGTTGGCGTCGGCACGCCAAATTGCGGATTGCGGAATTCGCGCTGCCACAACAGGCGCAGGCCACGCAGTTCACCGATGGCATCGTGCATGGCTTCCAGGGCACTGTGGCCCAGGCGCGGATCAGAGGAATGACCACTCTGCCCGAGGATGTCGATGCGCTCCATCATGATGCCCTTGTGCATGCGGATCGGCTTGAGCCCGGTCGGCTCGCCGATCACCGCCGCCCGCCCCAACGGCCGCCCCGCTTCGGCCAACGCGCGGGCGCCGGACATCGAACTTTCTTCGTCGCAAGTGGCAAGAATCAGCAACGGCTGTTTGAACGGCTGATCGAGCAGCGGTTTGACCGCCTCGATGGCGAGGGCGAAAAAGCCCTTCATGTCGCAACTGCCCAGGCCGACCCAACGACCGTCGACTTCAGTCAGCTTCAGCGGGTCGGTTTGCCACAGCGCGCCGTCGAACGGCACGGTGTCGCTGTGCCCGGCCAGCACCAGGCCGCCGGGGCCGGAGCCGAAACTGGCCAGCAGGTTGAACTTGCCGGGGCTGACCTGCTGGATCTCGCAGGTAAAGCCCAACTCACCGAGCCACGTCGCCAGCAGATCGATGACCGGGCGGTTGGTTTGATCGAGACTGGGCTGTGTGCAACTGACCGACGGTGCGGCGATCAACGCAGCGAATTGTTCTTTCATCGATGGCAATGGCATCGCTGACTCCCGGCACCCGAATTGAGGTTCATCATAGAACCATCCGGTGACAGGAATAAACCGTCTCGGCGCGTACTCACCTTGAGTCCTGTACACTGCACGACCTTGGCAGCCACACATTCCCCCGGCTGCGCTCCCGATCCTGGATTTTCCGGCCATGCAGAAAGAAACCGAAATCAAACTCCGCGTCAGCCGCGAAACCCTCGCCGCCCTGCGCGAGCACCCGTTACTGAAAAAACGCAACAAAAGTGGCTGGGAACGCCGTGAGTTGATGAACCAGTATTTCGACACGCCTGAGCGCGACCTGGCCCAGGCCAAAGTCGCCCTGCGCCTGCGCAAGGATGGCGACGAAGTGATTCAGACCCTCAAGACCCGCGGCCAGAGCGTCGCCGGCCTGTCCGTTCGTAACGAGTACGACTGGAACCTGCCCAAAGCCAAGCTAGACCTGAAGAAACTCGACGGCGAATGCTGGCCCGAGGAACTGGCCGAGCTCGACAAGAAGACCCTGAAGCCGATCTTCACTACCGACTTCGTCCGAGAACGCGCGGAAATCGCCTGGGGTCGCGGCAAGACTAAAGTGGTCATCGAAGCCGCGCTGGACCTGGGCCACGTCGTGGTCGGCAAGCAGAAAGAAGAAATCTGCGAGCTGGAACTGGAACTGCGCGAAGGCGAGCCGGCAGCCCTGCTGGAACTGGCCGCCGAGCTGGCCGAGAAACTGGCCCTGATGCCTTGCGACATCAGCAAGGCCGAGCGCGGTTATCGCCTGCACGACGCCCACAGTTATTCATTGAGCCTGCCGGCGCCGCAGATCACCGCCGAAACGCCGCTGGACGACGCGTTCGCCGCGTTGAGCTGGCATTTGCTGGGCAGCAGCCAGCGTCTGGCCGAGCAGTATCGCTTCAACGGTCACTGGCGCCTGTTGCAGGACTGGGTCGAATGCCTCGCGGAAATGCGCGCACTGATCAGCAGCCTGGGCCAGGCCGCTCCGCGTCAGTCGACCCACGATCTGCGTATCGCCCTCGATGCCTTGCTGGAAGACTGGCGCCCGCTTGTCCAGGCCGGCCTGGAAGATGAAGACGTGCGCAAAGCCGCGCCCGAGCAGTTCCTCGAAGAACTCGAAGACCCGCGCTGGGGGCTGTTCTCCCTGACCACCTCCCGCTGGCTGCTGGCCCGCACCTGGGCCGCCGACCGCAACACCCGCGGCAATCGACAGGGCGCTGCGCAACTGGGCAGCTGGTTGCCGCGCCTGCTGGGCGAAGAAGCCACTTCGTTGCAACTGCAGCGTTACCAGCAACAGCCGGAAGACCTGGCCGAGCAACTGCCGCGCATCGAGCGCATCCAGGTCTGGCTGCACCATGCGCGTAACGTGCTGGAGATCCCGGAAATGGATCGCCTCTACGGCGAGCTGAACAAGCTGGCGCAACTGGCCAACGAATCGATCACCGACGAAGTCCTGGATGCGCGCAAGCAGCAGGCGATTGCGGTGTATCAGAACCGTGCCTGGAAAATGCTGCTGCGTCTGTAATACCGCCATCGCGAGCAAGCTCGCTCCCACAGGGGATTTGTGTCGATCACAGATCCAGTGTGGGAACGGGCTTGCTCGCGAAGAGGCCCGCACATTCACCACAAAACATCAGACCGGCAAACTCGTCGTCGACTTGATCTCCGACAATGCCACGATCGAATTGACCTCCTGAATCCCCGGCACCATCGACAGCTTCTCAAAGAAGAAGCGCTCGTAAGCCTCGATGTCCGCCGTGACAATCCGCAGCAAGAAGTCCACCGCCCCCATCAGCACATAACACTCCAGCACCTCCGGAAAGCCGCGAATCGCCTCGGTGAATTCGGTGAAGTTCGAACGCCCGTGGGCATTGAGTTTCACCTCCGCGAAAATCTGCGTGTTCAGGCCGATTTTCTTGCGGTCGAGCAAGGTCACCTGACCGCGAATGATGCCCTCCTCTTTCATCCGCTGAATCCGCCGCCAGCACGGCGATTGCGAGAGACCCACCTGCTCGGCGATCTGTGCGCTGGAAAGCGAAGCGTCCTCTTGCAGCAAGGCGAGGATCTTTCGGTCGTAGCTGTCCAGTTCGCTTTGCATAAAAAAACCCTTAACTGAATAACAAGTGAATTGATTGATTCATCATCTGTGGATTACAGCCAATCATAGAGAAGAAATACCCGGCACAGGATGTAAACATTTCTCCAGTGATTTTGGAGCCTGACCATGCCGTATCTCGAAGCCGTGAACACCCCACCTGCCCGCGCCGATGTATGGAACGTCGGCAACGCCCATTGCCGGGTTCACTATCAAATGCTGGCCGAGGCAGAACCGGACCTGCTGTGTCGCGCTCTTAACTTGTTCGCTTTGCAAATGCTCACGCCGGAACAGGTCAAGGTGCAGCGTCAGGATGACTGGCTGAGCATCGGGATCGTCATCGACGGTTTGAGCTGGCACCGCGCGCAAGTGATTGCGGAAAAACTTCGTAACCTGATCAGCGTCTGCTCCGTAGAGCTGCAAGAAGCTGATTCCCCTTGGGCCGAAGCGACTCAAGCGGCGGGCTGAAAAACTCCGAAACGGCTTCATCGGGTAGTGGCCCAGCGGTCAGCCGGGCCACGGCTATCCTTTGCGCACTGTCGTTCAAAAGGAGCCCGCATGCCCGTACAACTCGCCTTTCAGGACCGCTGGCTGGATCTCAATGACCTGCTGCGCGAACTGGTCGCCCAGGGCTTTATCAGTCAGGATTCGGCCGAACACGCGCTCAATGCCCGCCGCCGCAACGCCTCCCTTGGCCAGATGCATCCGCTGGAGTTCATTGCCAGCCAACAGCTGGACGATCTCAGCCGTCCCGGCAAACCGCTGGACCTCGAGAGCCTGACCCTGTGGCTATCCCGGCAGGCCGGCCAGCCTTACCTGCGCATCGACCCACTGAAAATCAACGTCGCGGCCGTGACCCCGCTGATGTCCTATGCCTTCGCCCAGCGCCACAAGATCCTCGCGGTAGCGATCGACCGCGAGGCGGTCACCGTGGCCAGCGCCCAGCCTTATGTCAGTGGCTGGGAGGCTGACCTGACCCACGTGCTCAAGTTGCCGATCAAGCGTGTGGTGGCCAACCCGGTGGACATCCAGCGCTTGAGCGTCGAATTCTTCCGCCTGGCCAAATCGGTCACCGGGGCGAACAGCGCCGACCCACAAGTCAGTACCCTTGGCAATTTCGAACAGTTGCTCAACCTCGGCGCCAGCGACCAGGAGCCGGACGCCAACGACGCACACATCGTCAATATCGTCGACTGGCTGTTCCAGTACGCGTTCCAGCAGCGCGCCAGCGACATCCACATCGAGCCCCGGCGCGAGCAAGGCACGGTGCGCTTTCGCATCGACGGCGTGCTGCACAACGTCTATCAATTCCCGCCCCAGGTCACCATGGCCATCGTCAGTCGCCTGAAAACCCTGGGACGCATGAACGTCGCGGAGAAACGCAAACCCCAGGACGGCCGGGTCAAAACCAAGACCCCGGACGGCGGTGAAGTCGAACTGCGTTTGTCGACACTGCCCACCGCCTTCGGCGAAAAAATGGTCATGCGGATCTTCGATCCGGAAGTATTGCTCAAGGACTTCGACCAACTCGGCTTTTCAGTCGACGACCTGCGCCGCTGGCAGGACATGACCCGCCAGCCCCACGGCATCATCCTCGTCACCGGTCCGACGGGTTCGGGCAAGACCACCACCCTCTACACCACCCTGAAAAAACTGGCGACGCCCGAGGTCAACCTCTGCACCATCGAAGACCCGATCGAAATGGTCGAGCCGGCGTTCAACCAGATGCAGGTCCAGCACAACATCGACCTTACCTTCGCCGCCGGCGTGCGCGCGCTGATGCGGCAAGACCCGGACATCATCATGATCGGCGAGATCCGCGACCTCGAAACCGCGGAGATGGCGATCCAGGCTGCGCTCACCGGGCACCTGGTGCTGTCGACCCTGCACACCAACGACGCGCCCAGCGCCATCAGCCGCCTGCTGGAACTCGGCGTGCCGCACTACCTGATCAAGGCCACGGTGCTTGGCGTCATGGCCCAGCGACTGGTGCGAACCCTGTGCCCGCACTGCAAGGCGTCGCTGACGCTGGGCGAAGACGACTGGCAAACCCTGACCCGCCCCTGGCAAGCCCCCCTGCCAACCAATGCCCAGCGAGCCACCGGTTGCGTGGAATGCCGCGACACCGGTTATCGCGGCCGTGCCGGGGTCTACGAAATCATGCAGCTGAGCGATGGCATCAAGGCGCTGATCAGTCCCGACACCGATCTGCTGGCCGTGCGGCGCCAGGCATTCAAGGAAGGCATGCGCAGCCTGCGGCTGTCAGGGGCGCAAAAGGTCGCCGCCGGACTGACGACCATCGAGGAGGTTCTGCGCGTGACACCTCAGAGCGAACAGAACTGAGCCTGGCTGTACTTGTCCGGTATCGGCACAGCTACACTCCAACGATCGCAACTCCACAGATCCACACATCAACAAGGAATCGTTATGCAGATCGGTAGTGTGCTTTTGCTTTTCGTCGGCCTGGTGGTCGCCATTCTGTTCATGGGTTTCAAGGTGGTGCCCCAGGGCTTTGAATGGACCGTCGAGCGTTTCGGGCGCTACACCAACACGCTCAAGCCGGGGCTGAACGTCATCGTTCCGGTCATGGACCGCATCGGGCGCAAGATGAATGTGATGGAAAGCGTGCTGGATATTCCGCCACAGGAAGTCATCACCGCCGACAACGCCACGGTACAGATCGACGCCGTATGCTTCTTCCAGGTGGTCAACACGGCTCAGGCCGCCTACGAGGTGAACAACCTTGAGCACGCCATCCGTAACCTGCTGCAAACCAACATCCGTACGGTGCTCGGTTCGATGGAACTCGACGCCATGCTCAGCCAGCGTGACGGGATCAACGAAAAACTGCTGCGCACCGTCGATGAAGCGACCGCGCCGTGGGGCATCAAGATTACCCGCATCGAGATCAAGGACATCAGCCCGCCCGCCGACCTGATGGCAGCGATGTCGGGGCAGATGAAAGCCGAGCGGATCAAGCGTGCGCAAATTCTTGAGGCCGAAGGTCTGCGCGCCGCCGCGATCCTGACCGCCGAAGGCAAGAAGCAGGCGCAGATCCTCGAAGCCGAAGGCAGTCGCCAGGCCGCCTTCCTGGAGGCCGAAGCCCGCGAGCGGCAAGCCGCGGCAGAAGCCCAGGCAACCAAAGTGGTGTCCGAGGCGATCGCCAGCGGCAACGTACAGGCGGTCAACTACTTCGTGGCGCAGAAGTACATCGATGCGCTAGGCAAGTTGTCTTCGGCCAACAACAGCAAAGTGATCCTGATGCCGCTGGAGGCCAGTTCGATGATCGGCGCGGTGGGTGGCATTGGCGAAATCGTCAAGGCCACTTTCGATAACAAGAAAGCCTGAGGCGCGCCATGTGGGCATTTTTGCAGCACCTTTCGTTCTGGGACTGGTTGGCGCTGGGCACGGTGCTATTGATTCTTGAAGTGTTCGGCGCCGGCGGCTATCTGCTGTGGATCGGCATGGCGGCGGCAGCCGTGGGTGTCCTGACCTTTCTCCTGCCGGGCCTGTCCTGGGAATGGCAGTTTCTGTTGTTCGGCCTGCTGTCGATCGCCACCGCGTTGTACTGGTGGCGGCGTCAGCGCACGGCGAGGCGTCCGAGCGAACAGCCGCACCTGAATCTGCGTGGCCAGGAGCTGATCGGCAAGACCTTCGTGGTCCATGAAGCGATTGTCGACGGTCGCGGCAAAATCAAGGTGGCCGACGGCGTGTGGATGGCCCGTGGGCCGGACGCCGCCATTGGCAGCCGCGTACGGGTGGTCGGCCAGCAAGGCGCGATCCTGCTGGTCGAAGCGATGGATTAGGTAGCCACGGAACTCGATTGGGGGTTGGCAATCCAACCGCGTAGTCAACCCAGTGGAGTCACCCTGTCATGCGTTTCAAACTTGCTGTCGCTACCGTCGCGCTGCTGTCTTTGCCTGTCGGTTCGGCGATGGCCGATACTTTTTGGCGTAACGTTCTTACCTCCGGTGCAACCACCGGTTCGAGCTATCTGACATCCAAGGATCACAAGCTGGTCGTCGCGGCCCAGGACGACGCCAGCAGCTTCGTTGCCAGCGACGGCAGCATCCGCGGCCCGTACCTGGAAGCGGCCATGCAGAAAGTCCGCGCCGACAACCCGGGCCTGCAAGCCACGGACATGGAACTGGCGAACGCGATCCTGGCGAAGAACGCCGTGGCTTCGGAATAACAGTCGCGAACACCAAAATGCCGCTCACTCGAGCGGCATTTTTTTGCCCTGCGTACACAAATCCCATGTTCACCGAGCCTCCCACATTGGCGCAGCTTCGTCGCCAGTGACGGCGGGATCCGCGGTCCGTACCTGGAAGCGGCCATGCAGAAAGTCCGCACCGACAACCCGGGCCTGCAAGCCACGGACATGAAATTGGCGAATGCAATCCTGGCGAAGAACGCCGCTCTGAGCGTAATGCCAGTCAGTTAAGCAATTTCAGCCGCGACGCCCTTTGTAGCAGCTGCCGAGCCCGCGAGGCTGCGTTCGGCTGCGAAGCAGTCGTGAATCCAGCTAACGCGGCCTGCCTGACGTAGCGCAATGACTGACTTTACGACTGCTTCGCAGCCGAACGCAGCCTCGCGGGCTCGGCAGCTGCTACAGAGTACACAACCCCCCATGTTCACTGAGCCTCCCACAGGGGTTATGTACAGCCTGAAATGTCAGCGGTAGTCATCCACCGGCACACACGCACAAAACAGGTTCCGATCCCCATACACGTTGTCCACCCGGTTCACCACCGGCCAGTATTTGTGCGCCTTGGTGTGCGCGTCCGGCGTGACCGCTTGCACGATGCTGTACGGCCGTTCCCACACGCCGGTGATATCGGCCAACGTATGCGGAGCACCTTTCAACGGGTTTTCTTCAGCCGGCCAGTTACCGTTCTGCACCTCGTTGATTTCCGCGCGGATGCTCAGCATCGCCCCGATAAAGCGGTCCAGCTCCGCCTTCGATTCGCTTTCGGTCGGTTCGACCATCAGCGTCCCCGGCACCGGAAACGACATGGTCGGGGCATGGAAGCCATAGTCCATCAGACGCTTGGCCACGTCCTCCTCGGTGATGCCGGTCAACGCCTTGAGCGGCCGCAGATCGAGTATGCATTCGTGGGCCACCCGCTCGTTGCGCCCGGTGTAGAGCACCGGGAAAGCACCGGACAAATGCCGCGCCAGGTAATTCGCGGCCAGGATCGCCACTTCACTGGCGTCCGCCAGTTGCGGCCCCATCATCGCGATGTACATCCAGCTGATCGGCAGAATGCTTGCGCTGCCCCAGGGCGCTGCGCTGACGGCGCCATTTTGCGGGTGCGGCCCGTCGATCGGCACCACCGGATGGTTGGCCACGAACGGCGCCAGATGCGCCCGAACACCAATCGGCCCCATGCCGGGCCCACCGCCACCATGGGGTATGCAGAAGGTCTTGTGCAGGTTCATGTGCGAGACATCGGCGCCAATATCGGCCGGCCGCGCCAACCCGACCTGGGCGTTGAGGTTAGCGCCATCCATGTACACCTGACCGCCATGCTGGTGGATCACTTCACAGATTTCGCCGATGCCTTCCTCATACACCCCATGGGTCGAAGGGTAGGTCGCCATCAGGCAGGCGAGTTTGTCTGCCGCCTGCGCGGCTTTTTCCTTGAGGTCATCCAGATCGACGTTGCCCGCCTCGTCACACTCGACGATCACCACGCGCATCCCGGCCATTTGCGCCGACGCGGGATTGGTGCCGTGAGCCGACGAAGGAATCAGGCAGATATCGCGGCCGCCCTGTTGCCGGCTCTCATGGTATTTGCGGATCGCCAGCAGCCCGGCGTATTCGCCCTGGGCACCGGAGTTGGGCTGCATGCAGATCGCGTCGAAACCGGTGATCGCACACAACCAGCGCTCCAGCTCTTCGATCATCAGCCCATAACCGACGGCCTGTTCCTTGGGCACGAACGGGTGCAGGTTGGCGAACTGCGGCCAGGTAATCGGGATCATCTCGCTGGTGGCGTTGAGTTTCATGGTGCAGGAGCCCAGCGGGATCATCGATTGATTGAGCGCCAGGTCCTTGTTTTCAAGTTGCTTGAGGTAGCGCAACATCTCGGTTTCGCTGTGATGGGCGCTGAACACGGGATGGCGCAGATAAGGCGAAGTTCGCGCCAGCCTTTCGGGAATTCCGCCAGGCAAGACCTCGGCATCCAGGTCATCGATGCTGAGCCCGTGATCGGCCCCCAGGAACACGTCGAACAGCTTCGCCACGGTGCCTTCGTCGCAGGCCTCGTCGAGGCTCAGGCCCAGTTGGCCGCGCCCCAGAATCCGCAGGTTGATCTGCGCGGTCCGGGCACTTTCGATGATCGCGGTCTGCGTTCCGCCGACTTCCAGCGTCAGGGTGTCGAAGAAATGCCGGTTGACCCTGGTGACACCTTTTCGCTCAAGCCCGGCGGCAAGGATGCAGGTCAGCCGATGAACCCGCTGGGCAATCCGCTTGAGCCCTTCGGGGCCGTGGTAGACCGCATAGAAACTGGCGATATTGGCCAGCAGCACCTGGGCCGTGCAGATGTTGGAGTTGGCTTTCTCCCGGCGGATGTGTTGCTCGCGGGTTTGCAGGGCCATGCGCAGGGCGGTATTGCCCCGCGCGTCTTTCGAAACACCGATAATCCGCCCGGGAATCGCTCGCTTGTACTCATCGCGGCTGGCAAAAAATGCCGCGTGAGGCCCGCCATAGCCCATGGGCACGCCAAATCGCTGGGACGAGCCGAACACCACATCGGCCCCCAGTTCACCCGGCGGGGTCAGCAACAACAGGCTCAGCAAATCCGTGGCGACACAGGCGAGGGCCTGTTGCGCGTGCAGATGATCGATCAGCGGCCGCAGGTCGTGGATTTCACCGTGGGTGTCGGGGTATTGCAGCAGCGCGCCGAACACCTGGTGCTGCTTCAAGTTATCCACAGCGTCGACGATCAGCTCGAAGCCGAAACCTTCAGCGCGGGTCTGCACCACGGAGATGGTTTGCGGGTGGCAGTTCTCGTCGACAAAGAACAGGTTGCTTTTGGACTTGGCGACGCGCTTGGCCAGGGCCATGGCCTCTGCCGCGGCGGTGGCTTCATCGAGCAGTGAGGCGTTGGCCAGTTCCAGGCCGGTCAGGTCGATGGTCAGTTGCTGGAAGTTCAGCAGCGCCTCGAGCCGCCCTTGGGCGATCTCTGGCTGATAGGGGGTGTAGGCGGTATACCAGCCGGGATTTTCCAGCACATTACGCACAATGACGGCCGGTGTGAGGGTGCCGTGGTAACCCATGCCGATCAGGCTCGTCCAGACCTGGTTCTGCTCGGCATAACCGCGCAGCTTGGCCAATGCGGCCTCTTCATCGAGTGCCGGGGGCAGGTCCAGCGCCCGGTTGAGCCGGATGCCCGGCGGCACCGTCTGCTCGATCAATTCGACCCGACTGCCCAGGCCCAGGCTGTCGAGCATTGCCTGTTGCTCGGCGGCATCGGGCCCGAGGTGGCGGCGCAGAAAGGCATTGGGGTCGCGTAACTGGCTCAGGGACGGCAACTGGGACATGACGGGCTCTCTCTTGACTGGCGCTCAGCGTCGATGCAACACGGTCAAACCAGCATAGCAGTCGATCTCCCGGTGGATGGCGTGGCGCGCTCGAGCAATCCGGATCATCATGTCCGCCGCCTACCCAATATCCGCTGATCGGTGACTGTATCCATGAGCCAACTGCCTTTCCTGCCGTTTTCCAAACCCACCATCGATGAAGCCACGATTGCCGCAGTCGGCGATGTATTGCGCTCGGGCTGGATCACCAGCGGCCCCAAGGTCCAGGCCTTCGAAGCGCAACTTTCGGAGTATTTTGGCGGGCGCCCGGTACGCACCTTCAATTCCGGCACCTGCACCATGGAAATCGCCTTGCGTATTGCCGGGGTCGGGCCGGGCGATGAAGTGATCACCACGCCGATTTCCTGGGTGGCCACCGCCAACGTCATCCTGGAAGTCGGCGCCACCCCGGTGTTTGCCGACATCGACCCGATGACCCGCAATATCGATCTGGATCAACTGGAAGCGGCGATTACTCCGCGCACCAAGGCCATCATTCCGGTGTACCTCGCCGGATTGCCCGTGGACATGACGCGTCTGTACGCACTGGCGAAGAAGCACAACCTGCGGATCGTCGAGGATGCGGCCCAAGCATTGGGCTCCAACTGGAACGGCCAGCGCATTGGCTCGACCGGTGATTTCGTGTCCTTCAGTTTCCAGGCGAACAAAAACGTCACCTCCTCCGAAGGCGGTTGCCTGGTGCTGAATACGCCCGAAGAAGTACGACTGGCAGAGAAATACCGGCTGCAGGGCGTTACCCGCAACGGCTTCGATGGCCTGGACGTCGACGTGCTGGGTGGCAAGTTCAACATGACCGACGTCGCCGCGGCCATTGGCCTGGGGCAATTTGCTCATATCGAAGCCATCACCGCTCATCGCCGTGACCTGGCTCGGCACTATTTCGCCTGTTTTGGCGCGGATTTCGAAGCGCAGTACGGCGCGCAACTGCCGCCAGCGGATTTCGAGAACAGTAACTGGCATCTGTTCCAGTTGGTATTACCGGAGCGTAAGGATGGCAAGCCGGCGCGGGCGGCCTTCATGGAGCAGATGCAGGCATTGGGTGTCGGGATCGGCTATCACTACCCGCCGATTCACCTGTTGAGTCTGTACCGCGAGCACGGTTTCAAGGAAGGCATGTTCCCGATCGCTGAGCGGGTCGGTCGGCTGATTGTCTCGCTGCCGATGTTCACAGCGATGAGCAAAGCCGATGTCGAGCGGTCGGTGGCGGCGGTGAAAGCGGTTTTGCGGTCTTGACTGTAGGAGCTGCCGCAGGCTGCGATCTTTTGACTTTGATTTTAAAAACAACATCAAAAGATCGCAGCCTGCGGCAGCTCCTACAGGGGGCGAGCATTACTCGCCGATGGCGGCCTTGTAGCCGGCGGCATCCAGCAGTTTTTCCAACTCGGCCGGGTTGCTTGGCTTGAGTTTGAAGATCCACGCGCCGTACGGATCGGAGTTGAGCAGCTCAGGCGAAGCGCTCAGCTCTTCATTGACCGCAATCACTTCACCGGCAATCGGGGAGTAGATATCAGAAGCGGCCTTGACCGATTCAACGACACCAGCCTGATCTTCAGCGGCAAACACGTTACCGACTTCAGTCAGTTCGACGAACACCACATCACCCAGCGCTTCCTGCGCGTGATCGCTGATGCCCACGGTGACGGTGCCATCGGCTTCCAGACGTGCCCATTCGTGACTTTCGGCAAAACGCAGGTCGGCAGGGATATCGCTCATGTTCTGTGTCCTCAGGAAAAGGGTCGGCGGTCATGCCCGCCAGAAAAGATTAGATCAAGGTTTTGCCGTGGCGTACGAAGGTCGGTTTGACCACCCGGACCGGGTACCACTTGCCACGGATTTCCACTTCAGCGCGGTCGGCTGTTGCCATCGGCACGCGCGCCAGTGCAATCGACTTGCTTAGCGTAGGAGAGAAACTACCACTGGTGATCTCTCCTTCGCCAACATCGGCGATGCGGACCACCTGATGAGCGCGTAAAACACCGCGCTCCTCAAGGACCAGACCGACCAGTTTGTGCTGTACGCCGGCGGCCTGCTCGGCTTCCAGCGCCTTGCGCCCGATGAACTGCCGGGTGGCGGGTTCCCAGGCGATGGTCCAGGCCATATTGGAGGCCAAGGGGGAAATATCCTGCTGGATGTCCTGGCCGTAAAGGTTCATGCCGGCTTCGACCCGCAAGGTATCCCGCGCGCCGAGGCCGATGGGAGAAATCCCGGCTCCGACCAGATCGTTGAAAAAGCCTGGTGCCTGATCGGCCGGCAGAATGATTTCCAGGCCGTCTTCGCCGGTATAACCGGTGCGCGCGATGAACCAGTCACCATCGGACAGGCCTTCGAAAGGCTTGAGGAGCTGGATCAGGTTGCCGCGGGACTGGCTGACCAGTTCGGCAATTTTCTGCCGGGCGTGGGGGCCCTGGATGGCCAGCATCGCCAACTCGGAACGCTCGCGAAGTTGCACATCGAAGCCGTCGAGATGCGCTTGCATCCAGGCCATGTCCTGATCGCGGGTGGAGGCGTTGACCACCAGGCGATAACCCTCATCGAGACGGTAGACGATCATGTCGTCGACGATGCCGCCCTGCTCGTTGAGCATGGTGCTGTACAACGCACGGCCGGGGCTGTGCAGGCGTTCGACATCATTGGCCAGCAAATGCTGGAGCCAGGCTTTGGCCTGGGAGCCGCCGACGTCGATCACGGTCATGTGGGATACATCGAAGACACCGCAATCGCGGCGCACCTGATGGTGCTCCTCGACCTGCGATCCATAATGCAGAGGCATGTCCCAACCGCCAAAATCGACCATCTTCGCGCCGAGTGCGAGATGAAGGTCATACAGAGGCGTACGCTGTCCCATGGGTTTCTCCTTCCGGGCGTGGCGAAGGTGCGGGCAGGTGCTGCACGGACTGAAGGCCTTGAAACAAAGGGCCTTCAGCCGATTTCAGCTACCTGGTCTGTCAGACGGACCGCACCGAATGCCGCGCATTGTAGCCGCAAGGTGTAGGACTGACACCTAGCTGTTTCGATGTGCTGAGCGCCGGATCAATCCGATGACCGGTAACAGCCCGACCAGCACCAGGGTCAACGCCGGCAAAGACGCCCTCGCCCACTCGCCTTCGCTGGTCATTTCAAAGATTCGCACCGCCAGCGTGTCCCAGCCAAACGGGCGCATCAGCAGGGTCGCGGGCATTTCCTTGAGTACATCGACGAACACCAGCAGCGCGGCACTCAACGTGCCGGGTAGCAATAATGGTAGATACACTTTGAAAAACAGTCGTGGCCCACTGACGCCAAGGCTACGTGCCGCTTCGGGCAAAGATGGCCGTATACGCGCCAGACTGCTTTCCAGCGGCCCGTAGGCCACCGCAATGAAGCGCACCAGATAGGCCAGCAGCAACGCCGACAGACTGCCCAGCAGCAGCGGCTTGCCCGCGCCACCGAACCAGCCTGAGAGCGGGATCACCAGCTCGCGATCCAGGTAACTGAACGCCAGCATGATCGACACCGCCAGCACCGAACCGGGCAAGGCGTAGCCCAGGTTGGCCAGACTGATCCCGGAACGAATGACTCGGGTGGGTGCCAGTCGTCGGGCAAACGCCAGTAACAAGGCGACGCTGACGGTGATCAACGCCGCCATCGCCCCCAGGTACAAGGTATGGACAATCAACCCGGTGTAGCGCTCGTCGAGATCGAAGCGCCCGCGCAGCCAGAACCACACCACCAATTGCAGCATCGGGATAACGAAAGCGCAGGCAAACACCAGGCAGCACCACGTCGTGGCCGCCAGTGCCTTGAGGCCTCGCAGGTGATACAGCGCCTTGACCCGTGGTCGCTCATTGCTCGCCCGGTTGGCCCCGCGGGCACGCCGTTCGCCGTAGAGCACGAGCATCACCACCAGCAGCAACAGGCTGGCCAGTTGCGCGGCGGATGACAGGCTGAAAAAACCGTACCAGGTCTTGTAGATGGCCGTGGTAAAGGTGTCGAAGTTGAACACCGACACGGCGCCGAAGTCCGCCAGGGTTTCCATCAGCGCCAATGCCACGCCCGCACCAATGGCTGGCCGCGCCATGGGCAATGCCACCCGCCAGAACGCTTGCCAGGGCGATTGGCCAAGGACCCGCGCCGCTTCCATCAGGCCTTTGCCCTGGGCGAGGAAGGCGGTACGCGCCAGCAGATAGACATACGGATAGAAAACCAGCACCAGTACCGCAATCACGCCGCCCGTGGAGCGCACCCGCGGCAGGCGCAGACCTGTTCCGAACCACTCCCGCAACAGGGTTTGCACGGGGCCGGCAAAATCCAGCAGGCCGACGAAGACGAAGGCCAGCACATAGGCCGGGATCGCAAAGGGCAGCATCAGCGCCCAGTCCAGCCAGCGCCGGCCGGGGAATTCGCAAAGGCTGGTGAGCCAGGCCAGGCTGACACCCAGGACTGTCACGCCGACACCGACGCCTAGCACCAGGGTCAGGGTATTGCCCAGCAAACGCGGCATCTGCGTGTCCCAGAGATGGGACCAGATCTGTTGATCGATGGTTTGCCAGGAAAGCAGCAGGACGCTCAGGGGCAACAGGACCAGCGCAGCAATGGCGAAGACGACTGGATACCAGCGGCGTTGGGCGGGATGGGCCAAGGAAAATCTCTCGCGAAATTTTGAAGTGTAGAGAAAACGCAAAAAGACCGCAGCCTTCGGCAGCTCCTGCATTGGGTTGGTGATCACCCTGCAGGAGCTGCCGAAGGCTGCGATCTTTTGACCTTTAAAACAGCGGGCTCAGTTCCAGCCAGCCTTGTCCATCATGCGAATCGCTTCGGCCTGACGCTTGCCGGCGATTTCCACAGGCAAGGTATCGGCGATGAACTTGCCCCATGCGGCGACTTCAGCCGATGGCTGTACGGCCGGATTCGCCGGGAACTCCTGGTTCACGTCGGCAAAGATTTTCTGTGCTTCAGGGGTGGTCATCCACTCCACCAGGGCCTTGGCCGCTTCCGGGTGTGGCGCGTGTTGGGTCAGGCCGATACCCGACAGGTTGATGTGTACGCCACGGTCAGCCTGGTTCGGCCAGAACAATTTCACCGGCAGGTCTGGCTTCTGCTTGTGCAGGCGGCCGTAGTAGTAGGTGTTGACGATACCGACGTCGCACTGGCCGGCGTTGATCGCTTCCAGTACGGCGGTGTCATCGGAGAACACGTCAGTGGACAGGTTCTTGACCCAGCCCTTGAGGATTTCCTCGGTCTTGTCGGCACCGTGTACTTCGATCATGGTCGCGGTCAGGGACTGGTTGTAGACCTTCTTCGCCGTGCGCAGGCACAGGCGGCCTTCCCACTGCTTGTCGGCCAGCGCTTCGTAGGTGGTCAGTTCACCCGGCTTCACCCGATCAGTGGAGTAGGCAATGGTCCGCGCCCGCAGGCTCAGGCCGGTCCAGGCATGGGAGGCAGCCCGGTATTGCAGCGGAATGTTCGCGTCGATGGTTTTCGAGGTGAACGGCTGGAGAATGCCCATCTGCTCGGCTTGCCAGAGGTTGCCGGCATCGACGGTGAGCAGCAGGTCGGCCGGCGTATTCGCGCCCTCGGCCTTGAGCCGCTGCATCAGCGGCGCTTCCTTGTCGGTGATGAACTTCACCTTCACGCCGGTCTTGGCGGTGTAGGCATCGAAGACTGGCTTGATCAGCTCGTCGATTCGCGAGGAGTAGACCACCACCTCGTCAGCGGCCTGGGCGGCGGTGCTGCCGATCAGAGTCAAGGCCAGTGCAGTCAGTAGACGCTTCGTTGCCAACATGGGAGCGGTCTCTCGATTGAAAAATGAGAGCAAATGATAAGGACTCACATTTAGCTTCTCAATCGAAGCTGGCTGCGGAGGAGTTACCGGATGTTGCACCGCCTGGAATTTGTGGTGCTTGTGCTGACGCCTTCGCGGGCAAGCCCGCTCCCACAGTGGCCTGTGTGAAACATCAATTTTGTGTACACCAAAAACCTGTGGGAGCGGGCTTGCCCGCGAAGAGGCCAGTAGCCTCAACGCAGAAATCAGGGCTTGGCGAGTGCCGGCAAATCCCCGGTCAACCCCAGCGCCTCACGCACGAACAGCGCCTTGGCCTCGGGCATCTTCTCCACCATTTTCAACCCGGTATTACGCAACCAGCGCACCGGCAACGGATCGGCCTGAAACAAACGCTCGAAGCCTTCCATCGCCGCCATCAGCGCCAGGTTGTGAGGCATGCGCCGACGTTCGTAACGGCTGAGGACCTTCACATCCGCCAGGCGTTCGCCACGTGTTGCAGCTTGCAGCAACACTTCGGCCAGCACGGCGGCATCGAGGAATCCGAGATTCACCCCCTGCCCGGCCAACGGGTGAATGGTGTGGGCCGCGTCGCCGATCAATGCCAGGCCTTCAGCCACATAACGCTTGGCATGTCGCTGGCGCAGGGGCACACACAGGCGCGGGTCGCAGCTGAGCACTTCACCGAGTCGCCCCTCGAAGGCGCGCTCCAGCTCCTTGCAGAAACCCTGGTCATCCATCGCCATCAGGCGTTCGGCTTCGCCGGGCGTGGTCGACCAGACGATCGAACACCAATCCTGCTGGCCGTCGCGCTCCAGCGGCAGAAATGCCAACGGACCGTTGTCGGTGAAGCGCTGCCAGGCCGTCATCTGATGCGGCCTGGCGCAACGCACGCTGGTGACGATGGCATGGTGCAGATAATCCCATTCGCGGGTCGCCACACCAGCCAGGCGTCGCACTGCCGAGTTGGCGCCATCCGCCGCGATCACCAGCGGTGCGCGCAGGGTGCGGCCATCGGCCAGGGTCAGCAGCCAGTCATCGCCGGAGCGGCGCATCTGTTCCAGCCGTGCATTGGCCAGCAATCCCAGGTCACAGTCGTGCAAGCGGTCAAGCAAGGCATCCTGGACCACTCGGTTTTCGACGATATGCCCCAGGACCTCGGCGTGCACGCTGGCCGCCGAGAAGTGGATTTGCCCGGTGCCGCTGCCATCCCAGACCTGCATGTCGGTGTAGGCGCTGCTGCGCCGCCCGGCGATGCCGTCCCAGACGCCAAGGCGTTCGAGAATCCGCTGGCTGGCGGCCGACAAGGCACTCACGCGAGGCTCAAACGCGGCCTGAGCGTTGAAGGGTTTGACACTCATGGGGCTGCCGTCCAGCAGCAGGACTTCCAGCCCGCTGTTCTGCAACGCCAGCGCCAGGGCGCTGCCGACCATTCCGGCTCCGACAATCAGCAGATCTGCACGCATTTCCATGCTTTAAGCCTGTCTCTCTTGCGGCTTGAGCCGCACGTAAAGGGTTTTCCCGACCCGCGCCAAGGTGGCCGGCGCCGTCATGAATGTCGACCTGCAATTGCGGCAGGTATTTTTATCAATCGCACCTTGCAGAACCGGCGGATCAACCGGTTACGCATCTGGACGGGTACCCAGGCCCATCGCCTGCCGGGCAAACCAGCGTTTGGCCGGTGGCAGAAGGTCGAGCCCGAGCAAGCCGATATTGCGCCCCAGGGACACCAGCGGCTGGGTACTGCCGAACAGGCGCGTGACCTGATCGGAGAAGCCCACGGTGAGATCCTGATCGAGACGCTGGTGTTCGCGATAGGCTTGCAACGTGGCGAAATCGCCCAAGGGCTTTTCGCTGGCGAGCAAGGCATCGGCCAGAGCCTGGGCATCGCGCAGGGACAGGTTGAACCCTTGGCCCGCGATCGGATGCAGGCTGTGTGCCGCGTTGCCGAGAATCGCCAGATGCGGACGTACCTGTTCCTCGGCCTCGACCAGCGTCAGCGGATACAGATGCCGCGCACCGACCTGCTTCAATGTGCCGAGGCGATAACCGAACACACCCTGCAACTCGCTGAGGAAGCTGCGCTCATCGAGGGCCGCCAGACGTTGCGCGTCCATGCCCAGGCGGGTCCAGACCAGTGCGCAGCGGTTTTCCGGCAGCGGCAGCAACGCCATCGGGCCTTCGTCGGTGAAACGTTCGAAGGCCATGCCGTTGTGGGCTTCGCTCGGGGTGATGTTGGCGATCAGCGCACTCTGGTTGTACGGACGCTTGCGGATGCCGATCCCCAGCTGCTCGCGCAGGCCGGAGCGGCCGCCATCGGCGAGTACCGCAAGGTCGCACTCCAGGGTGGTTTCATCGTTGAGGGTCAGGCGATAGCCATCGGTCAGCGGCTCCATGCGGGTGACTTCCGCCGGGCAGCGCCAACTGATCACGTCCTTGTCCAGGCCTTGCCACAGGCATTGGCCGAGCCATGCGTTTTCAACGACATAACCCAGCGCTGGAACACCCTCCTCCATCGCCGACAACCGCGCCGTCGAGAACCGACCACGGTCGGAAACATGAATCTGCTTGATCGGCTCGGCGCGTCGCGAGACATCCTGCCAGACGCCCAGCCGTTGATAGATTTGCCGCGAGCCGAAGGACAACGCCGAAGAACGGGCATCGTAACTCGGTTGATAGCTGTCGCCAGGGGCGAACGGCTCGATCAGCACGATCTTCCAGCCCCGGGCCTTGGCCCCGGCCTGAAGCGCCAGCGCCAGGCTTGCACCGACCAGCCCGCCACCGATGATTGCCAGGTTGACTCGGCTCATGCTGCCTGTGTCCGCGCAGCGGCCATCAGGGCTTCGATCTCGGCGACGGATTTCGGCACGCCGCTCGTCAATATTTCACAGCCGGTTTTGGTGACCACTACGTCGTCCTCGATGCGCACGCCAATGCCGCGCCATTTCTTCGCAACACTCTGGTTGTTCGGGGCGATATAGATCCCCGGCTCCACGGTCAGCGCCATGCCGACTTCCAGCACGCGCCACTCGCCGCCGACCTTGTATTCGCCGACATCATGCACATCCATGCCCAGCCAATGGCCGGCGCGGTGCATGTAAAACGCCTTGTAGGCTTCGCTGGCGATCAGCTCGTCAACGTCGCCCCTCAGCAGACCCAGCTCGACCAGCCCGGCCGTGATGACCCGGACCGTTGCCTCGTGCGCCTGGTTCCAGTGCTTGTTCGGGGCGATTTCGGCAAAGGCGGCTTCCTGGGAAGCCAGCACCAATTCGTAAATCGCTTTCTGTTCCGCTGAATACTTGCCGCTGACCGGAAAGGTCCGGGTGATGTCGCTGGCGTAGCAGTCGATCTCGCAACCGGCATCGATCAGCACCAGATCCCCATCCTTGAGCTGCGCGTCATTCTGCTGGTAATGCAGGATGCAGCTGTTGCGCCCCGCCGCGACGATGGACCCGTAGGCCGGCATCTTCGCCCCGCCCTTGCGGAACTCGTAATCAAGCTCGGCTTCCAGGCTGAATTCGTGCAGCCCGGCGCGACAGGCTTGCATTGCCCGTACGTGCGCCTGGGCGGAAATCCGCGCCGCTTCGCGCATCACTTTCACTTCTGCCGCCGATTTATACAGGCGCATGTCGTGCAGCAGATGATCCAGGGCAACGAATTCGTTCGGCGGCTGGGCACCGAGGTTGGCCTTGGAGCGGATCACGTTGATCCACTCCATCAGGTGGCGGTCGAATTCGGGGTTGCTGCCCATGGCCGAATACACCCGGTCACGGCCTTCGATCAGGCCCGGCAGGATGTCGTCGATATCAGTGATCGGAAAGGCATCGTCGGCGCCGAAGTCGCGAATCGCGCCTTCCTGCCCGGCACGCAGGCCATCCCACAGCTCGCGTTCGGCGTTGCGTTCACGGCAGAACAGAATGTATTCGCCATGCACACGCCCCGGCATCAACACCAGCACGGCCTGGGGCTCGGGAAAACCGCTGAGGTACTGGAAGTCGCTGTCCTGGCGGTAGACGTGCTCGACGTCGCGGTTACGAATGGCCACCGCGGCGGCGGGCAGGATGGCGATGCTGTTGGGTTCCATCTGCGCCATCAGGGCCCTGCGGCGACGGCTGTATTCCGATTTCGGGATATGGATCATGGGCAGATGGTTTTCCCTGTCTTACGATCAGTGCAAAGACGGTTTGGCGGCGGCCGGCACATCTTTTTTGGTCTCGGAGAACAGCAGCAGCGGTGCGACGCGCAGGTATTCCATGACTTCCATGTAGTCGTTTTCGCCGTCGTCGGACTCTTCCAGGGCATCTTGCACCTGGGAAATGGCCGTCAGATCCTGCAGCACTTCGGTGGCCTCGGTGCTCAGGGCGCTGCTGTCACGGCAGTTCAAGCCGAAGCCGCTGAGGAAACCCTGGCACCACTGACCCAGTGCGGCGGCACGCTCGGTGAGTGGGGCGTCGTCGGTCGGCAACAGCAGGACGACGGTCACGTCATCGCCGGTGAGCTCGCCTTTTACCATCTCTTGCAGGCCGATCAGGGCGTTGCGAACGTTGTCCTGCGGCTCGCTTTCGAGGAGTTCGGCGGCGTCGATCAGCCAGCCTTCGGCGTCGAAACCGGCGCCGGCGCAGCTGCGGCCGAGCAACAGGCCGTGCAGTTCAGCAGGCGAGACGTTGTGACCGCTGGAAGTCAGCAGGGTGGCGAAGGCTTGGTACGGGGAATTCTGAATGGTCATGGGCAGCTAGGCGCCAGACGGCGCTATGTCTAGAATGAAGGCCTTGTATCCTACATCGACTACCCCTGTAGGAGCGAGCTTGCTCGCGATGAACCCGAGAACGCCGCGGGTTGTCAGGGACCCAGCGTTATCGTTGGCGACCATCGCGAGCAAGCTCGCTCCTACAGTCCGACACCCATCAGACAGTGAAGACAATGGAAGACACCGACCTGCAAGCGCTGATGGCCAGACTCGAGCTGCTGATTACCCGAGTCGAGCAACTTAAGAGTCAAAACGGACTCTTACTAGCTCAGGAAAAGACCTGGCGCGAGGAACGCGCGCACCTCATTGAAAAAAACGAAATCGCCCGGCGTAAGGTCGAATCGATGATTTCGCGCCTCAAGGCCCTGGAGCAAGACTCATGAGTTCAAGCAATAGCGTCACCGTGCAGATCCTCGACAAAGAGTATTCGATCATCTGCCCTCAGGAAGAGCGCAGTAATCTGGTCAGCGCCGCCCGTTATCTGGACGGCAAGATGCGTGAGATCCGCAGCAGCGGCAAAGTCATCGGCGCCGACCGTATCGCCGTGATGGCCGCGCTGAACATCACCCACGACCTGCTGCACAAGGAGGAACGCCCGGATATCCAGGCCAGCGGCTCGACCCGCGAACAGGTGCGTGACCTGCTCGACCGCGTCGATCTGGCACTCGCCACCGATCCGGACGTCACCAAAGGCTGATTCGCGCCGCCGCTTGCGGTATAATCCCCTCACTCCCTGGGGTGCTTGCCAGTTGGCGATGTCCCTGAGCCGATTTGCTATACCCTGGAGGTTGCACGTTGGGCTGGTGTGCATGTCCGCTAGACGGAAAGCCTTAAAGCCTACTGCATCTTCCACCTTGAACTTTCGGGTTCAAGGGCTAAGTCGACAGCGGCACATTCGGGGAGCCTGATTCCAGTCCAATGCCGGTTTTGATACCGGCATTGGCGTTTTTACGGGTACGCTTCACGTATCCGCATTGTTGAAGCCCGAATACATGACCGAACCTGCGCTGCTCCCCCGCCCGCAACTTCGACGCATGCTGCGCAAGGCCCGCCGCGCACTGACTCCCAGTCAGCAACGCCAGGCCGCTCGCGGATTGTACAAGCAATTGGCCCAGCAACCGCTGTTCCGCCGCGCCAGACACATCTCGCTCTACCTGCCCACCGACGGTGAAATCGATCCGCGCCTGTTGCTGCGCGCCGCACAACGCCGGGGCAAAGCCACCTATCTACCGGTGCTGAGCGCCTGGCCGCGAACCAAAATGGTGTTCCAGCGCATCCGACCCGGGGAAAAACTCAAACCCAACCGCTTCCGTATTCTCGAACCACGGGCCAACCTCGCCCGGCAGCGCAAGATCTGGGCACTGGATCTGGTGCTGTTGCCATTGGTGGGTTTTGACGATGTCGGCGGACGCCTGGGGATGGGCGGCGGCTTCTACGATCGCAGCCTGGCTTACCTGGCGCGACGAAATGACTGGCGCAAGCCGACGTTGTTGGGGCTGGCCCATGAATGTCAGAAAGTGGCGCGATTGGCTCAGGCGAGCTGGGATGTGCCGCTGCAAGGAACGGTGACAGACAAGGCCTGGTATTACGCAGGCTAGACGCCACTTCGATCAGTGGCGCCGAGGCAACAGGATCAGCGCTTGAAGGCGGTCGACTGTTGCTGCAATTGGGCGACTTCGACCGGCGCATCGGTCTTGTTGGCCCACAGGCTTTGGGCATAGCCGGTGGTCACGACGCCAAGGCCAAACAAAATGACCAAAATCCATAGTAAATCCGGTTTGCGTTTCATCGATTGCCCCCCAAAGGCACATCAACACGATGACAGCAGCGGTTTCCGTTTGTAGGCCGTGCAGCAGCGTCAAGCTCTAAAGGCCGGCATTTTGCGACAACGTGAACCGCTGCGCAAATGCTGACGTCAACCGACTGTCGGTTTGTCATAAAATCGTCGACAAGCTGCTCAATCACCACGCAAGGAGCAACAGACATGGCCTATTGGCTGATGAAGTCCGAGCCCGACGAACTCTCGATCAAGGGACTGGAAAAGCTCGGCAAAGCGCGCTGGGACGGGGTTCGCAACTATCAGGCACGCAATTTCCTGCGGGCCATGGCGGTGGGGGATGAGTTCTTTTTCTATCACTCCAGCTGCCCTGAGCCAGGCATCGCCGGAATCGGCAAGATTGTCGAAGCCGCGTATCCGGACCCGACGGCGCTGGAGCCGGAAAGTCATTACTACGACCCCAAGGCAACTGCGGACAAAAACGCCTGGAGCGCGATCGATGTCGCGCATGTCGAGACGTTTGCCCGGGTTCTGAAACTGGATTATCTGAAGCAGCAGACGGCGCTGGCGGAGTTGCCGCTGGTGCAGAAAGGTTCGCGGCTTTCGGTGATGCCGGTGACAGTGGAGCAGTGGGCGGCGGTGATTGCCTTAAAGCCTTGAGTCATTTATCGCCCGGACTGGCCTCTTCGCGAGCAAGCCCGCTCCCACATTGGAATGCATTTCAAATGTGGGAGCGGGCTTGCTCGCGAAGAGGCCGGTACAGGCGCCAGAAGCCTTACTGAATGATCAGGTTGTTGAACAACAAATCCTCAACCACCGGCTTACCGGTTTCATCGTTCATCACCTGCTGGGTCTGTTTCAGGGCTTCCTGACGCAGTTTTTCCTTGGCCTCGACGTTGTTCATCGTCTCGGTGGTCTGCTGGGCGAACAGCGCGACCAATTGATTGCGGATCAACGGCTCATTGGCCTTTACTGCCTTGGCGGCCTCGTCACCGGTCACCCGCAACGCCACATCGGCCTTGTAGACCTTCAGTTTCGGCGTGCCGTCCAACCCGTAGTTACCCACGAACGGCGGGCTCAGGGTGATGTAGCTGACCTTCGGAGCAGCATCTTCTTTGGCTTCTTCGGCCACCGCTGCCACAGGCAGAGACAGGGCCAGCATCAACATGATCCACGCTTTCAAAATTCGCTCCTTATCCGGTTTGCGGCCTGGCATAACGACCCGCCGCGCAAGCACAAGCTTATGGCTGACTATCAGGGCCGGGCATGCTCGTTGACCCATCGACCCACACACCTACACTTATCGGCCATCACTCCCAAAGGAATAGCCCTGATGAAAGCCGTGCTGTGCAAAGCCTTCGGCCCTGCCGAATCGCTGGTGCTGGAAGACGTCGCCAGTCCTGTCGCGAAGAAGAATGAAATCCTGCTGGACGTGCACGCTGCCGGGGTGAATTTCCCCGACACGTTGATCATCGAGGGCAAATACCAGTTCAAGCCGCCCTTCCCGTTTTCGCCGGGTGGTGAAGCGGCCGGCGTCGTCAGCGCCGTGGGTGAAAAAGTCAGCCACCTGAAAGTCGGTGATCGGGTCATGGCGCTGACCGGCTGGGGCAGCTTTGCCGAGCAGGTCGCTGTACCGGGCTACAACGTGCTGCCGATCCCGCCATCGATGGACTTCAACACCGCCGCCGCCTTCAGCATGACCTACGGCACCTCGATGCACGCCCTCAAGCAGCGCGGTAACCTGCAACCCGGTGAAACCCTGCTGGTGCTTGGCGCTTCCGGCGGTGTCGGCCTGGCGGCGGTGGAAATCGGCAAAGCCATGGGCGCCCGGGTGATCGCCGCAGCCAGCAGTGCAGAGAAACTCGCCGTGGCCAAGGCTGCCGGTGCCGACGAACTGATCAACTACAGCGAAACCAACCTCAAGGATGAAATCAAACGCCTGACCGACGGCCAGGGCGCCGACGTGATCTACGACCCGGTCGGCGGCGACCTGTTCGACCAGGCCATCCGCGCCATCGCCTGGAACGGCCGACTGCTGGTAGTCGGCTTTGCCAGCGGTCGCATCCCCGAACTGCCGGTCAACCTCGCGCTGCTTAAGGGCGCCGCAGTACTCGGCGTGTTCTGGGGCTCATTTGCCCAACGCCAGCCCCAGGACAACGCCGCGAACTTCCAGCAATTGTTTGGCTGGTTCGCTGAAGGCAAGCTGAAGCCGCTGGTGTCGCAGGTGTATCCATTGAGTAATGCGGCGCAAGCCATCAATGATCTTGGCCAGCGTAAAGCGGTCGGGAAAGTGGTGGTGCAGGTTCGCTGAGGCTGCTATTGCGGAGTGAATCGATAGCAGACTCACTCCGCAAACAAAGCGCAACAAGGTCAAGCTTTGAACCGACTATTCAACGACTCGGGAAGTGCATTTAAGTACGTGCCATCAGGATTCTTCTGACAAGTACCTATTGCTCGAGGAAACGCTCCGCCCTGCAACGCCCCCGAAAATCCGCAGGAAGCCGCAAAAGTAACCATTCCTACAACGCCCTTCACTTTCACCTGAGCGACATGTTCATAAAGGAACGCGCGATATCCAACATTTCCGCTGTTTTGCCGATGAGAACCGGTGCTATTTTCGGTAACGAAACTGTAACATTCGTATCCGCAGTCAAAACAAGAAATCTGGAGCTCTTGAATGTTTGCTTTCTTTCGTCCTGCCGCACATCAGGCTCCATTGCCTGAAGAAAAAATAGACAGCACCTACCGACGCCTGCGCTGGCAGATTTTCGCCGGCATCTTCATTGGCTATGCCGGTTACTACCTGCTGCGCAAGAACTTCTCCCTGGCCATGCCATACCTGATCGACGAGGGCTACTCCCGTGGTCAACTGGGCCTGGCAATGTCCGCCATTGCGATTGCCTACGGCCTGTCGAAGTTCCTCATGGGCCTGGTGTCCGACCGTTCCAACCCGCGTTTCTTCCTGCCGTTCGGTCTTCTGGTGTCGGCTGGGGTGATGTTCATTTTCGGTTTCGCGCCTTGGGCGACGTCCAGCGTGACCATGATGTTCATTCTGTTGTTCATCAACGGCTGGGCGCAGGGCATGGGTTGGCCGCCGAGTGGCCGGACCATGGTGCACTGGTGGTCGCAGAAGGAGCGTGGCGGTGTGGTGTCCGTGTGGAACGTGGCGCATAACGTCGGCGGTGGCCTGATCGGGCCGTTGTTCCTGATCGGCATGGGCCTGTTCAATGACTGGCACGCCGCGTTCTACGTGCCGGCTGCAGTGGCGCTGGCGGTAGCGGTGTTTGCCTTTGTGACCATGCGCGACACCCCGCAATCGGTTGGCCTGCCGCCGATCGAGCAGTACAAGAACGATTACCCAGAAGGCTACGACGCCAGCCACGAAGAGGAATTCAGCGCCAAGGAAATCTTCGTCAAATACGTGCTGCGCAACAAAATGCTCTGGTACATCGCCCTGGCCAACGTCTTTGTCTATCTGCTGCGCTACGGCGTGCTGGACTGGGCACCGACCTACCTCAAGGAAGCCAAGGGCTTCACCGTGGATAAAACCTCGTGGGCGTACTTCTTCTACGAGTGGGCAGGTATCCCGGGCACGCTGCTGTGCGGCTGGATGTCGGACAAGATTTTCCGTGGCAACCGTGGCCTGACCGGCATGGTATTCATGGCGCTGGTGACGGTCGCGACGCTGGTTTACTGGCTCAACCCGGCCGGCAATCCGATGGTCGACATGATCGCGCTGCTTTCCATTGGCTTCCTGATCTACGGCCCGGTCATGCTGATCGGCCTGCAGGCGCTGGAACTGGCACCAAAGAAAGCTGCCGGTACGGCGGCGGGCTTTACCGGACTGTTCGGTTATCTGGGTGGTTCGGTCGCGGCCAGTGCAGCGATGGGCTACACCGTGGACCATTTCGGCTGGGACGGCGGCTTCGTGCTGCTAGTCGGCGCCTGCCTGTTGGCGATGGCCTTCCTGGCCCCGACGCTACGGCACAAACAAATCGCCAGTCAGGGCCGCGAAGCACTCGCCTGATCGGCCTTTGATTTACAGCGCTTGAGCCGCGCCTCCAGATTCCGGTCTGGCATGGCGTGGCTGCGCAGGGCGTGCGCGGTCTGCTCGACGTAATCGCGAGTGGTGCCGTAACGCCCACAAGCGTTTTCGAACACATGGCTCAGCACATGGTCCGGCAAGTTGCCAGCATAGCTGGGCAGGTGTCGCTCCAGCACAAAACCCAATGCCTGTACCTGGCTGCCATCTTCAAGACGGCAGTTGAGCCAGTGCGGGCGGTAGGAAGGGAAAGGCATCTCGCGCTGCCAAAGTGCGTAAAGCGAGGCTTCGAGTTGCTCTTCGGGCAAGCGATAGGCGAAACCGCTGCAAGAACCGCCACGATCCAGGCCAAACACCAGGCCGGGCATTTCCGGTGTGCCGCGATGTTCGTGGGACCATAGGTACAACCCACGATGATAGCCATGTACCCGGCCGCGAACCCGCTCAACCGCCGTGCATTCAGGGCGCCAGATCAACGAACCATACGCAAACAACCACACCGGCCCGCCCTTGTGGCGCGCCATGGTCGTTTGCATCGAGCTGAGCAATTGTTCGTGAGTGAGCTGCGGCCCCAGATCGAGCCGCGGAGGGTAAGCCAGATTCAAAAAAGCAGATTCTATGGCGCTCATAGCGAATAGCGTTCAGCTCCCCGCGGGTGAAGAATTACTTAATAGAACGCACCGCTGTAACAATAAGGCACATAAGTTTCAAGGCAATTTGAGTGCCATGGCACAGTTCTTAATTAATTGCCTGAATGGAATATAACCTACCGGCATTTATATGTTTTTATAAATACCGATAGGCTATATGTGGAGTTATATACCTGTAGGAGCGAGCCTGCTCGCGATGGAATCAAGAGCGCTGCGGGTAGCCTGACTGCCCGAGTAATCGTTAACGACCATCGCGAGCAGGCTCGCTCCTACAGGGTGGACGGGGCAGATCAAGACCGCGGCGCATAGGCAAACACGTCGGCGCGCATCTGATGGGCATCCATCCCCGCTTCCACCAGCGCATCCAGCGTGCCGTAGACCATGGCCGGAGAGCCACTGGCGTATACATGCAACGGCTTGAGGTCAGGGAAGTCTTCACAGACCGCTTCATGCAACATGCCGCACCGCCCTTCCCAGCCACATTGATCGCTGACGACCTTGTGCAGGAACAGGTTGGGCAGCTTCAGCCATTCGTCCCAATGCTCGACCTGGTAAAAGTCTTCTGGACGGCGTACGCCCCAATACAGATGCACGGGATGCTTGAAACCCGAGGCCCGGCAATGTTCGATCAGGCCATGGACCTGGCCCATGCCGGTACCCGCGGCTATCAGCACGAGAGGACCGTCCGGCAACTCCTCCAGGTGGGTATCGCCAAACGGCAATTCGACCCGCACCATGCTGTTGCGCTGGAGCTGTTCGATCAGGCTCAACGCACTTGTTTCGCGCGCCAGTACGTGGATTTCCAGATCGCGCCCCGCATGCGGTGCCGAGGCGAGAGAGAATGCGGATTTTTCGCCGTTCTCCCGCTCGATCATCAGGTACTGACCGGCGTGGTAGCGCGGCGGTTTGCCGGCCGGAGCCCGCAGACGCACGCGCCAGGTGTCGCCGCCCACCTCCTTGCACTCAATGACCTGACACGACACGCTGCGCACCGGCAGTTCTCCCAGCGCGAGCACGCCATCCCACAGCACGATGCAGTCTTCCAGCGGCTCCGCTATGCAAGTGTAGAACTCGCCATGGTCGCGCACATTGCCGGCCTGCTCGACCCGGCCTTCCACCAGTAGCGCCGCGCACACGTGGCAATTGCCGTTGCGGCAGCTTTGCGGGCATTCGTAGCCCAGTCGTCGTGCGCCATCGAGAATCCGCTCGCCGGGCAATATCTCAAGCACTGCTCCGGAGGGCTGCAAGGTTACACGCATCAATCTATTCCTAACTGATTCCAGATGGCATCGATCCGCTGGGTCACGGCATCGTCCTTGACGATGACCCGGCCCCATTCGCGGGTAGTTTCGCCCGGCCATTTATGCGTGGCATCGAGGCCCATTTTCGACCCCAGGCCGGAAACCGGCGAGGCGAAGTCCAGGTAGTCGATCGGCGTGTTGTCGATCATCACCGTGTCGCGCTTGGGGTCCATGCGCGTGGTAATGGCCCAGATCACGTCGTTCCAGTCCCGGGCGTTGATATCGTCGTCGGTGACGATAACGAACTTGGTGTACATGAACTGTCGCAAAAACGACCAGACACCCAGCATTACCCGCTTGGCGTGGCCCGGATACGACTTCTTCATGGTCACGATGGCCATGCGGTACGAGCAGCCTTCGGGCGGCAGGTAGAAGTCGGTGATCTCCGGGAACTGCTTCTGCAGGATCGGAACGAACACTTCGTTCAGCGCCACGCCGAGGATCGCCGGCTCATCCGGCGGACGGCCGGTGTAGGTGCTGTGGTAGATCGGCTTGATCCGATGGGTGATGCGTTCGACGGTGAACACCGGGAAGCTGTCGACTTCGTTGTAGTAACCGGTGTGGTCGCCGTACGGGCCTTCATCGGCCATCTCGCCCGGATGGATCACGCCTTCGAGGATGATTTCGGCGGTGGCCGGCACTTGCAGGTCGTTGCCGCGGCACTTCACCAACTCAGTGCGGTTGCCACGCAGCAGACCGGCGAAGGCGTATTCGGAAAGACTGTCGGGCACCGGGGTCACGGCGCCGAGGATGGTCGCCGGGTCAGCGCCCAGGGCCACGGAAACCGGGAACGGCTGGCCCGGGTGCTTTTCACACCACTCGCGGTAGTCCAGCGCGCCGCCACGGTGGCTCAGCCAGCGCATGATGACCTTGTTGCGGCCGATCACTTGCTGACGGTAGATGCCGAGGTTCTGTCGATCCTTGTTCGGGCCCTTGGTGACGGTCAGGCCCCAGGTGATCAGCGGACCGACGTCGCCCGGCCAGCAGGTCTGCACCGGCAGCATGGCCAGGTCGACGTCGTCGCCTTCGATGACCACTTCCTGGCACACCGCGTCCTTGACGACTTTCGGCGCCATCGAAATGATCTTGCGGAAGATCGGCAGCTTGGACCAGGCATCCTTCAAGCCTTTCGGCGGCTCGGGTTCCTTGAGGAACGCCAGCAACTTGCCGATTTCACGCAGCTCGCTGACCGCTTCGGCGCCCATGCCCAACGCCACACGCTCGGGGGTGCCGAACAGGTTGCCGAGCACGGGAATGTCATAGCCGGTGGGCTTTTCGAAAAGCAAAGCCGGGCCCTTGGCGCGCAAGGTACGGTCGCAGACCTCGGTCATTTCGAGCACTGGGGACACCGGAACCTGGATGCGCTTGAGTTCACCGCGCTGTTCCAGGCCGCTGATAAAGTCGCGCAAGTCGCGATACTGCATGCGTAAGCCTCGTGTTGGCCGTGGCGTTCGGGGCAGGCAGTTTAGCGCCGAACCCTTCGGTTCAGAACCACGAACTGCCGCCTGAGCAAAAAACGGATAGCAAAAAGCCGGGTTTCCCCGGCTTTTTGTGCCTGTTCGACTTACTTGCGTTTCATCGACAGGAAGAACTCATCGTTGGTCTTGGTCGTTTTCAGCTTGTCGACCAGGAACTCGATGGCAGCGACTTCATCCATCGGGTGCAGCAGCTTGCGCAGAATCCACATGCGCTGCAGCTCGTCGTCGGCAGTCAGCAACTCTTCGCGGCGGGTGCCGGAACGGTTGATGTTGATGGCCGGGAAGACGCGCTTTTCAGCGATACGGCGATCCAGCGGCAACTCCATGTTGCCGGTGCCCTTGAATTCCTCGTAGATCACTTCGTCCATCTTCGAGCCGGTTTCAACCAGCGCGGTGGCGATGATGGTCAGCGAGCCGCCTTCTTCGATGTTCCGCGCGGCGCCGAAGAAACGCTTCGGTTTCTCCAGGGCGTGGGCATCGACACCACCGGTCAGTACCTTGCCGGAGCTCGGGATCACGGTGTTGTAGGCACGGGCCAGACGAGTGATGGAGTCAAGCAGGATCACCACGTCTTTCTTGTGCTCGACCAGGCGCTTGGCCTTCTCGATCACCATTTCGGCAACCTGCACGTGGCGGGTTGGCGGCTCGTCGAACGTCGAGGCAACCACTTCGCCGCGCACGGTACGCTGCATTTCGGTTACTTCTTCCGGACGTTCATCGATCAGCAGCACGATCAGGTGAACTTCAGGGTTGTTACGCGCGATATTCGCGGCAATGTTCTGCAGCATGATCGTCTTGCCCGCTTTCGGCGGTGCAACGATCAGACCGCGCTGGCCTTTACCGATCGGGGCGCACAGGTCGATGACACGACCGGTCAAGTCTTCGGTGGAACCGTTACCGGCTTCCATCTTCATGCGCACGGTCGGGAACAGCGGAGTCAGGTTCTCGAAGAGAATCTTGTTCTTCGCGTTTTCCGGACGGTCGAAGTTGATCGTGTCGACCTTGAGCAGCGCGAAATAACGCTCGCCTTCCTTTGGCGGGCGGATCTTGCCAACGATGGTGTCACCGGTGCGCAAGTTGAAACGACGGATCTGGCTCGGCGAGACGTAGATATCGTCTGGACCTGCGAGATAGGAAGCGTCAGCGGAGCGCAGGAAGCCGAAGCCGTCCTGGAGAATCTCCAGCACGCCATCACCGGAGATTTCCTCACCGCTTTTCGCGTGCTTCTTGAGCAGGGAGAAAATCACGTCCTGCTTGCGCGAACGGGCCATATTTTCTATGCCCATCTGTTCGGCCAATTCGAGCAGTTCGGTAATCGGCTTTTGCTTGAGTTCAGTCAGATTCATATAGGAATGACGTAATCATTTATGGAGGGGGGAAATTAAGCTTTTGGCTTAATGAGGCCGCGCCGCAGAGAAGGCGACAGGATCGCGTACTTATTCGAAAAGGAGTGCGTCGGCGACGGCTAGCAGGGGGCAATGGAGAAACCAGTGCGGGGCCGAATGTACCACCTGAGTTTGGGAGCGTCTAGCCCTGAATACGCAAAAAGCCCCGCTATTTGCGAGGCTTTTTCAGGACACTTTGCAGCGACGCTTAGATGTTGGCGTCGAGGAAGGCAGCCAGTTGCGACTTCGACAGTGCGCCGACCTTGGTCGCTTCAACGTTGCCGTTCTTGAACAGCATCAGGGTCGGGATACCACGTACGCCGTGCTTGGCCGGGGTTTCCTGGTTTTCGTCGATGTTCAGCTTGGCAACGGTCAGCTTGCCTTTGTAAGTCTCGGCAATTTCGTCCAGAACCGGAGCGATCATTTTGCAAGGGCCGCACCATTCAGCCCAGTAGTCGACCAGTACAGCGCCTTCGGCCTTGAGTACGTCGGCCTCGAAGCTAGCGTCGCTAACGTGTTTGATAAGATCGCTGCTCATGGAATTCTCCAGGTTGTAAGCAAAAAAACGTGGCCCATCATAGCGGTCCTTCCCTCGTTCAGGAAGGTGCAGATGATTGAGTCTCGCTATGGTGATTCATGAGTTTGGGTATAGCTCAGGTCATCAGGTGACGGGAGCGATGAACGCGATTCCGGTGCGCAACGCGGCATTGCGTACGTGCTCTTGCATGGCCTTTTGCGCGGCGCCAGATGCTCGGCGGGCCAGCGCACGAAGGATTTTGCGGTGCTCCTGCCAGGTTTCCATGGCCCGCTCGACCCGGATGAACGGTAGCTTCTGGCTTTCCAGGAAGATGTCGGCGCTGGCGGTCAGGATGCTCAGCATCGCCTGATTGCCGCTGGCCAGCAGGATGCGGCGGTGGAATTCGAAATCCAGGCGGGCCGCGGCTTCGAAGTCGCCGGACTTCAGCTCGTTTCGCATGGCGGCGACATTGTCTTCCAGCGCATCGAGTTCGCCGGTGCTCAAGGTTACGGCCGCCAACCCCGCCGCAAACCCCTCCAGCGCATAGCGCAGTTGAAAGATGTCCAGCGGCGAAGCCTGCGCCGCGAACGGCCAGCCCGGTACCGCATCGCCTCGCGGCAACTCCACCGGCGATTGCACGAACACGCCTTTACCCGGCTGGATGCTGATGACCCCCAGCGCACTCAGCGACGACAATGCCTCGCGCAACGACGCCCGACTGACCCCCAATTGCACCGCCAGGTCCCGTTGCGAGGGCAAGGCATCCCCCGGCCCGAAGCCCTGTTCGGTAATCAGTTTGCGGATGGCTTGCAGCGCCACTTCAGGTACGGCGCGGGAGATCGAGTTCATGGTTTTCCAGACGAACCAGGCCAATGTGCGCTCAGTTGTAAAGCTATTCGCGACGCCCGGCAAGTCGTGCCCCATGGGGGTTCGGTGATTTTCACAGTTGCGCCATCGGGGTGCGAAACACAACCTGACTGTTCAGACCAGTAAGACCGTTCGACGCCAGCAAAACCGCGCTCTGGCACCCCCAAAACCCCATGTTGGCATGGCCCATGCTCTGTCGATTCGCAGAAATCACTTCTTGCCGATTCGGAGATTTGCCATGACCCAGCGTTACAGCGCCCTCCTCGCAGCCCTGTTTGCCAGCCTGATGCTGAGCCAGGCACCTGCCCACGCCGACGGTCTGGAGGATGTGGTCAAGCGCGGCGTCCTCAAGGTTGCCGTGCCCCAGGACTTCCCGCCGTTTGGCTCGGTCGGCCCGGACATGAAGCCCCGCGGCCTCGACATCGACACCGCGAAACTGCTGGCCGACCAGCTCAAGGTCAAACTCGAACTGACCCCGGTCAACAGCACCAACCGCATCCCCTTCCTCACCACCGGCAAGGTCGATCTGGTGATCTCCAGCCTCGGCAAGAACCCGGAGCGCGAAAAAGTCATCGACTTCTCCCGCGCCTACGCGCCGTTCTACCTCGCCGTGTTCGGTCCGCCAGACGCCGACATCAAGAGCCTGGACGATCTAAAGGGCAAGACCATCAGCGTCACCCGTGGCGCCATCGAAGACATCGAGCTGTCCAAGGTCGCCCCCGAAGGCGTGACCATCAAGCGTTTCGAAGACAACAACTCGACCATCGCCGCGTATCTGGCCGGGCAAGTCGACCTGATCGCCAGCGGCAATGTGGTGATGGTCGCAATCAGCGAGAAGAGCCCGAAACGCGTGCCGGCGCTGAAAGTGAAGCTCAAGGATTCGCCGGTCTACGTCGGCGTGAACAAGAACGAGCCGGCGCTACTGGACAAGGTCAACCAGATCCTCGTGACCGCCAAGAGCGACGGCGCACTGGAAAAGAACGCCCTGACCTGGCTGAAAGAGCCGCTGCCGGCCGATCTCTGATTCGGCGCGCTGGAGACGTTTTATGGCTTATCAGTTCGATTTCCTGCCGGTGGTGAACAACACCGATCTGTTGCTGCGCGGTGCGTTGTTCACCCTTGAGCTGACCGCCATCGGCGCTGTGCTCGGCGTGGGGCTGGGCATCGTCGGGGCGCTGGTGCGGGCGTGGAACATCCGGCCATTGGCGGGGATTTTCGCGGTCTACGTCGAGTTGATCCGCAACACGCCATTCCTGGTGCAGTTGTTTTTCATCTTCTTCGGCTTGCCGTCCCTGGGCGTGCAGATTTCCGAATGGCAGGCGGCGGTACTGGCGATGGTCATCAACCTTGGCGCCTATTCCACCGAGATCATCCGCGCCGGCATCCAGGCGATTCCCCGGGGTCAGCTGGAAGCCGCGGCGGCACTGGCGATGACGCGTTTCGAAGCGTTCCGTCATGTGGTGCTGCTGCCGGCACTGGGCAAAGTCTGGCCGGCCCTGAGCAGCCAGATCATCATCGTCATGCTCGGCTCGGCGGTGTGTTCGCAGATCGCTACAGAGGAGCTGAGTTTCGCCGCCAACTTCATTCAATCGCGCAACTTCCGCGCTTTTGAAACCTACGCACTGACCACGCTGCTGTATCTGTGTATGGCGCTACTGATCCGCCAGCTATTGAACTGGATCGGCCACCGCTTCATTGCAAGGAGCAGCCGATGAGCGACTTCACCTTCTGGGACATCGTGCGCAACCTGCTCACGGGCCTGCAATGGACCTTGGCGCTGTCGCTGGTGGCGTTCATTGGCGGCGGGCTGATCGGCTTGCTGATCATGGTCCTGCGCATTTCGAAAAAATCATTGCCGCGCAGTTTCGCCCGCACCTACATCGAACTGTTCCAGGGCACACCGCTATTGATGCAGCTGTTCCTGGTGTTTTTCGGCGTAGCGTTGGCCGGGCTGGAGATTTCGCCGTGGATGGCGGCGGCAATAGCTCTGACGTTGTTCACCAGTGCCTATCTGGCGGAGATCTGGCGCGGTTGCGTCGACTCGATTCCAAACGGCCAATGGGAAGCCTCATCGAGTCTGGCGCTGAACCCGCTGGAACAATTGCGCTTTGTGATCCTGCCCCAGGCGTTGCGCATCGCCGTGGCACCGACCGTGGGTTTCTCGGTGCAAGTGGTCAAAGGCACCGCCGTCACCTCGATCATCGGCTTCACCGAACTGACCAAGACTGGCGGCATGCTTGCCAACGCCACCTTCGAACCTTTCATGGTCTACGGCCTCGTCGCCCTCGGCTATTTCCTGCTCTGCTACCCCTTGTCGCTCAGTGCGCGCTACCTGGAAAGGAGACTGCATGCCTCTGCTTAGAATTTCCGCCCTGCATAAATACTACGGCGATCACCACGTGCTCAAAGGCATCGACCTGAGCATCGAGGAAGGCCAGGTGGTGGCGATCATCGGCCGTAGTGGCTCGGGCAAGTCCACTTTGCTGCGCACTCTCAACGGCCTGGAGTCGATCAACGACGGCGTGATCGAAGTCGACGGCGAGTATCTCGACGCCGCCCGCGCCGACTTGCGCAGCCTGCGGCAGAAAGTCGGGATGGTGTTCCAGCAGTTCAACCTGTTCCCGCACCTGACCGTGGGCGAGAACGTCATGCTCGCGCCGCAAGTGGTGCAAAAAGTACCGAAAGCCAAGGCCGCCGAACTGGCGCGGCAGATGCTGGAAAGGGTCGGGCTGGGGGAAAAGTTCGATGCCTTCCCTGACCGGCTGTCCGGCGGGCAACAACAGCGGGTAGCGATTGCCCGGGCACTGGCAATGTCGCCAAAGGTGTTGCTATGCGACGAAATCACCTCGGCGCTGGACCCGGAACTGGTCAACGAAGTGCTGAGCGTGGTCCGGCAACTGGCCAGGGAAGGCATGACGCTGATCATGGTCACCCACGAAATGCGCTTTGCCCGGGAGGTTGGGGACAAGTTGGTGTTCATGCATCTGGGCAAGGTGCATGAAGTGGGCGACCCGAAAGCCTTGTTTGCCAACCCGCAAACAGCAGAGCTGGCGAATTTCATCGGGACGGTTGAGGCGGCGGGCTGAAGATCTTCGGTGCTATTGGCACCGCCTTCGCGGGCAAGCCCGCTCCCACAGGGTCCTCTGCTGGAATACGATTGCGTATACGCTGCAAAAACCTGTGGGAGCGGGCTTGCCCGCGAAGAAGCCAGTGGCCGCACCACTGGAGCCCCATGGTGAAAGATCGCAGCCTTCGGCTGCTCCTACGCGTTGGCGCCAGCCTTTGATCGTGGCACGATGTCGAGGTTATCGACCGAGACCCCTGACCATGCCGCAATCCCAAGCCAAGAATCTGTCCCTGATCGCCGCAATCGACCTGGGCTCCAACAGCTTTCACATGGTCGTGGCCAAGGCCCAGAACGGCGAGATCCGTATTCTCGAGCGTCTCGGGGAGAAGGTTCAGCTGGCCGCCGGCATCGACGAAGAACGCCATCTCAGCGAAGAATCGATGCAACGCGGGCTCGATTGCCTCAAGCGCTTCGCCCAACTGATCAGCGGTATGCCCACCGGCGCCGTTCGCATCGTCGGCACCAACGCCCTGCGTGAAGCCCGCAACCGCGCCGAATTCATCCATCGAGCCGAAGAAATCCTCGGCCACCCGGTGGAAGTCATTTCCGGCCGTGAAGAAGCGCGCCTGATCTATCTCGGCGTGTCCCACACGCTCGCCGACACCCCGGGCAAACGCCTGGTGGCCGACATTGGCGGTGGCAGTACCGAGTTCATCATCGGCCAGCGTTTCGAACCGTTGCTGCGCGAAAGCCTGCAGATGGGTTGCGTCAGCTACACCCAGCGCTATTTCAAGGACGGCAAGATCACCCCGGCCCGTTACGCCCAGGCGTACACCGCGGCGCGGCTGGAGATCATGAGCATCGAGCACGCCCTGCACCGCCTGACCTGGGATGAAGCCATCGGCTCCTCGGGCACCATCCGTGCCATCGGCCTGGCGCTGAAGGCCGGCGGTCAAGGCTCGGGCGAGGTCAATGCCGAGGGCCTGGCCTGGCTCAAGCGCAAACTGATCAAGATGGGCGACGTCGAGAAAATCGATTTCGAAGGTATCAAGCCGGATCGCCGGGCGATTTTCCCGGCCGGCCTGGCGATTCTCGAAGCGATCTTCGACTCCCTCGAACTGCAGCGCATGGATCACTGCGAAGGCGCCCTGCGCGAAGGCGTGCTCTATGACCTACTGGGTCGCCATCATCACGAAGACGTGCGCGAACGCACCCTCACTTCGCTGATGGAGCGCTACCACGTCGATCAGGAGCAGGCGGTACGGGTAGAGCGCAAGGCGTTGCATGCGTTCGATCAGGTGGCCAAGGACTGGGATCTGGAAGACGGCGTCTGGCGCGAACTGCTCGGCTGGGCGGCCAAGGTCCATGAGGTGGGCCTGGACATCGCTCACTACCAGTACCACAAGCACGGCGCATATCTGATCGAGCACTCGGACCTCGCCGGGTTCTCCCGCGAAGACCAGTTGATGCTCGCGCTGCTGGTACGTGGCCACCGGCGCAACATTCCCAAGGACAAGTTCGCCGATTTCGGCGATGACGGCATCAAGCTGATTCGCCTGTGCGTGCTGCTGCGTTTTGCGATCCTGTTCCACCACATCCGTGGCACCCAGCAAATGCCCCAGGTGGAACTGAACGCCTATGGCAACAGCCTGGAAGTGGTGTTCCCGGAGAACTGGCTGGACGAAAACCAGCTGACCCAGGCCGACTTCGAAATCGAAGCGCAATGGCTGACCCGGGTCGACATTGTGTTGACCGCTCGCTGAAATTGAAAAAGGCCTTCTTCGGAAGGCCTTTTTTGTTCACAACCCATGTGGGAGCGGGCTTGCTCGCGAAGAGGCCATCACATCCAGCATCAATGTTGGCTGTTCGGCCGCCTTCGCGAGCAAGCCCGCTCCCACAGGTTCCGTGTTAACGAACCGCCAGGATCGGGCTGCCCAAACGCTCCAGCAATGTCGCCTGGGCGCTGCGCGGGTTCTGGTTGCCGGTCGGTGTGTTACGGATGTAACGACCGTCCGACTGCAGGCTCCAGCTGTGGGTGTTATCGGTCAGATACAACTCCAGCTCTTTCTTGACCCGCATGATCAGCTTCTTGCCTTCCACCGGGAAGCAAGTCTCGACGCGCTTGTCGAGGTTGCGTTCCATCCAGTCGGCACTGGACAGGAACATCTGCTCGTCGCCACCGTTGAGGAAGTAGAAGACCCGGGTGTGCTCCAGGAAGCGGCCGATGATCGAACGCACGTGGATGTTGTGGGAAACCCCGGCGATGCCCGGTCGCAGGCAGCACATGCCACGCACCACCAGATCGATGCGCACACCCGACTGGCTGGCCTTGTACAGCGCGCGGATGATCTTCGGATCGGTCAGCGAGTTGAACTTGGCGATGATGTGCGCCGGTTTGCCGTCGAGGGCAAACTGGGTTTCCCGGGCAATCATGTCGAGCATGCCCTTTTTCAGGGTGAACGGCGCGTGCAGCAGTTTCTTCATGCGCAGCGTCTTACCCATGCCGATCAACTGGCTGAACAGTTTGCCGACGTCTTCGCACAAGGCGTCGTCGGAGGTCAGCAGGCTGTAGTCGGTATACAGGCGGGCGTTGCCGGCGTGGTAGTTACCCGTGCCAAGGTGCGCATAACGCACGATCTCGCCCGCTTCGCGACGCAGGATCAGCATCATCTTGGCGTGGGTCTTGAAGCCGACCACGCCGTAGATCACCACCGCACCGGCCGCTTGCAGGCGGCTGGCCAGTTGCAGGTTGGACTCTTCGTCGAACCGCGCACGCAATTCGATCACCGCCGTGACTTCCTTGCCATTACGCGCCGCATCCACCAGCGCATCGACGATTTCCGAGTTCGCGCCGGAGCGGTACAGCGTCTGGCGCACCGCCAACACGTGTGGATCCTTGGCGGCCTGGCGCAGCAGGTCGACCACCGGGGTGAACGACTCGAACGGGTGCAGCAAGAGGATGTCCTGCTTGCTGATCACGCTGAAAATGTTCTCGCTGTTCTGCAGCAGTTTCGGAATCTGCGGGGTGAACGGCAGGTATTGCAGCTCGCGCTGGCTGTCCAGGCCGGTGATGCTGAACAGCCGCGTCAGGTTCACCGGACCGTTGACCTGATACAACTCCGTCTCGCTCAGGTTGAATTGCTTGAGCAGGTAGTCGGACAGGTGTTTCGGGCAAGTGTCGGCCACTTCCAGACGTACCGCATCGCCATAGCGCCGGGAGAACAGTTCGCCGCGCAAGGCGCGGGCCAGGTCTTCGACATCTTCGGAGTCCAGCGCCAGGTCGGCGTTACGGGTCAGGCGGAACTGATAGCAGCCCTTGACCTTCATGCCTTGGAACAGGTCATCGGCGTGAGCGTGAATCATCGACGACAGGAATACATAGTTGTCGCCAGCACCGCCGACTTCTTCCGGCACCTTGATGATGCGCGGCAGCAGGCGTGGCGCCGGGATGATCGCCAGACCGGAATCGCGGCCAAAGGCGTCGATGCCTTCGAGTTCGACGATGAAGTTCAGGCTCTTGTTCACCAGCAACGGGAACGGGTGAGTCGGGTCGAGGCCGATCGGGGTGATGATCGGTGCGATCTCGTCACGGAAATAGCGGCGGACCCAGGTCTTGAGCTTGGTTGTCCAGTTACGGCGACGGATGAAGCGGACCTGATGCTTTTCCAGTTCCGGCAATAGAATGTCGTTGAGGATCGCGTACTGGCGATCGACGTGACCGTGGACCAGCTCGCTGATGCGCGCTAGCGCCTGATGCGGTTGCAGACCATCGGCACCGGCCTGTTCACGGGCAAAGGTGATCTGCTTCTTGAGGCCGGCGACGCGAATTTCGAAGAACTCGTCCAGGTTGCTGGAGAAGATCAACAGAAACTTCAGTCGCTCCAGCAATGGATAGGACTCGTCCAGCGCCTGCTCCAGCACGCGGATGTTGAACTGCAGTTGCGAGAGCTCGCGGTGGATGTACAGGCTGCTGTCATCCAGACCGGGAATGGCCAGCGCTGGCGCTGGCGCTGTCACGGCGGTTTCGACGACCGCCGCGGGCGGAGCCGGCTCCAGTTCCGGTGGCGTCTCGTCGACTTGCTCCACCACAGGCTGAGCGTCTTTTACGGCAACTTCAGTGAGTACTTCGGTATTCATCGCATGTTCCTGGGAGGGCTATTTTTGCTCTCGTAACAATTGAGCGGCACGAACGGCAAAGTACGTCAGGATGCCATCAGCCCCTGCACGTTTGAAAGCGGTCAAGGACTCGAGGATAACCCCTTCGCTCAACCAGCCATTCTGGATCGCCGCCATGTGCATGGCGTATTCGCCGCTGACTTGATAAACAAACGTCGGCACTTTGAATTCTTCTTTTACCCGGCACAGGATGTCCAGGTACGGCATGCCCGGCTTGACCATGACCATGTCTGCACCTTCTGACAAGTCCGCCGCCACTTCGTGCAGGGCTTCATTGCTGTTGGCCGGGTCCATCTGATAGGAGGCCTTGTTGGCCTTGCCCAGGTTCAACGCCGAACCGACCGCATCGCGGAACGGGCCGTAATAGGCACTGGCGTACTTGGCCGAGTAGGCCATGATCCGCACGTTGACGTGACCGGCCACTTCGAGGGCTTCGCGGATGGCCTGGATTCGACCGTCCATCATGTCCGATGGAGCCACGACCTGAGCGCCGGCTTCGGCATGAGACAGGGCTTGCCTGACCAGTGCGTCGACGGTGATGTCGTTCTGCACGTAGCCTTCTTCATCAAGGATACCGTCCTGGCCGTGGGTGGTGAACGGGTCCAGGGCAACGTCGGTGATCACGCCCAGTTCAGGGAATTGCGCACGCAGGGCGCGGGTGGCGCGCTGGGCGATGCCCTCCGGGTTCCAGGCCTCTTCAGCATCCAGAGACTTGAGTTCCGAAGGCGTCACCGGGAACAGCGCCAGCGCCGGAATCCCCAGTTCGACCCACTTGGCCGCCTCTTCCAGCAACAGGTCGATGGTCAGGCGTTCGACGCCCGGCATCGAAGCCACCGCTTCGCGACGGTTTTCACCGTCCAGAACGAACACAGGCAGGATGAGGTCATCGACGGTCAGGACGTTTTCACGGACCAGTCGACGCGAGAAGTCGTCACGACGGTTGCGACGCAGGCGGGTTGCAGGGAACAGACGGTTGGCGGGGGTAAAGCTCACGGCAGACTCCTGAGCCCGCGCAGACGGGCGAGCGTGACAGTTATAAGTGCCCATTATGACGAACGTATGACAGTTATGTGCACCCTGCGACGTGTAGCCGCATTCCATTGTCGTTGTAGGAAATGTTCACGTCGAGACACATTTGGACACTTTCCTGAATGTGTCCGAAGGGTTAGGCTGCGCGTTCATTTCGCCAGCACCCAGACAATGCTCCAACAATTTCTGCATGACTTCGGCTACTTTGCCCTTTTTCTAGGCACGTTCTTCGAAGGCGAAACCATCCTGGTGCTCGCGGGCTTCCTCGCGTTCCGTGGATACATGGACATCAACCTTGTGGTGGTCGTGGCCTTTTTCGGCAGTTATGCCGGCGACCAACTGTGGTACTTCCTGGGGCGCAAGCACGGCCGCAAGCTGCTGGCCCGCAAACCCCGCTGGCAGATGATGGGTGACCGTGCGCTGGAACACATTCGCAAGCATCCGGACATCTGGGTACTGAGTTTCCGCTTCGTCTACGGTTTGCGCACGGTCATGCCGGTGGCCATCGGACTGTCAGGCTATCCGCCGGGCCGTTACCTGCTGCTCAACGGGATTGGCGCGGCAATCTGGGCCGCTGCCCTCGCTGCCGCCGCTTACCATTTCGGTGCCGTGCTCGAAGGCATGCTCGGCAGTGTGAAGAAGTACGAGCTCTGGGTGCTCGGCGCGCTGCTGGTCCTGGGCTTCGTACTGTGGCTGCGTCGGCGCTTCAAGAATGCCCGCCTGGCCAAGCAGGTCTACGCCGACGAACAAGCCCTGAAAGCTGCGCGCACCAACACCGAAGGCCCTACGACACCAGCCGAGTGATGCGGTTCCTGCAACAGTAGAGACCGATGCCGCTCAACAGGCTGTAACTGAGCAGGCCGACCCAGCCCACCGCACTGGCCGGCCACAACCCCACCATCGGGGCCAGCCATACCAATGGCAGATTCGACGCCAGCCGCACCAGCTCCAGCTTCAACGCCCACGGGCGATTCTCCAGGGCCACGCCCAGCACAAACAGACCGAACGCCACGGCACCCCAGCCCAACACCAGGGCGGCGACTGGCAGCTTCGGTTCAAGATTCATCAAGTAACTGCCCAGCGCGATATAGACGCAGAACTGCAAGAGGACGTAGAGCTGCTGACGCCCGTCCAGCGCCACCTCGAATTTGCGAAACCGGCTCAGGTCCGGCTTGTTCATCGGGTATCTGGCCGCCACGTCCGCCGGGCGCCAGCCGGTGCGCATGAACCAGATCCGCAGCTTGTCCCGGGTGCTTTCAGTACGCCGTGCGTCTGCCCAAAGCTGCGCATAGAACTGCACGTTCGCCCACACGGGGTTCCAGCTCGCCAACGGCGTGGTCACGCCGAAGATCACCGGCTCGTTGTCGTCCTCTTCCTGGAACGAGCCGAAAAGACGGTCCCAAATAATGAACACGCCGCCGTAGTTGCGATCCATGTAGAGAGCGTTCTGTGCATGGTGGGCCCGATGATTGGACGGCGTGACAAAGAACCATTCGAACCAGCCAAGCTTGGGAATGTGCCGCGTGTGCACCCAGAACTGGTACAGCAGGTTCAGCGCCGCGACGCTGACGAACACCAGCAGCGGCACGCCGAACACCGCCATCGGCAGATAGAAGATCCAGCTCAACAGGAATCCGGTACTGGTCTGGCGCAACGCCGTGGACAGGTTGTAGTCCTCGCTCTGGTGATGCACCGAATGGGCAGCCCAGAGGATGTTGCGCTCGTGGCCCATGCGATGCAGCCAGTAGTAGCAGAAATCGTAGAAGACGAAGGCAAACACCCAGGTCCAGACGCTGTCGGCCGACAACTCGAACAGCGCCAGATGCTTGAAGGCGAACGCGTAGGTCACCAGTCCAATGCCTTTGGTCAGCAGTCCCGTGGTGGTCGACAGCACGCCGGTGCTGATGCTGTTGATCGCGTCAGCCACCCGATAGTTGCTCACCCCGCGCCAACGGTCGGCCAGCAGCTCGAGGGCGATCAGCGCAAAGAAGAACGGCACCGCGTACAGAATGAAGTCCATGACGCGCCCTGGTCGGAGTCCTGAGGACAAATGCTATGTGTAACTGCGAATTAACCCTATGGCAACGAGTGACAAATTAGTGGACATTTAACGCCATGAATCTGGAGAAAAGCCCATGAGCAAAAAAGTTGCAGTGATCCTTTCCGGTTGTGGCGTGTACGACGGCGCCGAGCTCCACGAGAGCGTCATCACCCTGCTGCGCCTGGATCAACGCGGGGCGCAGGTGCAGTGCTTCGCACCGAACATCGCGCAGTTGCATGTAATCAATCACCTGACCGGCGAAGAAATGCCCGAGTCGCGCAACGTGCTGGTGGAATCGGCGCGGATTGCCCGGGGCAACATCAAGGATATCCGTGACGCGAACGTCGATGAGTTCGATGCGCTGATCGTGCCCGGCGGCTTCGGCTCGGCCAAGAACCTGTCCAGCTTTGCCATCGAAGGCGCCGGCTGCACCGTTCAACCGGATGTCCTGGCACTGACCGAAGCCTTTGCCGAGGCCGGCAAACCGGTGGGGTTGATGTGCATCTCCCCTGCCCTGGCGGCAAAAATCTACGGGCCTGGCGTGACTTGCACTATCGGTAACGACACTGACACCGCTGCCGCGATGAACAAGATGGGCGCGACCCATACCGATTGTGCGGTCAGTGACATAGTCGAAGACAAGGCGCGCAAACTGGTGAGCACTCCGGCTTACATGCTGGCGCAATCGATCAGTGAAGCGGCATCGGGGATCAACAAGCTGGTCGACCGGGTACTGGAGCTGACCCACGAAAACGATGCCTGACACCCTTCAAAAATGTGGGAGCGAGCTTGCTCGCGATGGGGCCAACACATTCAACTTTGATGTTGTCTGTAAGTCCGCTATCGCGAGCAAGCTCGCTCCCACAGGGTTCGCCGCAGGTCTTAAGAATTGCGGGCCAGCCGGGTGAGGATACGGTCCAGCGCATTGGCGAACGCCTGCTTTTCACGGTCGCCGAACGGCGCTGGCCCCCCGCCCATTTGCCCCTGTTCGCGCAAATCGGTAAACAGGTTGCGCACCGCCAGCCGCTCCCCCATGTTCTGCGCATCAAATTCCTTGCCCCGTGGGTCGAGCGCCGCCACGCCCTTCTTCACCAGACGGTCGGCCAGCGGCACATCGCTGCAGATCACCAGCTCACCGGGCACCGCGTGCTCCACCAGGTAGTCATCCGCCGCATCCGGGCCGCTCGGCACCACGATCAGCTTGACCAGCGCCAGCCCCGGCTTGGTCTGCGGCTGCCCGGCCACCAGCACCACTTCGAACTGGCGCTTGAGGGCGAACTTCACCACCAGATCCTTGGCCGCCCGCGGACAGGCATCGGCATCGATCCATACACGCATTGGTTTTTCCTCTGTTGAAAAGCATCTCGGGCAAGCCACACGCCGCTAAACCTGTGGGAGCGTGGCTTGCCCGCGAAAGTGAGCGAAGCGAATGCCGTTTAAGAAACCTGCACCCGCTGCCTCTCAACCACCCGGCTACGACCGTACAACACGACAATCGCAATGATCGCCACAGCCTGGGCGCTCAACGAATAGGCATCGGCATGGATCCCCAGCCACTCGAAGTCAAAAAACGGCACCGGCCGCGTGCCGAAGATCCCGGCTTCCTGCAGCGCTTTCACGCCATGCCCGGCAAACACCACCGACAAGGCACACAAAAGACCGGCGTTGATGCTGAAGAACAGCGCCAACGGCAGCTTCGCCGAACCGCGCAAAATCACCCAGGCCAGGCCGATCAGCAACACCAGCGCCGTAGCACCACCGGCCAGCACGGCGTTGTGCCCCGCGGGGCCTGCCTGCAACCACAGGGTTTCGTAGAACAGGATCACTTCGAACAGTTCGCGATACACCGAGAAGAACGCCAGGGTCGCAAAGCCGAAACGCCCTCCGCCGCCCACCAGGCTGGACTTGATGTAATCCTGCCAGGCCGCCGCATGGCGACGGTCATGCATCCACACGCCCAACCACAGCACCATGACGCTGGCAAACAACGCCGTCGCGCCTTCCAGCAATTCGCGTTGTGAACCGCTGACATCAATCACATAGGCTGCCAGCGCCCAGGTGCCCAACCCCGCCACAAACGCCAGGCCCCAGCCGACGTTAACGCTGCGTACCGCCGTCTGCTGACCCGTGTTACGCAGGAAAGCCAGGATCGCCGCCAGCACCAGAATCGCTTCCAGGCCTTCGCGCAGCAGAATCAACAGGCCGGAAATGTAACTCAGCGACCAGCTCAAACCCTCGTTGCCCAACAGGCCGGCCGATGCCTTCAACTTGTCCTTGGCCACGTCCAGGCGCTGCTCGACCTCGCTCACCGGCAGACCGTCCTGCAACGACTGACGGTAGGCCATCAGGGATTTTTCCGTGTCTTTACGCACGTTGGCGTCAATGTTATCCAGCGAGCTCTCAACCAGCTCGAAGCCTTCCAGATACGCCGCTACGGATAAGTCATAAGCCTGATCATGCTCACCGGCACGATACGCCGCGATGCTCTTGTCCAGAGTGGCCGCGGTGTAGTCGAGCAGTTGCGCCGGGCCACGCTTGACCTGCGGCGGTTGCGCCCGCTGGGCACGGAAGGTCGCGGCGGCTTGCGGGCCTTCGACGGCCAGCACTTCGGCCGGAGTCTGACGAGCCAGGTCGGCGATGTTGTAGGTCTTTTCAGCCTTGACGGTCGCCGGGTCGACACTGAAGCTGGCGATATAGGTGGCCAGGTCCCAACGCTGACGATCATCCAGTTGATCGGCAAAGGCCGGCATGTCAGTCCCTTCGACGCCCAGACCCAGGGTGCTGTAGATCGCGTAGAGGCTCAGTCGATCCAATCGCGTAGTGTCACGCAGATCGGAGGGCGGCGGCGTCATGTCGACACCTGCCGGGCCGTCGCCGGCCCCTGTATCGCCATGGCAGACCGAGCAATGCAGAGCGTACAGCGGCGCGCCACGTGCCGAGTCCGGTGTAATCACCGGGGCCTGGCTGACTTCATAGGCCACGGCCAGCTTCGCACCCAATTGCCGGGCCTGGCGAGTGACCTCGGCCCCCTCCTGTCGGGCGCCGATGGAATTTCCCAGCGTGGTCAGACTTTGCTCCAGCGCGGCTTTTTCCGGCTTGGCCGGCAGGGCTGCAATCAGGCTCCCCAGCGCCTTGACCGAGTCTTGCTGCGCGCGAAATCCGGCCTGGTCCGTGATGCTGCCCGCCTGCACCGAGTCCGGGTAATCCGCGCCGATGAAATCGAGCAAGTGCAGCGCCTGCGGCGCACCTTCGGCGGGAGTGGCCAGTAGCTGAAAACTGCACGCAGCCAAAAGCGGCAGCAACAGCCAGGCCAGGAAACGGGAGGGGGCAATCATGAATGAATCTCAATTGGAAATACGAAGTTACATATTGTTAACGCCTGACGGGTTTCGCTCAAGCTTTGTTGATACTTCTTCGTAATTGCATTGGTTTCTGGAATTGCCCCACACAAACGAAAAAGGCGACCTCCAGGGTCGCCTTTTTTGTAAATCGCCGTTTACACGGCGGCCCTGCGCAACGTCGCCATGAAAGCCGCCGCCCCGATGAACAGCCCGGCAAAGGTGCGGTTCATGCGCTTTTGCTGTTTTGGTGTGCGCAACAGGCGCAGCACTTTGGACGCCAGACCGGTGTAGCCGGCCATGACGATCAGGTCGACGCAGACCATGGTCACGCCGATCACCAGATACTGAATCAACAGCGGAGCATGGGGGTCGATGAACTGTGGCAGCACCGCCAACATGAACACCAACGCCTTGGGGTTGCTGATGTTCACCAGAAAACCACGGAACACCAGGGCCATCGGCTTGCCGATCTGACGCAGCGCCGCGTCATCGCTCATATCGCTGGGCAGCGCGCGCCATTGCTTGATCGCGAGGTAAACCAGATACGCCACGCCAAACCATTTGATGGCGTAGAACGCCGTGGCCGAAGCCGTGAGAATGGCGCCGACACCGGCACCAACGATGGCGATCTGCAAAGCCAGGCCCAGTTGCAGGCCCAGGGCGTTCCAGTAGCCGCGCCAGAAACCGTATTGCAGGCCGCTGGACATCGACGCAATGGCGCCGGCACCGGGGGACAGGCTGATCACCCAGCAGGCGGCAAAAAACGCCAGCCATGTTTGAAGCTCCATTGCACACCTCGACTCAGACTCGTGACAGACGTCTAAGCTAATGCGGCTTTGGGTGGATGACTACCGATTTTTTGCAGGACATGGCGACGGCCGACCAGCGTTCAGGGCTTGAGGGCCCCTTCGCGAGCAAGCCCGCTCCCACAGTTGATCTTCAGTGACCACAAATCTTGTGAACGACACGGGTCAAATGTGGGAGCGGGCTTGCTCGCGAAAGCGGTACATCAGGTGACCGCCGGTTTACTTTTCAAACCCGCTGGAAGGAAACACATCCGTCCCGCGCCAGCGCCGTACCGAACGCTGGAAGAACAAACTGTTGGGCACCTGCACCATGGCGCTGCCAGTGCCGAGTTCTTCGGCCTCGATCAGCGTGGTGTAAAGGAGATTGATCGCCACCACCCGGCCTTTGACGCCGGGCTTGTCGGTGGTGTCCACCAACTCGACCACGTCACCGATGCGAAACGGGCCAACGGTAAAGATCAGGATCGCGCACAGCAGGTTCGAGAGCACGCTCCATATGGCGAAAAACGCCACCGCCGCGACCGCAACGAAACCGGATAACGCGGTCCAGAGCACCGTGGCCGAGACCCCGAGTCGCTCCAGGACGAAAATCAACGCACTGCCCATGATCAGCCAGCGCAATCCGCCCCGCAGCGGCATCATCAGTTGCGGCGGGAACGGGTAACGCTCACCGAGGCGGCTCAGGCCTTTGGCGACGAAGCGCTGGGTGAAGTAGCCGGCGAGCAGGATCAGCAGGATTTGCACGCCAAGCCAGATCGGCTCGGCCCACACCGCCGGCAGCGGCAGTTTGAAGGCATCCATCAGGACAGTGCCTCCAGCTCCGCCTGCATACTTTCAAGCATTTCCAGGGCTTCCATCCACGCTTCTTCCAGCTCCGCCTCACGCACCTTCAGCCTGGCCTGTTCGGCCAGCAGATCACGCAATTCGTTCTTGCGCGCCGGTTCGTAGATGTCGCTGTCACCGAGGCTGGTATCGACCTTCGCCAGTTTTTCGTGGAGCTTGCCGAGTTCGGCTTCAAGCTTGTCGGCTTCGCGCTTGTGCGGCGCCAGTTGCTGACGCAGCGCAGCAGCGGCCTGTCGCTGGGCTTTCTTGTCGGTCTTGTCCGGGTTGACCGGCGTGTTGTTGACCGGGGCGTTGCGCTGACGATACTCCACCAGCCAACGGGTGTAGTCCTCCAGGTCGCCGTCGAATTCCTCGACCTTGCCATCCGCCACCAGATAGAAATTGTCGGTGGTGCTTTTGAGCAAGTGACGATCGTGAGAGACCACCAATACCGCACCACTGAATTCCTGCAGGGCCATGGTCAGCGCCAGGCGCATTTCCAGGTCCAGGTGGTTGGTCGGTTCGTCGAGCAGCAACAGGTTCGGTCGGTCCCAAGCGATCAAGGCCAGTGCCAGACGCGCCTTTTCGCCACCGGAGAAATTCAGTACCGGCTCGTCGATCCGTGCGCCACGGAAGTCGAAACCGCCGAGGAAATCACGCAATGTCTGCTCGCGTTCGGTCGGCGCCAGGCGCTGCAGGTGCAGCAACGGACTGGCCTTGGAGTCCAGCGAATCGAGTTGATGCTGGGCGAAGTAACCGACCACGGTGTTCTCGCCACGGGTCAAGCGGCCGGCCAGAGGCGAGAGCTCACCGGCAAGGTTCTTGATCAGGGTCGATTTACCGGCGCCGTTCGGGCCGAGCAGACCGATTCGCGCACCCGGGGTCAGTTGCAGCTTGACCTTCTCCAGCACGGCTTTGTCGCCGTAACCCAGGCGGGCATCGGACAGGTCGATCAGCGGGCTGGAAATCTTCTGCGATTCACGGAAAACGAAATCGAACGGCGAGTCGACGTGGGCAGCGGTCAGCTCTTCCATCCGCTCCAGTGCCTTGATCCGGCTCTGGGCCTGACGGGCCTTGGTGGCCTGGGCCTTGAAGCGGGCGATGTAGCTTTCCATGTGCGCACGTTGCACCTGCTGCTTCTCGTACGCCTGCTGTTGCTGGGCCAGGCGTTCGGCACGGGCGCGCTCGAAGGCGCTGTAGCCTCCGCGGTACAGGGTGATCTTGCGCTGATCGACGTGGGCCACGTGATCGACCACGGCATCGAGGAAATCCCGGTCGTGGGAAATCAGCATCAAGGTACCGGGATAACTCTTGAGCCACTCTTCGAGCCAGATGATGGCGTCGAGGTCCAAGTGGTTGGTCGGCTCGTCGAGCAGCAGCAGGTCCGATGGGCACATCAGGGCCTGCGCCAGGTTCAGGCGCATCCGCCAGCCACCGGAGAAATCCCCGACCTGGCGATCCATCTGCTCGTTGGTGAACCCAAGGCCGGCAAGCAACTTGCGCGCCCGGGCGTCGGCGGTGTAACCGTCGGCGCTGTCGAGTTCCGAGTGCAGGCGGGCCTGAGCGGCACCGTCATGGGCCGCTTCGGCTGCGGCCAGATCGCGTTGCACCTGACGCAGGCGCAGGTCGCCATCGAGCACGTAGTCGACCGCCAGGCGTTCGAGGGTGTCGACCTCCTGGCGCATGTGGGCGATACGCCAGTCTGCCGGCAGGAAGCAATCACCCGAGTCCGGGTGCAGTTCGCCCCGAAGCAAGGCGAACAGGCTCGATTTGCCGGCGCCGTTGGCACCGATGAGGCCGGCTTTCTGGCCGGCGTGCAGCGTCAGCTCGGCGTCTTCTAGCAGACGTTGCGGGCCACGCTGTAAAGTCAGGTTCTGAAGTCGAATCATAATGGCGGCGGAGTCTACCAGCTTCGCTCGCAACTGGCGCGAGTAGCACTATGTCCTCTGACCTGTGGAGCTTTTCCCTGACCACTTACGCCCGCCCGGGTGTTGAACAGGCTTGCCTGCAATTGCAGTCGGCGGGAGCCAATGTGTGCCTGTTGCTGTGCGGTGCATGGCTGGGACAACGAGGCGTGACCTGCGATGAGCAGCGCTTGCAGCTACTACGCAGCGTGGCCGTCGCTTGGGACAACGATGTCGTGCGACCGTTACGCGCCTTGCGCACACAGTGGAAAGCCGCGGCCATGCAAGACGCCGAACTGCATACCTTGCGTGAACAAGTGAAGGCACTGGAACTGGAAGCCGAACGGCATCTGTTGTTGCGGCTGGAGAGAGCGGCGCAGAGTTGGCCGCAAAATGCCGAGACCGATCTATCGGCCTGGCTGGAAGGTGCGGCGGCTGAGGCCGCCCACCTGCACCGCGACGCGCTGCATCAGCTGCGCGTCGCGGTAACCGGCACTTAGGAAGCGCTGGCCGGGGTGGTTACAACACTCGAAGTTGCGGCAGGCGTTGGCGCTGGCGCGGCTGTCGAGGTAGTTGCTGCCGGAGCAGGTGCTGCTGGCGCAGCCGGAGCGACTGGCTTGGCAACCGGTGCGGTGGCCGGCTTGGCGGCAACCGGCTTTTTCACTGCAGGTTTGGCTGCTGGTTTTGCAGCGGGTTTTGCAGCAGCCGGTTTGGCGGCAACTGGCTTGGCAGCGGCTGGCTTGGCGGCAACGGCTGGTTTCGCTGCGGCTGGTTTGGCAGCGGGTTTGGCAGCCGCTTTTACAGCAGGTTTTGCCGCTGGCTTGGCTGCTGGTTTAGCTGCAGGTTTTGCAGCGACAGGTTTTGCAGCCGGCTTGGCAGCAGGTTTCGCCGCAGCGGTGCGGGCAGCTGGTTTAGCGGCCGGTTTAGCAGCTGGTTTTGCAGCCGGTTTCGCGGCGGCGGTTTTAGCCACGGCTGGTTTGGCAGCAGCGGCTCTTGCAGCGGCAGGTCGTGCGGCGGCTGGTTTGGCAGCCGTGGTCTTAGCCGCAGGTTTTGCAGCGCTGGCAGCAGCCGGTTTTCTCGCTGCAGGTTTTGCAGCAGGTTTGGCTGCGGCAGTTTTAGCTACCGGTTTGGCAGCAGCAGGCTTGGCCGGTGCTTTTGCAGCAGCCGGTTTGGCAGCGGCTTTCTTCGCAGGTGCCGCAGCAGGCTTGGCCGCACGCAGGGACAACGCCTTGCCGACAGCCTCTTGTACACGACCGACGCCCTGGGCCAGTTTCAGGCTTTCCTGGGCATCGCGCTTGAGTTGCAGAATGTAGCCGCGGGTTTCCGACTGACGATCCTTGAGGGCATCGAGCAGCTCCTCAAGATCGGCCACTGCGCCCTTGGCCTTGGCTTGCGCCTTGGCTTTTCCGGCCGCCGCGGCGTCCTGCAATTTGGTGCGGGACTTGTGCAGTTTTTCTTGCGCTTTTCCGCGCTGCTTTTCCAGTTTGGCGAGCAGTTTTTCAGCATCAGCCAAGGCTTCGGAACAAGCGGTTTCCAGATGCTCGAGCAAGCTGCTCGAGAGTTGTTGGAGCAAGTGCAACGGAGTGTTTACTGGCTTCTTGGTGGCCGACATGGTTTACCTCCTGGCTGAAGTGAGTGCGGCTCATACTAGACCTCTGCTGCAACCGCCGCTAGGGCATGTTGACACTATCGAAAGCGCGGTGTTGCAAAGGATTGAAAAACTTCTGCCTCGGCGTAAAAGCAGTTCACCGTTGCGCGCGTTCTCGCTGGCATAATCGCCCGCATTTCAGGTCGGAGAGTGCTCATGTCACGCTACCTTTTTTTATCGCTGTGCGTGTTTTTTTCGGTGGCCCAAGCCGCCGAAAAAACGCAGGAAAATGATGCCCGCGATCTCGCTTACAGCCTGGGTGCAAGCCTTGGCGAACGCTTGCGCCAGGAGGCTCCCGACCTGCAGCTCCAGGCACTGGTCGAAGGATTGCAACAGGCCTATCAGGGCAAACCACTGGCGCTTGAGGATGAGCAGATCCAGCAGATACTGAACGAGCATGAAGCCCGGATCGCCATGCAGTCAGCCGAGCCGCAAAGCGAAATGGCACTGGAAAAAGAACAGCGTTTTCTCGCCACGGAAAAAGCCAGACCCGGCGTGCGCGAACTGGCTGATGGGGTGTTGCTGACCGAGTTGACGCCAGGCACTGGCGCCAAGGCCGGACCGAATGGCAAGGTGCAGGTGCTGTACATCGGTCGCCTGCCCGACGGCACGGTGTTCGATCAGAACACTCAGCCACAATGGTTCAGTCTCGATAGCGTGATCGCCGGATGGCGCAGCGCGCTGCAAAACATGCCGGTCGGGGCGAAATGGCGACTGGTGATTCCATCGGCTCAGGCCTACGGCGCCGACGGTGCCGGTGACGTGATCGCACCGTTCACACCACTGGTGTTTGAAGTCGAATTGCGCGGTGCCACCGGCTGACGACACCAACGAAAAACGGCGTGCCTTGGCACGCCGTTTCGAGATCTTGCAGAAAGCGCTTCAGGCCTGAACCGAATCGGCTTCCTTGTGGGCCGTGTGCAGCACTTCGATCAGGCAGTCTTCCAGCTCGAAGCGCTCATGCAGCAGGCCACCCAGCTCCTTGAATTTCTCGGCGACACATTTGCCCTCATCGCACAGATCATTGAACGCGAGCAGCTTCTCGGTGATGACGTCGATGCGCGGGTAGATCGTCTCGGCGAGCTCCAGGCCACGCGTGTCGTTGAAGGCCTTGGCCTCCCCCGTCAGTTGCTCGTAGATCTCGAAGTGCCCGGCCGATACATAATCGACCAGCACGCCGCAGAACTCCTGCAAAGGCTTGCGGTTCTCACCCAACGCCTCAGGCTTTGCGCCAAGAGCGTCATAGGCCCCGATCAGTTCGTGTCGTTCCTGCAACCAGCGATCGATCAGCAGGTGCACTCCACCCCAGCGTTCCTGAGCATTCTGACAACTTTCGAGCATGGTGATCTCTCTTCCCTTGTGGGTCAGCTGCTCTATGCCCGCTCGCCTCTTGTAACATCGGTGGGCGGTCAGGCAGAGCGTCATCGAGCAACATAATTCCAATGACACGTGCGGGCCAGATTATGCCCGCACGACACTGGCTTCAAGGTACGCAGGCGATAAAGTTCATACAAGTGTTTAATCGCCGGCAAAGGCCCGGTGCGACGACTCGTCGCTGAGTGGTCGCTGATAGCTGATCCAGACCAGTCGCAACGACTGGTAAACGGCCAGAATCATCATCGCGACGAAGAACAGCAGGCTCCATTCCGTGAGACTCAGATCGAACAGCGTCCAGGAAATTTCCACACAATCGACAGCGCCCTTGAACACTTGCTGCAGGACGGATAGCCACGGAGAACCGGCGAACAGATCCGCCAGATGGGTCGAGCACGCCGCTGCCTGTTCCATCGGAAGGCTTTGCAGCAGAACCTGTCGCCACGCTGTGACAGTGCCGGCCAGGCTGCAACAAAGACTGAGCAGCCAATACAGAACGTTACCGATGCGACCGGGGCCATGGACCGAAGCCATCAGGCAGACACCGGTAAGGAGCGCCAGGCAAAACCGCTGCACAAGACACAAGCCGCAAGGCCGCAGGCCGACTGCATATTCCAGGTAATAGGAAACACCCATCGCCAGGGCACCCGCAATGAAAGCCATGAAAAACAAGGAGCGTGAGCAGGCCAAAGACATGGCTTTTCCGTAAAAGTAGTGACAGACCATTACGGTAGAGGAAAGCGCGACGGCCTTTCAAGGCAAGCGCCCACGGAGACTTCAGCACATGTGTAGGGAAATCCCGACGCGGGCGAGAGGATAAAATGTAGTCCTCTGTAGGACTTTGCCTGCGACGAAATTTTGCGACTGAATTTCAACTGATTTCGCACTGCGGCAAGGGCAATTGCTCCCTCGCCGCGGGTCATCGCTCAGGCGCCGGAATCCGGCGCCAGCGAATGGTTCAAGCGCGGACCGGCACTGGCAGAGGGGCCGCGAGCAAGCGTTCATCCAACAACCCCAGCCCTTCCTGAAACAGCTGGTTGCTGCGCTCGGCATCGCCCATTTGCGCCAGCAAGCGTGCCAGCTCGGCACAGGCTTCCGGATTGCGCTGTATACGCAGGCTGCTTTCCAGATAGTCCCGAGCCTTGCCCCACAAACTGTTTTGCAGGCAGAGACGACCCAGTGTCAGCAGCAGGCCCGGATCGGTCGAATGGTCCTTGAGCCAGCCTTCGGCGGCCTGCAACTGGCGGGCTGGATCATTGCCGCGAACCAGTCCGTAGAGTCGGGCCAGATGACTGTCGTAGTTGCGCTTGAGCGCAGTGCGCAGCACTTCTTCGGCCTCGACCTGAGCCCCCAGTTGCCGCAACTGCTCGGCATACGCGAGCACCAGTTGCGGCTCCTGACGCTGTGCCGAAGTCAGTTGTTGCCAGGCGCGCTCCAGCGATTGCTTGCCCACTGTTCCGTCTTCTTCCCGTTGCGCCGCCAGGGACAGGTTCGCCCCCCACGCCCGACGCTCCAACTCGGCGAGTTCGGCCGCCGGCAGGATTTTGTCCTTGCGCAGCTCCGGCAGCAGGCGAATCACTGCCGACCAGTCACCACGCTGCTGAAGCAGGCGCTGCAATTGACGCAGGGTCTGTGCGTTATGAGGATGGCGTTCACGCATGGCTTGCAGGGTAGCGAGGGCGCCTTCGGTATCACCGCGATCGGTCTGCAACTGGGCGTGGCTCAAGGCGATCGCCAACTCGGCCTGAGGCTGACGCTCCAGGGCGCGCTCCAGCAAGTTGTCGCTTTCTTCGTAATTGCCCAGTTCGTTCGCGGCACGGGCAGCGCCGAGGTAGTAAAGCAGCGGTTGGCGTTCGGCTTCGGCGGCCCGATGCAAGTGCCGTTGCGCGCTGGCCCAGCGACCTTCGGCCAGGTCCAGCTGGCCGTGCTCGATCGCCACCTGCACCCGACGGCTGCGGTTACGTCGTGACCACGGATTGACCACGCCACTGGAAGCCATCACCAGTTCAACCAGCGACTTGATGCCCCAGGTCACCAACCAGAGCACAGCCACCAGCGCCAAGGTTGCCCACAGGCTCGATTCATAGCGGAAGGTCTTGTAGGCAATCAGCACGTAGCCGGAGTGTTCGGCAATCGCCAGCCCCAGCGCAGCGGCAGCGGCGATCACGAGGAACACGATCACATAGAGGCGTCTCATGGCGTGGCCTCCGGCGCGGCGTTCGCGGCAGGCCTGGTCAGTGGCTTGACCGAATCTTCGGCGTTGACGTTGCGCCGTTCCAGATACCCCTGCACCGCGCTCAGAGTGCCGGTCATATCCGGCGTGACGACGGTAACGGGTTGCCCGCTCAACTCGGCGACCTGCTCAAGCATGACTTTGCTTTGAGCATTGTCCGGGTTGAAGTTGCCCTTGAGGATGTCCCGCGCTTCGTCCAGCACCTGGGAGTAAACCGCCGCCTGGCCATTGAGGGCGGCCCACTGTGCCTGCTCCAGCGCCAGGCTCAGGGCCAGGCGTACCTGACTCAGGCTCTGGCCAGCCAGCAATGGACGAACGTTTTTGTCGGCATTGAAATCGATACGGATGTAGCGCGAAATCTGATCCCACCATTGCGCCCAGCGACTGGCACCGTCGCCATCGGCAGTCAGGCCCAGCAACGAATCGCCACGGTCCTTGTACTCCGGCGCCAGCTCGGTGAGGCTGGCCACTTGATCGCGCAGCGCGCCCAGACGCAGGAACAGCCCGGTGCGATCCGGTTGTTCGGTGCTGCGCAAGGCAATCAGGGTCTTGGCCACCTGCTCGCGAGCGGCAAAGGAGCCCGGGTCGTTTTGCTCACGCAGTATCTCATCAGCACCCTGGACCAGTGCCTGGGCACTGCTGATGTCCTGCAAGGCGGACAGTCGCAGACTGGCCAGACGCAGCAGGTGCTCGGCCTCGGCCAGACGCCAGTCCTTGCGACTGGCGCCGAGTACGGTTTCCAGCCGTTGGTTCAACCGCTGCTGATCACCTTGCAGTTGAATCACCAGACGACTGCGTGCTTCCAGTTCATCGGCGGGAGGCAATTGCGCCAGGCGTGCACTCAGGCGCTCTTCATTGAGCTTGAGGCTTTGCGCCTGGTCATTCAGCGCCTGCACCTGGCTCAGTTGCTCCTGATTATTGGCCTGCAGGTGACGCACCTGCCAGACACCCCAACCGCCCACCGCTACACCGGCCGCACCCAACAGCAGCGCGATGATTGCCAGACCATTGCCTCGACGCTGCTCGACAGCAGGTGGCGACGGCGGCGGCTGCATTTCATCAACAGGTGCATCAACAGGTGCATCAACAGGTGCATCAAGCACCGGTCGCGAGTCATCTTTAGGCAAGGCTGTTTCGCTCACGTATCCATCCTTTGCATCAGAAAACGGGTACGGGATGCTCCCGCAACGCCGTCAGCAAGGCCGCGGCACTGGCGCCGCGACAATCCACAACTGTTTTGGCCCCGGCGGCACGCGCCATTTCGGCAACCCTGGGGCTCGGTACAAACAACGGCAACCGCGCCAACTGCGGCCAGGCATCGCCGGCCAATTGGTGCAGGTGCTCAAAGCCTTGTCCACTGCTGACCACCAACCCGTTCAGGCGTTCCGCCTGGATCCGTTGCGGCAGCAGTGTCGGCGGATAAATCGGCAATCCCCGGCGGTACAATTCCAGATACTCGACACTAGCACCAAGCTCACGCAAACGCTCAGCCAGCAACTCGCGCCCGCCCTCCCCGCGCAGGATCAGCACTCGCGCATCCGGTTGTGCGATAGCCTCGCGCAGACGGGAAAGTTCGAGCAAGGCTTCACTGTCATCGCCTTCTGCCGGGAAGCTCACGTCCAGCCCGTGATCCTCGAGGATCTGCGCAGTCGCCGCGCCGACGCTGAACCACTTCACATCGGGCGGCGTTGGCCAATACCGATCGAGCAGCTCGATGCCGATCCGGGCTGCCGGCTTGCTGACCACGATGACGGCGCAGAACTGATCCAGCGCCAGAATCACCTGGCGCATTGTGTCAGTGGCCGCAATGGGCATGATGTCCAAAAGCGGCAGGCTGTTACTGAATATCCCCTGCTCGGCCAAAAGACTGCCAAGCGCCGCCGCTTCATCGGCGGGGCGCGTCAGCAGCAAGCGCCAGCCGATCACTCGTGACCAGCCTCGCCATAGACCGCTTTGAGGATGGCATCGGCACCCTGGCTGAGCAGGTCTTCGGCGACTCGCACACCCAGCGCCTCGGCATCGTCGCGAGGGGCGCGGGCCTGTGCGCTGAGCAGCAGGCCACCGGCCGGATCACCTACCAGCCCGCGCAACCAGACCTGCTCACCTTCCAGCACGGCATAGCAGGCAATCGGTACCTGGCAGCCGCCATTGAGGTGCTTGTTGAGGGCTCGTTCAGCGGTCACGCGGGTGGCGGTGTCCTGGTGATGCAGAGGTGTCAGCAACGCATGGATTTCACTGTCGTCGCTGCGGCATTCGATACCCACCGCGCCCTGGCCACCGGCCGGAAGGCTGTCGTCGACGCTGATGGCCGAGGTGATGCGATCTTCGAATCCCAGGCGGATCAGGCCGGCAGCGGCGAGGATGATGGCGTCGTATTCGCCGGCGTCGAGCTTGGCCAGGCGAGTGTTGACATTGCCCCGCAGGAAGCGGATTTCCAGGTCCGGACGGCGGGTCAGCAATTGAGCCTGACGGCGCAGGCTGGAGGTGCCGACGATGCTGCCCCGGGGCAACTCATCCAGGCTGGTGTAGGTGTTGGAAACGAAGGCATCGCGCGGGTCTTCCCGCTCGCAGATGCAGAACAGGCCGAGGCCTTCGGGGAAGTCCATCGGCACGTCCTTCATGGAGTGCACGGCAATGTCGGCTTCATTTTCCAGCAGCGCGGTTTCGAGCTCCTTGACGAACAGGCCCTTGCCGCCGATTTTCGACAGCGGCGAGTCAAGCAGCTTGTCACCACGACTGACCATGGGGACGAGGGTCACCAGCAGGCCCGGATGAGCCGCTTCAAGACGGGCTTTGACGTATTCGGCCTGCCAAAGGGCAAGAGCGCTTTTGCGGGTGGCGATGCGGATCTGGCGAGAGGACATGGATCAATCCGTACTGAATAGATATGACGGATAATAACAGCTCAGCCAAATCCACTTTGACTTGTATCAGATACTACTCGGCCTCCCTGGCCCCGGATGTCCGGCAATCGGGTGTAAAATTGGCCTGCGAACAGCTGTTTAAAGCTGTTGCATCATTTTGCGTACCCCAGCCACATGACGCCGGCTGACGATCAGCGCATCACCATTGAGGCCTTTGAGGAACAGCTGAAAATGCCCCAGGGGGGTGCGTTGCAATCGCTCGATACGCTCGCGGGCGACCAGTGCATTGCGATGGATACGCACAAAACGGTCACCGAACTCGTCTTCGAGAGCCTTGAGCGGCTCATCGAGCAGCACTTCGCCGCTTTCGTGGCGCAAGGTCACGTATTTGTGGTCGGCAATGAAATACACCACCTGATCCAGCGGAATCAGCTCGATCCCTTTACGGGTTCGGGCGCTGATATGGCTGCGCGGGCCGTTGCCGCTTTCGGCAGCTGGGCGGGTCAGGGCGGCGAGCTGGGCACGATTGGGGCGCTCGGCTCTCTTTAATGCGTCATGTAATTGTTCAGTTCTCACAGGTTTCACCAGATAGCCTACGGCGCTGGCCTGTAAGGCTTCCACGGCAAATTCATCGGGCCCGGCGCAGAACACCACGGCGGGGGGAGTTTCGCGTTCACACAACCGGGCAGCCACTTGCAGGCCATCCAGGCCGGGCATGCGGATATCGAGCAACACGATATCCGGCTTGTGGCTGTCGATCAGTGCCAACGCCTCTTCGCCATTCGTGGCACTAGGCTCCAGGACACTGTACCCCTCGAGTTCGCCAACCATTCGGCTCAGGCGCTCGCGGGCCAAGGGTTCGTCATCAACGATCAGGACATTCATATTGCGCTGGATTCCTGCGTGAGTCTCGCACAAGGATAGCGTAGACAGGTGAAGTGACGTCCGTCACCGCGATCCACGCTAAGACTAGCGCGAGCGTCAAAAAGTGCCGCTGGTCCGGCGGCTAAATTTTCATCTGCCGGGCGATTGGCGGCCCAGGCCCGCGTTGGCGATGCATCGCCACAGGGTTTGCTGATACGCAATATGAACACCCCACTCTTCTTATAGTCAGCGGCTGCACCGAGAAATGCGCTGATCCTACTGTCCAACTGTAGACGGTTGCCGGGACGATATTGCTCAAATGGAAAATATCGTTCGGCAAAAATACGCGGCTCTTGCCCCGGCCCGGGCTTTCTCTCCCCAAAAAAACGTATCGACCAGTGTCAGCGACAGGATTGGCAACCCTGTTATTATCCGCGCCAGCGTTCCACGCCTTCTTACTTCAAGCCGATACGAGCGAATTCATGAGCACTGACAAGACCAATCAGTCCTGGGGCGGCCGCTTCAGTGAACCCGTCGACGCCTTCGTCGCCCGCTTCACCGCCTCCGTCACCTTCGACCAGCGCCTGTATCGCCACGACATCATGGGCTCGATCGCCCACGCCACCATGCTGGCCAAGGTCGGCGTGCTAACCGATGCCGAGCGCGACAGCATCATCGATGGCCTGAACACCATCCAGGGTGAAATCGAGGCCGGTCAGTTCGACTGGCGCATCGACCTCGAAGACGTTCACATGAACATCGAGGCGCGCCTGACTGACCGCATCGGCGTGACCGGTAAAAAACTGCACACCGGCCGCAGCCGTAACGATCAGGTCGCCACCGACATCCGTCTGTGGCTGCGTGACGAAATCGACCTTATCCTGGCCGAAATCACCCGCCTGCAAAAGGGCCTGCTGGAGCAGGCCGAGCGCGAAGCCGCCAGCATCATGCCGGGGTTCACCCACCTGCAGACCGCACAGCCGGTGACGTTCGGGCACCACATGCTGGCCTGGTTCGAAATGCTCAGCCGCGACTACGAACGCCTGGTCGACTGCCGCAAACGCACCAACCGCATGCCACTGGGCAGCGCGGCGCTGGCCGGCACCACCTACCCGATCGATCGCGAATACACCGCCCAACTCCTGGGTTTCGACGCGGTTGGCGGCAATTCGCTGGACAACGTCTCCGATCGTGACTTCGCCATCGAATTCTGCTCGGCGGCCAGTATCGCGATGATGCACCTGTCGCGTTTCTCCGAGGAACTGGTGCTGTGGACCAGCGCGCAGTTCCAGTTCATCGACCTGCCCGACCGTTTCTGCACCGGCAGTTCGATCATGCCGCAAAAGAAAAACCCGGACGTGCCGGAACTCGTGCGCGGCAAGACCGGCCGCGTGTTCGGCGCGCTGATGGGCCTTCTGACCCTGATGAAAGGCCAGCCTTTGGCCTATAACAAGGACAACCAGGAAGACAAGGAACCGCTGTTCGACGCCGCCGACACCCTGCGCGACTCGCTGCGAGCCTTTGCTGACATGGTCCCCGCGATCAAGCCCAAGCACGCAATGATGCGCGAAGCGGCCCTGCGCGGTTTCTCCACCGCCACCGATCTGGCCGACTACCTGGTGCGTCGCGGCCTGCCATTCCGTGATTGCCACGAAATCGTCGGCCATGCCGTGAAGTACGGTGTGGACAGCGGCAAAGACCTGGCGGAAATGAGCCTGGAAGAACTGCGCAAGTTCAGTGATCAGATCGATCAGGACGTGTTCGCCGTGCTGACTCTGGAAGGCTCGGTCAATGCCCGCAACCACATCGGCGGCACCGCGCCGGCGCAGGTGAAGGCTGCTGTAGTGCGCGGTCAGGCACTTCTGGCCAGCCGTTAGTTAAAAGCTTCGCGGGCAAGCCCGCTCCCACAGGATTCGTGTCGTGCCGCAGACTCGCGAACGACACACAACCCTGTGGGAGCGGGCTTGCCCGCGATGACTGACTTCAGAACGCCACAGAACTATTTTTTGGCAGCAATCATCGCCATGAACGCCGGCATCGCGGCTTCCCGGTCCGCCGCCACACGCTGCACGTTCGGATTCCCCCCCAGAAACTCCAGCAGCGCCTTGGCCTTCGGCATCTCGGCCAACAAATCGATGCCAAACAACTTCTTGGCGACCCCACACGCCAGCGGCACGCTGAACAGGAAATACAGATCCGCCACGCTCAAGCTGTCGCCAGCCACGTAAGGGCTGAATTTGCCGTGCCGGCCCAGCGCCGCCATCCCCAGCAACAATTCGGCTTTGGTTTTTTCCTTGATCGCATCCGGCAGGGTCATGCCGAAAAAGGCTTCGGGATAGCAGGCGCGGCCTGGCAATTCGATGTACAGCTCGATTTCCCTGGCCAGTGCCAACACCTGTGCGCGTTCGAACGGATCGCTCGGCAGCAAAGGCGTGCCTTCCTGGCTCTGCTCGATGTACTCGAGGATCACGCTGGTTTCATTGATGAAGCCCTGCTCTACATGCAGCACCGGGACCTTTCCGCGAGGGCTGATGGCCAATGCCTCGGGGCTGGTGCCAGCGTAAAACGGCACTTCTTCGAAGGGCAGACCTTTTTCCAGCAGCGCCAGTTTGACCATGTTGTAGTAGTTACTGACGGAGAATCCATAAAGCTTGATCATCACAAAGCCTCCAGGCCGTGCGGGGTGGGCAGTGCCTGTTTATAGAACGCTGCCGGGTTTCTTGCCAGCAGCATCACGCCGCTGAATGCGGGTAAACTGGCCGCCTTTCCCTGAGGAGCCTGCCATGAGCGAGCCAACCGATATCGACAACGACGAAGAAGAGTTCGCCGAAAGCACCCTGATCCAGGCCATCGAAAACCAGATCGAAAGCGACAACCCGCCAGCGGCCAAAGCGACGTTCAACAAGCTGACGCTGGTGGGTTACGAGCGGGAAGATATCCTCAACCTGATGGCTCATGTTTTGGCGGTAGAAATCGACGCGATCCTCGAAGAAGACCGCGCGTTCAACACCGAATGGTACGAAGCTGCCCTGCGAGCATTGCCCGAGTTGCCGCCGCAAAAGCAGTAAATCCACGCCCTCCCTGTAGGAGCAGCCGGTCGACGCTCGATTGCTCGCGAAAAACCCGAGAGCGCCGCGGGGCGTCAGGTTTCCAGCGTCATCGTTGAAGACCATCGCGAGCAATCGAGCGTCGACCGGCTGCTCCTACAGAGGAAAAAAACCCTGTCACGAGCACTGGACATGCCGCGCAAGTAAGCTCACCTTAGGGGCGCTGTCGTCCAATTCCTAGAAAGTCTGGAGTCCTTATGTCGCTTACCCCTGAGTTGGTTGCCGAACTGGAAGTCCTCGCACTCTTCAACCTGGACAGTTCCCAGGAAGGTCTGAAAATTCATCAGACCGCTGCCCCGAAACACATTGCCGCCGCCAAACGCCTCTTTGAAAAAGAACTGACCGACCAGCCTGACGGCGGTTACCTGACCAGCCTGGGTCGTGACGCCGCGCAAAATGTGCAAGCCGTGCTGACAATTCTTAACGCCGAAGTAACAGCCTGAATTCTGCCGCATCGCCCACGGAGACCCCGATCCAGGGATTTCCGCGGGCACATTCCCTGATTTCCGTTTCCAGCCGTTATAAATCTGACGCCAGAAAAACAAAATCAGCTTAAAAGTCCTCGCTTCAAGGCGCTAAACTGCCCCTCATCCGAAGAGCCCCACGTCCGAGCCCTGCGAGCCGGTTTGAGCTGACATGACGCGCACCCATGAAATCCGCCCCGATCTGGACGAGGGAATCGACCGCAAGGTTCTCAGCCAGCTGCGCGCACGCTTTCTGAAACTCAACGAAGGACGCATGGCTCGCGCCATGGAAGGGTTGTCGACCCGCCAGCAAGGGGTCCTGACCTTGCTGCCGTTGTTTTTCCACGTTAACCATCCGCTGTTGCCCGGCTACGTTTCCGGCAGTACGCCGGCCGGCCTGTCGAATTTCGAACCGGATGCCAATGTCCTTGCTGAAACCCAGCGCCTGACCCGCTCGTTTTCCTATAAGCCGCGCCACGGCAGCAACCCGCCAAGACCGATTCACGGACTGTTCCTGATGGGCAGCCTCGGCACTCTGGCGCAGGCCGACCAGAGCGACATGGATGTGTGGGTCTGCCATGGGCCGGACCTGACCGAAAACGAACTCGCCGAACTGCGCAAGAAATGCCAATTGCTGGAAGCCTGGGCCGCCAGCCAGGGTGCCGAAGCGCATTTTTTCCTGATCGATCCGAGCCGTTTCGTCCGCGGCGAGCGTGATACCCAACTGAGCTCGGAGGATTGCGGCACTACCCAGCACTACCTGTTGCTGGACGAGTTTTACCGCACCGCGATCTGGCTCGCCGGGCGCACACCGATCTGGTGGCTGGTGCCGGTCTACGAAGAATCGAGCTACGACCGCTACACCCATGCCTTGATCTCCAAACGCTTCATCCGTGCCGATGAAACCCTCGACCTCGGCAACCTGGCCTACATCCCACCCGGCGAATTTATCGGCGCCGGGCTCTGGCAGTTGTTCAAGGGCATCGAGTCTCCCTACAAGTCGGTACTCAAGCTGCTGCTGACAGAGGTTTACGCCAGTGAACACCCCAGGGTCCATTGCCTGAGCCTGCGCTTCAAGCAAGCGGTGTTCGCCAACCAACTCGACCTCGACGAACTGGATCCGTACGTCGTGGTGTACCGGCGCATCGAGGAATACCTGATCGCCCGTAACGAACCGGAACGGCTGGAACTGGTGCGTCGCGCGCTGTACCTGAAGGTTAATCGCAAGCTCACCGGCAACAGCCGCACCCAGAGCTGGCAGCGCTCTTTACTCGAACGCCTGGCCCATGAATGGCACTGGGACCAGCGCCAACTGACCCTGCTCGACAGCCGTAGCCAGTGGAAAGTCCGCCAGGTCAGCTCCGAGCGGCGGGCACTGGTCAACGAGCTGAATTACAGCTACCGCTTCCTCACCCAGTTTGCCCGTCACGAACAAACGGTCAGCCGCATCAACAAGCGCGACCTGAGCGTCCTCGGCCGTCGCCTGTACGCCGCTTTCGAGCGCAAGGCCGGCAAAGTCGAATTCATCAACCCCGGTATCGCCCCGGACCTGGCCGAAGACACCCTGACGCTGGTGCACGCACCGAACAAGAAAGAACCGGGGCAAAGCCAGTGGGGCTTGTACAACGGCAGCCTGACGGCACTGGAGTGGGAACATTTCGCGCCGATCAAACGCAGCCGTCACTTGCTCGAACTGCTGACCTGGTGCCACCGCAATGGCGTGATCGACAGCAGTACCCGCCTGGCCTTGCACCCCGGCACCAGCGACTTGAGCGAATTCGAACTGTTCAACCTGCTCGGCAGCCTGCAACAGACCATCGCCCTGCCCTTGCCCACCGTAGCCGAGGAGCCTCTGTTGCGCGCCAGCGTGCCGAGCGAAGTGCTGATTCTGGTGAATGTCGGCATTGATCCGCTCAAGCACCATCGCGAACTGAACATCCTCATGACCACCGAGCGCACCGACTCCCTGAGCTACGCCGGTGTCCGGGAAAATCTGGTGCTGACCCTGGACCAGGTCACGCTCAATAGCTGGAACGAAGTGTTGGTCGGCCGCTACGACGGCCCCCATGCCCTGCTCGACTGCATCCGCGACTACCTCAACAACCTGCCCGCCGGGCCGCAACAGTCGAAGCTGCGGGTGCGTTGCTTCTGTCATAACCGCGCGCAGTTCATCGCCCAACGGGTCGAGGAAATCCTCGATACCGCGCAGAACCTGCTGCTGAGCCGGCTCAACCATCGCTACCTGATCCAGGTCCAGCAGCACTACCACGTACTGGAGTTGGTGCCGGGCCAGGTCCAGCACATCGCACTGGCTACTCTGCCGGCGCTGATCGATTACCTGGGCGAGGAAATGGCGAGCTACAGCCCACTGCACCTCGATCCGAAGGCACTGGAAGACCACGACCTCGCGCTGTTCCTGCCCACGGGTCAGCCGGACTGCATCCAAGTGTTCTACCGGGTCCACGAAGATCAGGCTGATCTGTACGTGCTCGATGAGTTCAACGCCCTGTGGCAGCAACGCCTGCCCTGGCACGATGAGCAAAGCCTGCTGGTACCGCTGCAGCGTTTCCTGCAATCGATCCAGTACCGTCGCGATGCCCTGATACCAATGGACACGGCCCACCGCCTGAACCTCGACACTCTGTATTGCCAGTTGCTGCCGTCAGGCCCTGGCCGGGCGCGCCGCATCGAAGCCCGGCCGGTGCCGCAGACGCCGGTGAACAAGCCGTTCTACGACGTGCAGGCGATCGTCGGCAAAGCCGCGCCGGGTCAGGTGCAGGTGACGTTGTATTGCAATCAACGGGAGTTTTCCGAGCTGGAACATGGCGACCAGTTGTTCCGCGTGGTCGCCCGGGAAATCGTCGGGCAGCGCCGGGAAACCGAACGCTACCGCTGCTACATCACCGACCTCGACCTGTCAGGCCTGCTGGGTGAAAGGCAGAGTTCCACCCATCTGTACCTGCGCTACAAGGCAGACCTGGAGCACGCGTTGAACGAGGCGCTCGATCAGGTCTGAGGGATGTCACTCCGGGAACGCGCCGCCATTGGCCGGCTGCGATTCAACCTCCAGCAGCGTCAGCTTCAGGGTCTTGCCGCCCGGAGCCGGCCAATCGATGTGCTGGCCAACCTTCAGGCCGAGCAGCGCGCTGCCCACCGGCGCCAGGATCGAGACCTTGCCTTCGTCGGCGTTCGCATCCTTGGGGTACACCAGGGTCAGGTGGTAGTCCTTGCCACTGCCTTCTTCGCGGCAATGCACACGGGAATTCATGGTCACGACATCCGCCGGCACTTCATCGTGGCCGACCAGGGTATCGGCGCGATCCAGTTCGGTTTGCAGCGCAATAACGCCCGGCAGCGTGTCGTCCAGGCTGTCGATCAGACGCTCCAGACGCTGGACGTCCAGACGGGTAAGGGTGATGGAAGGTGCGGTCATGATCTGGGCAGACTCCTTTCTTCTGCACGAAAAAAGCAAAACCCCGCCAGAAAAAGGCGGGGTTTTCATAAGCCTCGATGGGTTGAGGCGTTTCCGGACACTATCACAGCTCAAAAAATATACAAGTCAGGTCCGACCATGCACCTTGTAGCAGCTGGCGAAGCCTGCGTTCGGCTGCGCAGCAGTCGTAGAACCTGAATGCTCGGTATTCCTGGCACACCTTATTGTCTGATCTCACGACTGCTGCGCAGCCGAACGCAGGCTTCGCCAGCTGCTACGGATCGCGTTACGGCGTTAAATGGCGGCTTTGCGTTGCGCTGCCTGGGCGCAGATGACGCGCCGGCGATCATCGTCCGCCGAACGCCATTCGCGGATGTCTTCGACATGACGAAAGCAGCCCAGGCAGACTTTCTGCTCGTCCAGACGGCACACACCGCTGCAGGGCGATGGCACCGCAGGGCTGACATTGCTGTAGAGCGGCTTGGGCGCACGGACAGACGCAGGCTGGGTCACGATCTCACAGGCCTTCGAAATCGAGCTCGACACCGGCCTGTTGCTGGACGATACGTTCAAGCATTTCACCCAACTGCTCTTCGCTCTTGTCGCACATCCAGCGCTCGCTTTCTTCGTCGTAGTCGAAGTGGAAACCACCGGACACCGCCGCCAGCCACAGCTGACGCAGCGGCTCCTGGCGACTGAAGATCAACTGGCTGCCGTTCTCGAACTTGACAGTCAGCACACCGGCCGAGCTTTCGAGGTCGATATCCAGATCGCTCTCGTCAAAGATGTCCTCCAGGGTTTGCTGGGTGGCATCGACCAGGTCGTGGAAACGCGCTTCGGACAAACTCATTACGGCAACCTCAAAAAGTGTCTGATCAGGCTCAAGCGCCGCAAGATACGACCGAGCCCCGTCGATTGCAAAGGATAATGACCAAGCGACCGTCTGTGGGAGCGGGCTTGCTCGCGAAAGCGGTGGTTCAGTCAACAAAGAGGTTGAATGTACTGGCCCCTTCGCGGGCAAGCCCGCTCCCACAGGGATTGCGTGATACCAACCGGTATCGGCCCAAGCCCCGCCGGACGGGCGGTCCGTTGCATAGGCAAGCTGCCGGGTGGCCGGTATACTCCGGCGCAATTAATGCATTTTCAAGGATTTCGCCATGAAGCGCCTGATCTCTTCCCTTGCTGCGCTCCTCGCGGTTGCCTGCCTTGTGTCGGCCTGCGGTCAAAAAGGCCCGCTGTACCTGCCCGATGAAGACCAGGACCCTGTCGAGCAAGCCAAGTCGTCGCAGCAGCAGCCTGCCTCCAAAGCACACAAGCACGACGTCTACCAATAATAAGGGAACCTCATGGACGCTTTTAACTACCGTGACGGTGAACTGTTCGCGGAAGGTGTTGCCCTGTCTGTCATCGCCGAGCGCTTTGGCACACCGACCTACGTTTACTCGCGCGCGCACATCGAAGCCCAATACCTGGCTTACGCCGATGCACTGGCCGGCATGCCGCACCTGGTGTGCTTTGCTGTGAAAGCCAACTCCAACCTGGGCGTACTGAATGTCCTTGCGCGTCTGGGCGCCGGTTTCGACATCGTCTCCCGTGGCGAGCTGGAACGTGTACTGGCCGCTGGCGGTACCCCCGACAAGATCGTGTTCTCCGGCGTCGGCAAGACCCGTGACGACATGCGTCGCGCCCTGGAAGTCGGCGTGCACTGCTTCAACGTCGAATCCACCGACGAGCTGGAGCGCCTGCAAGTGGTCGCCGCCGAACTGGGCGTTCGCGCGCCGATTTCGCTGCGCGTGAACCCGGACGTCGATGCCGGCACCCACCCGTACATTTCCACCGGTCTCAAAGAGAACAAGTTCGGCATCGCCATCGCCGACGCCGAAGACGTGTACGTGCGTGCAGCTCAGCTGCCCAACCTGGAAGTGGTCGGCGTCGATTGCCACATCGGCTCGCAACTGACCACCCTGCCGCCGTTCATCGACGCCCTCGACCGCCTGCTGGGCCTGGTCGATCGCCTCGGTGATTGCGGCATCTACCTGCGCCACATCGATCTCGGTGGTGGCCTGGGCGTGCGATACAAGGACGAGGAGCCGCCACTGGCTGCCGACTACATCAAGGCTGTGCGCGAGCGTCTCGACGGTCGTGACCTGGCGCTGGTGTTCGAGCCGGGCCGCTTCATCGTGGCCAACGCCGGTGTATTGCTGACCCAGGTCGAATACCTCAAGCACACCGAGCACAAAGACTTCGCCATCGTCGACGCCGCCATGAACGACCTGATCCGCCCGGCGCTGTACCAGGCCTGGATGGACGTCACTGCCGTGCGTCCGCGTCAATCCGCCGCCCGCGCCTACGACATCGTCGGCCCGATCTGCGAGACCGGCGACTTCCTGGCCAAGGACCGTCAACTGGCGCTGGAGGAAGGCGACCTGCTGGCCGTGCATTCGGCCGGTGCCTACGGGTTTGTCATGAGTTCCAACTACAACACCCGCGGCCGTACCGCTGAAGTGTTGGTGGACGGTGATCAGGCATTTGAAGTGCGTCGCCGTGAGACGGTAGCCGAGTTGTTTGCTGGCGAAAGCCTGCTGCCGGAGTAAAACCATGCTGCTGCGTTTTACCAAAATGCACGGCCTGGGCAATGACTTCATGGTCCTCGACCTGGTCAGCCAGCACGCGCACATTCTGCCCAAGCACGCCAAACAATGGGGCGACCGGCACACCGGCGTCGGTTTCGACCAATTACTGATCGTCGAGGCACCGAGCAACCCGGACGTGGACTTCCGCTACCGGATCTTCAACGCTGACGGCTCCGAAGTGGAACAGTGCGGCAACGGTGCGCGCTGCTTCGCCCGCTTCGTGCTCGACAAGCGCTTGACCGCCAAGCGGCAGATTCGCGTCGAGACCAAAAGCGGCATCATCGAACTGGACATCCGCAACGATGGCCAGATCAGCGTCAACATGGGCGCGCCGCGCCTGGTGCCGGCGGATATTCCGTTCCAGGCAACGGAGCAGGCCAAGAGTTATCAGGTCGACGTCGACGGCACCCCGGTCGAACTGGCTGCGGTATCCATGGGCAACCCCCATGCCGTGGTGCGGGTCAGCGATATCAACAATGCGCCGGTGCATGAACTGGGGCCGAAAATCGAACATCACCCGCGCTTCCCGGCTCGGGTCAATGTCGGTTTTCTCCAGGTCATCGACCGGAGCCGCGCACAGTTGCGCGTCTGGGAACGCGGAACCGGGGAAACCCAGGCTTGCGGAACCGGCGCCTGTGCCGCCGCAGTGGCCGCGATCAGCCAGGGGTGGATGGATTCGCCGCTATTGATCGACCTGCCTGGCGGGCGCCTGTCCATCGAATGGGCAGGCCCTGGCCAACCGGTGATGATGACCGGCCCGGCAGTGCGCGTATATGAAGGACAAGTGCGTCTTTGAGTGAGCGAAATCCATGACTGACAAGCCTCAGGTACCCGCACGACAAGCTGACGAATCACCGTCCGAAAGCCTGGAGGCTGCGGCTGTTGCCGCGTACCTGGAGGCTCATCCGGACTTCTTCGTCGAGCACGAGGAACTGCTCCCGTCCCTGCGTATTCCCCATCGGCGCGGCGATACCGTGTCGCTGGTGGAGCGCCAGATGACCATCCTGCGCGACCGCAACATTGAACTGCGTCATCGCCTGTCGCATTTGATGGACGTGGCCCGGGACAACGACCGACTGTTCGAAAAGACCCGTCGCCTGATCCTGGCGCTGATGGATGCCGCCAGCCTGGAAGACGTGGTGATGTGCGTCGAAGACAGCCTGCGCCAGGAATTCCAGGTGCCCTTCGTCAGTCTCATCCTGCTCGGCGACAACGCCATGCCGGTGGGCCGCTGGGTCACCCACGCCGAAGCTCAAGTGGCCATCGGCGGTTTGCTCTCGGAAGACAAAAGCATCAGCGGCAGCCTGCGAGAACATGAACTGGACTTCCTGTTCGGCGAAGAACAGCGCAAGCAGATCGGCTCCACCGCGGTCGTCGCCATCAGCCACCAAGGCATCCACGGCATCCTGGCCATCGCCAGCCGTGATCCGCAGCACTACAAAAGCTCGGTGGGCACCTTGTTCCTGAGCTACATCGCTGAAGTCATGGGTCGCGTGCTGCCACGGGTCAACAACTCCCTGCGCTCGGTACGCTGAACATGGAACGACAACTGGACGCTTACTGCGAACACCTGCGCAGTGAGCGGCAGGTGTCGCCGCACACGCTGTCGGCCTACCGCCGCGACCTCGATAAAGTGCTGGGCTGGTGCGTCAAACAGAATATCGGCAGCTGGGCGGCGCTGGACATCCAGCGCCTGCGCAGCCTGATTGCTCGTCTGCACGCTCAGGGGCAATCGTCCCGTAGCCTCGCGCGATTGCTGTCGGCCGTTCGCGGGCTCTATCACTACCTGAACCGCGAAGGCCTGTGCGACCACGATCCGGCCAATGGTCTCGCGCCGCCCAAAGGCGAACGCCGCCTGCCGAAAACCCTCGACACCGACCGCGCCCTGCAATTGCTTGAAGGGGGAGTCGAGGATGACTTTCTCGCTCGCCGGGATCAGGCGATTCTGGAGTTGTTCTATTCCTCCGGGCTGCGGCTGTCGGAGCTGACGGGGCTCAATCTCGATCAGCTCGACCTGGCCGACGGCATGGTCCAGGTGCTCGGTAAAGGCAGCAAGACCCGCCTGCTGCCGGTAGGAAAAAAGGCCCGCGAAGCGCTGGAGCAGTGGCTGCCACTGCGGGCCATGGCCAACCCCGCGGACGATGCGGTTTTCGTCAGCCAGCAAGGCCGCCGCCTCGGTCCCCGGGCGATCCAGGTGCGGGTCAAGGCTGCCGGCGAGCGTGAACTGGGGCAGAACCTGCATCCGCACATGCTGCGGCACTCCTTCGCCAGCCATTTGCTGGAATCCTCCCAGGACCTGCGCGCGGTGCAGGAACTGCTCGGCCACTCGGACATCAAGACCACCCAGATCTACACCCACCTGGACTTCCAGCACCTGGCCACGGTCTACGACAGCGCCCACCCACGGGCCAAACGCATGAAAGGCGACGATTCATGAGTATTCAATTGATCACCTTCGACCTCGACGACACCCTGTGGGACACCGCCCCGGTAATCGTCAGCGCCGAAGCCGTATTGCGTGCATGGCTGACCGAACACGCGCCCAACCTGGGTGCCGTGCCGGTGGAACATTTGTGGGCCATACGCGAACGCATCCTGAGCATCGAGCCGAACCTCAAGCACCGCATCAGCGCCTTGCGCCGGCGCGTGTTGTTCCAGGCCCTGGAAGAGGCCGGATATCCCCATGCCGAAGCGTCGGACCTGGCCGACCAAAGTTTCGAAGTGTTCCTGCATGCCCGGCATCAGCTGGAAATATTCCCGGAGGTGCAGCCGACCCTGGAGTTGCTGGCCAACCATTACGCCCTCGGCGTGGTCACCAATGGCAACGCCGATGTGCGTCGGCTGGGGCTGGCGGACTACTTCAAGTTTGCGTTGTGCGCCGAAGACATCGGCATCGCCAAACCCGATGCGCGATTGTTCCGGGAGGCTTTGCAGCGCGGTGGCGCGACCGCTGAAACGGCGGTGCATATTGGCGATCATCCGGGTGATGACATTGCCGGTGCGCAGCAGGCGGGGTTGCGGGCGATCTGGTTCAATCCGGCGGGCAAGGCCTGGGAAGCGGACCGGCTGCCGGATGCCGAAATTTGCAGCCTGACCGAATTGCCGGCGTTGTTGGCTCGCTGGAATTCTGTGTCGGCCTGACACAAAAACCTGTGGGAGCGGGCTTGCCCGCGAAGGGGCCGTGTCAGTCAGCATTGATATCAACTGACACACCGCTTTCGCGGGCAAGCCCGCTCCCACAGGGAACACCATAGGTTTTGGATTTGTATCAGGCATGAAAAAGCCCGCAGCGACGGCGGGCTTTTTCAGCAAGCAGGTAGCAGGCTCAGATAGGCCGGCTGCCGTACTTGTTGTCCGGCTTCTTGGGCGGATCGGCGACCACATTGGCCTCCACTTCCTGCACTTTGCCGCCCTTGGCCAAAAACTCCTCCATGGCCCGCGCGAGAGCATCGCGTTCCTTGTTCTTGGCTTCGACACTCGGCAGCTCATCGACCGATACCGCTGCCTTGGCCTTGCCTTTGGCGGTCGGAACCGGCGCATCACCACCGTCGTCTTCAGCGACGTCTTCCGCCGCTGCTTCCAGACCTTCTTCGGTTTCGTCGTCGTCGCCTACTTCGAGGTCGTCGTTTTCCAGATCATCGTCGCTCATGTTCTACCTCATGACTTGCGAAAAGCAGATTAGTTATAGCCCAGCTTTGCCCTCTGTCGAAGGCTGCAGGAAAAAATTCAACAGCCGCTGCTGACCAGCGGCTATGCCTCTTCACCGTGCACGGTGGCGAGGACTTTACGGGCACCGCCATGATCACGGTGCTCGCCCAGATAAACGCCTTGCCAGGTCCCCAACGCCAGCCGGCCTGCCGAAATCGGCAAACTGAGCTGACAGCCAAGCACGCTGGCCTTGAAGTGCGCCGGGAGGTCGTCCAGGCCTTCGTCGTTATGCTCATAGCCGTCTGTTCCTTGTGGGATCAGACGATTGAAAAATCGTTCGAAGTCGCGACGTACCGCCGGATCGGCGTTCTCGTTGATGGTCAACGACGCCGAGGTATGCTGCAGCCACAGATGCAACAGACCGACCCGACACGCCTTGAGTTCAGGCAAGCCGGCGAGTAACTCATCCGTTACCAGGTGAAAGCCCCGGGGCCTCGCCCGCAAGGTAATCAGAGTCTGTTGCCACATACAGTTCTCCGCACGTTCGGGGCGCATTCTAGCGCGCTCTGGGAAAAAACAAAGGCCCTAATATTCCTTCAATCCTGTAAGCCTTTGGCTGCACAAAAACACCCGACGTAAACATCGTAAAACCTGTAGGAAAAAACCTTTCAGCCCAGCCTTCAACGACAAATTCCAGACAAAAAAATGCCCGGCAAGCCGGGCAGTTTTTTACGCGCCTGCTTACAAGTTGTAGCCGCGTTCGTTGTGAAGCGCCAGATCGATGCCGACCGCCTCTTCTTCTTCGTTGATGCGCAGGCCCATGACCACATCCAGCACTTTGAGGATGATGTATGTGGCGATCGCTGTGTAGATCACCGTGAAGCCCACGCCTTTGCACTGAATCCACACTTGTGCGGCGATGTCGGTCACGGTGCCGAAGCCACCCAGGGAGGGAGCTGCGAACACACCCGTCAGGATTGCGCCGAGGATACCGCCGATACCGTGCACGCCAAAGGCGTCCAGGGAATCGTCATAGCCGAGCTTGCGCTTGAGGGTGGTGGCGCAGAAGAAGCACACCACGCCAGCCGCCAGACCGATTACCAGCGCGCCCATCGGGCCGACGGTGCCGGCTGCCGGAGTAATTGCCACCAGACCGGCTACCACGCCCGAAGCGATACCCAGTGCGCTAGGTTTGCCGTGAGTAACCCACTCGGCAAACATCCAGCCCAGTGCGGCAGCAGCGGTAGCAATCTGAGTGACCAGCATCGCCATGCCGGCGGTGCCGTTGGCCGCAGCGGCTGAACCCGCGTTAAAACCGAACCAACCGACCCACAGCATGGCCGCGCCCATCAAGGTGTAACCGAGGTTGTGCGGCGCCATCGGCGTGGTCGGGAAGCCCTTGCGCTTGCCCAACACCAGGCAGGCGACCAGACCAGCCACACCGGCGTTGATATGCACCACGGTGCCGCCAGCGAAATCCAGCACGCCCCAGTCCCACATCAGGCCGCCGTTACCGGACCAGACCATGTGCGCGATCGGCGCATACACCAGGGTGAACCAGATGCCCATGAATACCAGCATCGCGGAGAACTTCATCCGCTCGGCGAACGCACCGACGATCAGCGCCGGGGTGATGATCGCGAAGGTCATCTGGAAGGTGACGAATACCGCCTCGGGGAACAGCGCCGCAGGGCCGGTCAGGCTGGCTGGCGTGATGCCGGCGAGGAACGCCTTGCCCATGCCGCCGAAGAACGAGTTGAAGTTGACGACGCCCTGCTCCATGCCCGTGGTGTCGAACGCGATGCTGTAGCCATAAATGACCCACAGGACGCTGATCAGACCAGTAATGGCGAAGCACTGCATCATCACGGAAAGAATGTTTTTCGACCGAACCATGCCGCCGTAGAACAGCGCGAGGCCGGGAATGGTCATAAACAGCACCAAGGCTGTCGAGGTCATCATCCAGGCGGTGTCGCCGGAGTTGAGGACTGGGGCCGCCACTTCGTCTGCCGCCAGAGCAAGGCTGGGCATTACGATGGACAACAGGGCTCCTAGCCCTGCGAATTTACGCAGAGTCATATTGTTTTCTCCTGGGGCGTTGGGTTTGTGGCGGCTTAGATTGCGTCGGTATCGGTTTCGCCGGTACGGATGCGAATCGCCTGTTCCAGATTGACCACGAAGATCTTGCCGTCACCGATCTTGCCGGTGTTGGCAGCCTTGGTGATGGCCTCGATTACCCGGTCCAGATCCTTGTCGTCGATGGCGACGTCGATCTTCACCTTGGGCAGGAAATCGACCACGTATTCCGCGCCGCGATACAGCTCGGTGTGACCCTTCTGCCGACCAAAGCCTTTGACTTCAGTGACGGTAATGCCCTGCACGCCGATCTCGGACAGCGACTCGCGTACGTCGTCCAGCTTGAACGGCTTGATGATGGCAGTGACTAGCTTCATGAAAACTCTCTCCCGAATTGGTGGACTTGCCCCAGGAAAACAAACCCGTCTCAAGTCTAAGCGCAGTGCCTGGCTTTGTAACGCATCGTCGGCCCTGACCTGCCCGTCCGACGCCCCTCACGAAACACTCCCCCGCTTCGCTTGGCGCACTGCGTTCGTCACAGTGACTGCATCAGTGCATGGGTCATCAGGGTCTAAGCAGAAAGCTTGCCATCTCCACAAAAACTACTGTTTTCAAGCCTTTACCCGCAGATGACTGCTACTTCGCAACAACACCCGACGCGATACGCACAACAACGGTGCGACACCGTCCGTCCCCATGCGCGAAAAGCGTGCAGCCCTTGCCCGCGCAAATGACTATAGACACTGCGTGATACACTGCCCGTCATTGTTTCCAGGACATTGCCCATGCTCGCGCCAAAAGACTTCCTCGACGCCCTCACCGGCACCGCCTCCCGCCTCTTCAGCGGCGACACGCCTCTGCCGAAAGCCGAAATCGAAAGCCAGTTCAAAATGTTGCTGCAGAGCGGCTTCAGCAAACTGGATCTGGTGAGTCGGGAAGAATTCGATAGCCAGATGGTTGTGTTGGCGCGCACCCGGGCGCGGCTGGAGGCTCTTGAAACGAAGGTCGCGGAGATGGAAGCGAAGCTAACCCCGCCAACCGAATAACACACCAAACCCTCTGTAACACGCGATCCCTGTGGGAGCGGGCTTGCCCGCGAATGGGGTCGTCTCGGTCTACCAGTTATCCCACACTGGACAGATCACCCCTGTAGGAGCTGCCGCAGGCTGCGATCTTTTGATCTCAAACATCGCAAGAATCCCGGCAACGTCCTACAAACATCACACCGCCGTCCGATTGCGTCGCGAAGTATCCGATCTCTATGCTCATCCCCAGCTGAATATTCAGCACCGGGTTTGGCGACCTGGATAGCATCCGACGCACCGCGACCACATTCGATTCAGGGAATTATCCCATTTCGAATTATGGCGGCTGTGCGTGGGAGACCTTCAGGTCTGCCGGTTTGTCCGGATGCACCGGTTCGCCAACCCGCGCGCAGCTGCCACCCTTTCGTTTGGCGACGAACAGAGGCAGCTTCCTTCATACGCATCCGGAGTTGCAAAATGGAAGAAAGCTATCTAATCCCCCACATCTTCACCCGCCACAAACTCCACCTCCACGCCCTACTCCTGCAAAACCAACCCTGGTTCAGCGCCCGCGACTTGGGCCGATTACTTCGCATCTACCTCAACGACCGCCAACTCCGAAAACTCGATCCTGACCAATACCAAACCACCAGAACCCTCATCTACGGCCGCATCGAAAACACCCTGCTGATCAGCGAATCCGGTGTCTACGCCATGCTCGTCTACCACTACTGCCCCGAATACCGAGCATTGCGTGAATGGCTCACCCATGAAGTCGTCCCCGCCCTGCGAGACGCCCAACACCCCACCACAATCGAGCGCCCACAACTGAGCCTGCTCAATTGGCCGGAAATGTCGTTGAGCTTGCTGCACTGGAATAACCAGCCGTGGATTCGGTTGCAGGATGTGCCGCAGATGATGACAGAGCGTGAGCTGGCCAGACGCCCGGTAAAACCGTGGTGGAAGCGGGCTTCACGTGTCCTGCAGTCGCTCTGAATATTTAACGTTCAACCACGCTCGATCCGGGCTGAGCGTAACTCGTAGGTCGATTGCAGATTCAGCCAGAAATCGGGTGTGGTGTTCAGGTGGATGACCATAACAACCGCCTTGTCACCTACTTGAGCGACCAATATCTTCCAATCGCAGGAGGTGCGTATGAGCCCAAAAAAGCGAAAGGCGAAGCTCTTACAAATTGTTGAGTTTCACACCGAAGCACGTCGTTTGGCTGGAAATTTATCGGCCAATCAAAGACGTTTTATTGAAGTCGCCATCGCGCGCGGTAAAGAACTTGAGCCAGGTGGTTGGTTGGCCGGTGGACGAAGCTGAATTTTTTTCGTGAAAGAAACCGTCTAAATGGCGGTTTTTTTGTACCTCGCCAATGCCCTGGTTCGTAACCGCAATATCCCGTGAAATTTTGCCCACGTAACCACCCCACCAATTCCCTCTCCCCCGTCTACCCTTCACAAACCCGCAGGAAGCGGTGCTCTTCAACTCAAGGAACGACCATGTCCCTCTCCATCGTCCACAGCCGCGCCCAAGTGGGCGTCGAGGCACCCGCCGTCACCGTCGAAGTCCATCTGGCCAACGGTCTGCCCTCGCTGACAATGGTCGGCCTGCCCGAGGCCGCGGTGAAGGAAAGCAAGGATCGGGTGCGCAGTGCGATCATCAATTCCGGGCTGCAATTTCCGGCGCGTCGGATCACGCTGAATCTGGCGCCAGCGGACTTGCCCAAGGATGGCGGGCGGTTCGATCTGGCGATTGCCCTGGGGATTCTCTCGGCCAGCGTGCAGGTGCCGACGCTGACGCTGGACGACGTGGAGTGCCTGGGGGAGCTGGCGCTTTCCGGCGCAGTGCGGCCCGTCCGCGGGGTGCTGCCGGCAGCATTGGCGGCGCGCAAGGCCGGGCGCTGGTTGATGGTGCCGCAGGCGAATGCCGAAGAGGCCTGTCTGGCGTCAGGGTTGAAGGTCATCGCAGTGGACCATCTGCTGCAGGCGGTGGCGCATTTCAATGGGCACACGCCCATCGAGCCCTTCGTTTCCAACGGTTTGCTCTACGCCAGCAAACCCTATCCCGACTTGAATGAAGTTCAGGGGCAAATGGCGGCCAAACGCGCACTGCTGATTGCGGCAGCGGGTGCGCATAACCTGTTGTTCAGCGGGCCACCGGGTACAGGCAAGACGCTATTGGCGAGCCGATTGCCAGGGCTGCTGCCACCCCTGGCTGAGAGCGAAGCACTGGAGGTCGCAGCAATTCAATCCGTCGCCAGTTGTGTGCCGCTGAGCCACTGGCCACAGCGCCCCTTCCGACAACCACACCATTCTGCCTCAGGACCGGCACTGGTGGGCGGTGGCTGGGACAAAAAGAAATTAATGAGAAAACAAGGAATAAACTGAGAGAAAAAATGCGATTACACGTTGCGAAATTGCACTCCACTTGACCACCCGCTTGTATTCGACCTGACCAGTCATATGCATTCGTTCTGAACACCGATTGCATCAGGTTTGACCAGCACACTTTGTAACCATGATCGGCAGAGAACGGCCAGGAGCGGGCAAAGTTGCGCACAGCAGCCTTGCTCGCGCTGTAGACTCTGAAGTTTTCGAGGCCTTGAGTGGCGGTGGTGGACTTAGAATGAACGGCTAGCGAGGAGGGGCGGCGTGTATCAGCCACGCGGTTGCAAACGCTGCAAAGGCTCCCACCCATAATGCGCTTTCCACACCGAAGTGATCGACCGCCAATCCACCAATCAATGCGCCCGCGCCAATGGCGAGTTGCGCGATGGATACAAACAGCGCTGCAACGCTCTCCAACCGATCAGGTGCCGCTCTGAATATCCAGCTTTGGATAGCAATCGGCAGCATCCCGAAGCCGAAACCCCACACGACAACAGCCGCCACCGCAAACCATGCATTCGTTCCAGTGAAGAGGAGCAACAGCAGCGACAGCCCCAAATTCAACGATGTGCCAAGCACCGCCAGACGTACGTCACGCTCGACCACCCAGCCACAGAACACGTTGCCAAAAAAGCCTGAGAGCCCATAACCCAGCAGGACTAAACTCAGGACACCAGCCTCGATTCCGCTGATCTGGTTCAAAAAGGGTGTGATGTAGGTATAGGCCGCAAACTGCCCGATAAAAATCAGTACCACCGCAGCGAGCCCGACCTGCACTTTGCGCAACTTCAGCACCGCCGGTATTTGCGAAAGCCCTGTCAAGCGCTCTGGACGAAGGACTGGAAGTAACCAGATCAAGGCGCCAACCACCAACAGCGCAACGGCAGCCGATGCACCGAATGCGAGGCGCCACCCCAACAGGTTACCTAGCAAGGCACCTGCTGGTACACCAGCCACAGTTCCCAGTGACACACCTGAAAATATGATGGCCGTTGCCTTTCCCGCCGCATCAGGTCGCAGTCGCGGACCGAGTGACCCGCCAATGGTCCAGAACCCGCCTACCGCAATGCCCAGGAGTACGCGCCCTAGCAGCAGCGCAGCAAAACTGGTTGCGCTGGCCACTAGCAAGTTGGACACGACGAGCAGGCTGAGTAGAAACCACAGGACATGGCGCCGGTCGAACCTGCCCGCCAAGCCAATCGTCAGGAGTGCGGCACACGCTGCCAAAATACCAGGAATGGTTACCATGAGGCCTGCTTGACCTTCAGTGACCGATAAATCCTTGGCAATTTGCGGCAAAAGGCCCACGGGGAGGAACTCTGCGGTTACCAGTGCAAATGCACCGATACCGATGGCGGTTACTGCACCCCATGACGCAGGAGCTGACGCAGGCACTCCCGCTGGGTTGGATTGTGATTGTTCAGAGAAAATGGCTTGGGACATGAGTCGGACATCCTGAAAGCAATAAAGAACGCACCCGAAGGTGCGCTTTGATGTGATCAAGCAAACTTGACCAGATTGAGCGCCGGCAACGGACCGCCAGGGAACTGGACAAGCCGCGCCCCAACATCAAGAACGCCCAGGTCAACACCAAAAAAACCCAACCGGTTGATCAAGCCACCGACAGTTTCCCTGGCGTGCTGATCATCGCCCGAGAGAAACAGCACTCGACGCCCGCCTTCTCTACCCGGGTCGGCAGAAATCAAATGCGGTTGCAAATGGTTAAAAGCCTTCACGACGCGAGCACCTGGTACCCACTCAGAAAACACTGCGCTAGATGTGCGGCCTTGAAGATCAATCGACTTGAACAGCGGCGCTTCAATTGGGTTATTGGCATCAATAACAATCCGACCTGCGAAGTCCGGCAGTCCAGCCAATGCCGTCGGCAGCCGGGACCAGTTCACGGCAACCAGCACGATCTCCTGAGCCGCCGCCTCCTCTCGGGTCCCGGCTTTGACCAATGGTCCCAGACTACTAACCAGCTCGGCCAACGATGCCGGACCACGGCTGTTGGAGAGAATTACGTTGATACCCTTGCTTGCCAGCGCCTTTGCAAAAGCGGAGCCGATGGCGCCCGCCCCGATCACACCGATGGTGGTCATGGTCATAATTCCTAGCTGAATGTGAGAGGTGGATCAGGCGGTCAAACCACCGTCGGCGACGATGTCTGCACCGGTAACGAAAGAGGCTTCAGGGCCTGCGAGGAACGCGACAACACTGGCAATCTCGTGGGACTGACCGTAACGGCCAAGCGCGATGCCGGGTTTCACGATGTCGCTCACGGGGCCGCCATCCGGGTTCATATCGGTATCGGTCGGGCCTGGGTGAACGGTATTGACCGTAATGCCTTTAGGCCCAAGATCACGTACCAGGCTTCGGTTGAAACCGGTGATTGCGCCTTTGGTCAGGGTGTAGAGGGATGCTGTCGGGAACGCGGCATAACGGGTCATGGAAGAACCAATGTGAATAATCCGGCCACCGTCTTTCATATAGCGAACAGCTTCCTGGGTGGCGACGAATACACCCGTGACGTTGACGGCAATCATGCGCTGGTAGTCTTCAAACTCGATGCCCTCAATCGGGCCGCCGAGGGCGAGGCCAGCGTTGTTCACCAGAATGTCGATACGGCCAAATGTTTCAACGGTCTGTGCAACGGCTACACGCACGGCTGCGGGATCACCAGCATCAGCCAAGATCGCAATGGCGCGTCCGCCTGCTTTGGCAATGGCCTGTACGACTTCTTCAGCCTTGGCCGACGAAGCACTGTAGGTGAGCGCAACCAACGCACCATCAGCAGCCAGGCGCTTGGCAACAGCAGCACCAATCGAACGGGAACCGCCAGTAACCAGGGCGACTTTTCCAGCAAGTTGGAGAGTTTTGATAGTCATGAACATTTCACTCTTGGGTTAAGGTGAAATCATCATGGCCTCGTGGGGATCAAATGATTAGAGTGCAATGACTTAAATCATTTTCAAGCATTAGTATCAGGTGATCAATGGAAACCTTGGCCAATCTAGAGTGTTTCGTCCGCAGTGCAGAGACTGGCAGTTTTTCCGCAACCGCACGCTACCTAGCGCTAACCCCAGCCGCTGTCAGTCGTAATGTGGCAATGCTTGAGCGAAACATTGGCGTGAGGTTGTTTCATCGGTCGACGCGGAAACTGACGCTGACCGAAGCCGGAGAGCATTTTCTTGCCTCGATTGGCGGCAATCTGGACGCCCTGCAAAACGCCATCAGCTCAATCGCATCAGATCACGGAGAACCCGCCGGGCTGCTGAAAGTGAGCATGTCCCCTACATTCGGCATCAGTCATGTGCTGCCGCTTCTCCCTGAATTTCTGGCCAAATACCCATTGATTCGCCCTGAGTGGCATTTCGAAAACAGGCAAGTGGATCTGATCGCTGAAGGGTTCGACGTAGCCATTGGTGGGGGGTTTGAACTAGCTCAAGGCGTTATCTCACGTCCGCTTTCCCCGGCTCACGTCATCGCTGTCGCATCACCGAAATACATGGTCGGGAAAACGTTACCGACTGATCCTGGAGCACTTGAAGATTTCAATGGAATCGTTATGCGGTCCGGTCGAACGGGCAGAGTCAGGCACTGGACCATGCGTGACAAGGACGGTGTAGAAATGGCTGCCCGAGTGAAGGAAAGCATCGTTGTCAACGATCCAGCGGCCATGCGCGAGGCCGCATTGTTGGGGTTGGGTGTCTGCTTTCTCGCGGTCCCTGATGTTCTGAACTGGATCGAAAGCGGTGACCTGGTTCGATTAGTACCGAACTGGTACGCCGATGCCGGTACCATTTCCATGTATTTCGCCACCCGCTCCCTCATGCCAGCCAAGACCCGAGCGTTCATCGACTTCATCAGTGAAGTGTTTGATCAGCAGCAACTCGCCCTGCAATTTTCAGGCAGAAAGGGCTGAGTTCCATTTTCACCCTCGATGAGTATCGGTGGAATTCAGCTTTCCATTCTGCGCTCCTCCAAAACAGTTTGGGTTCGATGTGGTTATCGGTACCGACCGGCAGCAATGGATCGCTCTCTGCCAGTCATAGCCACGCAGTGTGATAGTCAAATCCGATGCAAATGATTGGTCAGGTCGAATGCAATGGGTGGGCAAGTCCGTGCAATTACCCACATGCGTCGGCCGGCAGGGAAACCCGCCGGGCTGGCGTTGCTGAAGCGGCCCTGTTTGGAGTTCTTGATCGGCTTACGGCAAATCCGGACATCTAGGCTCACCCAAGAGTCTTCCGACTCGGAAACTTAAGCGTGCCCTGCACAGAGCGGGTGCTTGCCACCATTGGCGCGCACAACTGGCTTTCTTCATAACGTGCGGGAATGGGGTAAAGACCAGGAAAGAATGCGATTTTCTGTTCTATGAGATCAGCCACTTTGAGGTAGCAGTCGTGATAGTTTCCAGCAACGACTGGAATTACGTTGACACTAAGTGATCGCAGTAACGATGTGACAGGCGTTTCAGCTGCTTCAATTTCGAGTGACACATGATAGTAAAATACCTGCCCCGTTTGGTGCCGACGTCGCTGTTTGTGCAGCAACAGCCACCAGAGGTCGATCTCCGTAAAATCCAAGCCCAACCCAACTTCATATTTCTTCCTTGGTTGAACAAAGGCGAATATCTCCGCCAGACTGGCCTAACCCAACGTACAGAGCCGATAAATGACAGCATTCTATTGTCAGGTTTCTTTGCTCAGGATTTTTTCAATGACTAAATCCGAACGGGTTAACCATTGTGCCATTTATGACAGTAATTGGCGGTATCTCCCGAGCGCTACGCGCTCGGAGGGCCCGCTTTGCGAAAAGTGAATTTGTTGCGTTGTTCGCCTTGCACGGAATGAGTCGCTTTCTTGAGTGGCATAATGCCATGGCAGCGCAGGCAATCGACGCTACCCCATACCGCTACGTCACCGTGAAAAAGCTGGACCCTGTCTGCTTTGTCACTTCTGTCATGACCACCGAACAGAAACGTCGCGGGCAGGCTAAGAAACACCGAGACAATCGGAAATCAGCCTCAATTCGAGGCAAGGGGCTTGCTAAAGGCAAAAGAAACCGACTACTGTTTATGCATACAGTATTAATTACAAAGCCCGGCCCTGCTAGTGATTGCCCGTCGATTTAGGAGAGCCCCCAGCAGGACCACCGCTCTTTAACAACTCGCTTCCAGTGAGAAAGAACTAAAAGTTCACAGGCTCGTGTGGCCGTCGATCAAGATCGAGGACACAAAGGCGTATTTTTCTCAGTGCATTTAGATAGATGGCGTTTTGATTCCCTGGGCTCAGGAGTATAATTCTCGGGCCGTGCTGGGATCAGTTTCGGCGCAAGGAAAAGCGAAAAACTGGGCTTTGGAACTACCAAAGAAAGACTATAAGATCAAGAAGTTAAGCGAACTCTTCATGCGGAAAAGGATTGCCCAGATCTTAAACGATAGCCCGGGCTTGAAAGCTCGAGATATCGCCAAAGCTCTAAATTGTGAACGCCGAGAAGTCACTAAATGCCTCTACGATAATCTGGAGGAATTTGTACAGGACGAAAATTTCGTCTGGCTTCTGAAGAAAAATTCATGCCTCAAGATCGAGTTCACTGCCAGCCGTACCTGGATTACTCAGGAACATTTTGAGCGCTCGCTAGTCAAATATGGCTCACCGCTCGACAGTGCTCATGGTCATATCATTTTAAAAATCCCGAAGGAGCGCAAAGTTTTATTTTGTGCCGCCTCCAGAATTCTGGCACTAGCTAACCAACTAGCGGAAGTTAAGCGGACCGTAGAACTCGATTTCAGCGAGAATCCTGACGCACTTTCTTATTTGAATAGAGCCGGCTTCTTCGACCGACTCACCAAATCTATTAAAGTCCTACCCCGCAAACCTAGCAGTTCCACTGCACTGCGTCATAAAGCGAACACCACCAAACTGGTAGAGTTACTGCCTATCGACGCCGACAGTGATGAAAACGTACCAGAACGCTTTAAGTTGAGTTTTATTGATGCTTTTGGAAAGAATCATGCCCAAAAACTTCACAGCGTATTGGGAGAGTTGATCGGAAACGCCGAGGAGCATTCCGGCACGATAATCCCTGGCTTTGCGGGCCTCCAGAGCTACACGCTGAAGGGTTCCACGTCTATTGTGGCGGTCATCTCAGACTCTGGGAAAGGCATTTGCTCAACCCTCAGACCTGCTTTAGACCTGCATTTCCCGGACATTGCAAATCAATTCCCTAAAACGCTGGAAGCTTCAGATGCTCAACTCATCATTCATGCCATGCGTAAGGGCGGTTTGAGCAGTAGGGGTAAGGGAAAAGGTGGGGCGGGCCTTTACACCAGTAGCGGGTACGCGGAAAGTCTCAATGCGAAAATCAGTATTCGCCAAGAAGATTTTTTGGTTGCACTGACTTATAGAGACAATGACTTGCATAACCACAGTTGGTCATTAGGATTACCTCGGCTTCGCGGAACACATATCGTCTTTGAATTCAAACTTGACAAATAACTATATTCTGATTAAACTCAAGACATGAACGAGAAAACTTACATAATCGACCTTCAAGACTTCACGGATGGAAGCATTAACCCCTATGGTACTGCCAGGGGTAGGAAGGCTCATGCCAAGTTGTTGGAAAAGATTGCCTCAGTTATAGGCGTCAAAACAATTGGCATATCCCTCAAGAACATTGATGGAGCCGATGTTTCGTTTCTCCGCGAATCACTTATATTCACTTTTAAACAGTACGCGAAAAAAATCTCCTTCTTCATTTGTGATCTTGCGGATGAAGACATAATCGCTAACTTAGAAGGTGCTGCGATATCTGGAGATTTTCGAGTAACGTGCTGGATAGATGGCAAGTGCCGGTTTGTCGGCCCCGCGCCTTCTCCAGCCAGCCTTCCTCTGCTCGATGTCGTCTTGGCTAACCGCTCCGTTACCACCACCCAGGTCGCACAAGCGCTCGAGATGAGCGTTCAGAACGCAAGCACCCGGCTCAAACGTCTTTCTGAAGAGGGCTTCATAACCCGTGTGGAGATGTCGGCTGGTAGTGGCGGGAAAGAGTTCATCTACCAGGTGATTGGAAAATCTGTTTAAAGGGCTTGCTTTACCGAGAAAAAGGGGTATGCTTTTGAGCAAGCCCCTTTTTTTGGCCTGCCGGTAAACAGAATCACTGAACGAGAAAATAGCAGGGATGATCGATGAAAGCAGCGTACGAGGTTCGCAGAGCGGGGGACAACGGGTGGATTTTCCAGCTCAAGAGTGGGGACAACCAGGTGCTGCTTCAAAGCGATAGCTATCGAACCTTAGGCGGTTGCTTGAACGGTATCGAGTCCTGCAGAGAGCATTCGCCCTATGACAGATTCTACGGAAGGATTGAAAGTTCGTTGCATTTCACATTTCACGTGAAGGCTTCAAACAACAGAGTTATCGGCCTGGGATGCGCTAGCACATCAGCCGATGAAAGAGAGAACGCAATTGGGTTGGTGAAACGTTACGCCCAGATCGCACAAATCATAGATTGCACAAAGTAGGAGCTGACACGAAACAGACAGGGATATTACGAGAAAGACGATCCAATGTAGTTGAGAACCATAGCGCAACGCCACATTGCGCGAAGGGACCGAGTCGAGATGCCTCTAAACGAAAGCTGAGTATCTCCGCGTGATCCGCACCAGTCAAGTAATGGTTGGGACTCCTCTCCTCTACGGCTAATTCTGGCTGCCATTTAGCAAGCCACATAACCGCGTGAGCGGAAATCATTAGGAGATACACCCATGCAACATGAACAAATGCAGCACCAACAGCGCCACAACATCGAAGTGGCCAGCAACGACCTGGTTTATCGTCAGGTTCATCTCCAAGACAGCACCCCAACTGGTGCCCAAATCGCCGCGGCTGCGGGGTTCAAGCCCGACCAGTCACCGGTGATCTTGCAGATGTTCGAATCTGGCGCCCAGGAAGACATCCGTCCAGACGAGACAGCAACTTTGAGCGACGGGGTCAATCGCTTCATTGTCGTTGAGTCTGACCGCAAGTACCTGCTTATGGTGGATGGCGCACGCTATGAGTGGCCCAGCAAACATATCTCCGGTCACACCGTTCGCAAACTCGCCGATGTCGGGCCGGGTAAGCGTCTGCTGCTTGAGCGAGAGGATGAACCTGATCAGGAGATCGAAGACACTCATCTGATCAACCTGGACAAGGACGGAATCGAACGTTTCATCACTCGCAAGGCAATCTGGAAACTGAACATCCAGGGTGAAGTGTATGAGTTCGATAAGCCCATTGTGTCCGTGCGGGAAGCCATCGTAACGGCCAACTTGAACCCGAACCTTAGCTGGCAGATCTTCCTCATGGTTCGCGATCAACCTAAGCAGGCTCTGGAAATTGGCGACAACATCGATTTGCGTCCGGAGGGTATCGAAAAGCTCCGCCTGACTCAAAAGGATGTGAACAACGGGGAGGCGGCTCTGCCGCTTCGCCGTGATTTCAAACTGCTGCCTCGGGACGAACAGTATCTCGACACGGTTGGTCATCGGTGGGAAACCCGTAACACCAGTGAAGGGGGGCGTTGGTTGGTGATTCATGGCTACGCGTTGCCGGATGGCTACTCCGAAACGGTCGTTCAGATGGCCTTGAACATTCCCCCAACCTATCCCAACACCTTGCTGGACATGTTCTACCTTTATCCGGCCGTACGGCTGGCCAACGGTGCGGAGATCGCGCAAACCCACATCCCAGGCCACATTGATGGTGTGACGTTCCAAGGTTGGTCTCGTCATCGCAGCTGGGATCCGGCCACAGACAATGTGGTAACCCAGCTGGTCATGGCCGACGGTTGCCTGCTGAAGGAGGTTGGTCTGTGACAGCACAATCCCGCCTTGTGCTGACGGAAGAAATCCACGCCGCGCTCCGGGAACACCTGTTCCCGGGCGACGGTAAGGAGGCCGCAGCCATCCTCATCTGTACACGTTCGCCTGGCTCTGCGCTGAAACTTCTCTCGAAGAAGGTGATATTGGTGCCTCACGAAGAGTGCAAGGTTCGCAAGCCCGACGCGCTTACCTGGCCTGGCGAGTATCTAGAACTGGCGATAGACGAAGCGCTCCCGCAATCGCTGTCGATCATCCTGGTGCATTCGCACCCGGGTGGTTTGTTCGACTTCTCGTTGGCTGATGACAACAGCGATGAAAGCACTATGGTCTCGCTCGCCCAAGGGGCAGAGGCCATTCATGGCTCTGCCATCATGATTCCTGGCGGCGCCATGCGCGCCCGTGTCTACCATCCGGATTCGTCAGTAGAAGACATCGCGATTGTGAACGTCCCGGGAAACAACATCTGCTTCTGGCCATGTGATATGTCAGGACAGCAACCTGGTATGGCTTTCACCTCAGAAATGACAGTCTCCCTCTCCAAGCTGACCGCGGCCGTTATCGGCGTCTCAGGCACGGGCTCCGTCGTGACTGAACAGCTGGCAAGGTTGGGTTTCGGAAAACTCCTTCTCATCGATCACGATCAGGTGGAAGAAAAAAACCTGAATCGGATCCTCAACTCGACCCTCGCAGATGCCAAAGCTGGCCGCCCCAAAGTGGATGTCCTTGCCGACGCTGTTGAGCGTATTAGGGGCACCCGAATCGCTCATCCCATTAACGCTTCGGTTTTCGATAGAGAAACGGTTCTGGCGGTAGCTGATGCTGATGTCATTTTTTGCTGCGTGGATTCTCAACAGGGGCGACTGATTTGCGACCTCATGTCGTCATCCTTCCTCACCCCTTTGTTTGACGTCGGGGTGACAATCCCTACGAGGTTATCGCGTACGGGGAAACGAAAGATTCATGACGTACAGGGACGAATCGACTTCGTGCGTCCAGGTGGGCCAACGCTGAGTGACCGCAGAATTTACACGCCGGAATCCTTACACGCTGAGGAGCTGCTCAACTCAGACCCGGAGGCTCATCGCGACCGAGTCGCCAGGGGCTATATCACCGGAATGCATGAGGAGGCGCCTTCTGTGATCACGTTGAACATGCGAGCAGCCAGTGCATGCGTCAACGAGTTCATCGCCCGAGCATTTCCCTTCCGTGAAGAAGATAACAGCGACTACGCACAAACCCTCTTCACACTCTCAGGGTGTCTTGAGGACTTTGCGTCTGAGGCTTCCTTCGTCAAGAGCACTAACATGCTCCTCGGCAATGGTGATCACGAGCCGCTGTTGGGTCTACCACCTTTGGGAGTGTAAGAAATGGACATGCTGCGTGGACTCTGGCGCAGGCTGGTTTTGAAATTTGATGACGTCCTTCCGCCTAGGCGGTTGGTCGTTATCAAAGGAGACTCCCTGCCCAAAAAAATGCCAATTCGCTCCGTAATTCTGATGCAAGAGAGCCGAGAGGACTGGTCGGTTGGCCTGCAGTGTCCCTGCGGATGCGGGCGCACGATTGAGCTCTTGGTGATTGATGAGGCAAGTCCAAGATGGGATTACAACGTGGATGCCGAAGGCCACCCCTCGGTCCATCCATCGGTATGGCTGAAAAATGGCTGCAAGTCCCATTTCTGGCTCAAAAAAGGTCGGATTCAGTGGTGCAGTTAAGGGCACCGCTGGCCTCAATATTCAACGAGCAGAGCGACAGGTAGATCCTTGAATCTTCCCACAATGGAAATCTCATTAGATTCAGCACTAGAAATCGCAGTGCCGGATCAGATCAAGCGCGAAAAACTAGCTCTGTCTCGCTCGCGCAAGCGTTCGAGAGAGCTAGACCTCAAGCTCCCGCCCGGTGAATGGATTGTCTGGTGGTACAGCAAAATCGTCAGAAACTTCGCCGACAATACTGTTCCTTTGGTGAACGTCGTGTTTCGCGCTCTCGATGCCGACAAGCTGACAGACAAGATAGAAGTTCGTGAGATCGCTCTTAGTCGTCTGCGGTTGTACCAAATGGGTGTAATCCTCCAGGAGGGATACCCGGTCGCCAAGGTGAGCATGACCACTCAGTATTTCGATGTCGACTTCAGCTACGGCTGGAAATGGAATCGTGCTAGCCGATACCAGCTCTGTGCTCCTAGTAGCCCGTACCTTCTTCCTGAGCAATGCGACGACGACTGGCTGTTGAGGTTTACTTTGCCGGATGGCAAATCCTTGATAGTAAATTGCATTGATTTCCTGGTGAGCGGCTATTCGCTAGGTTCAGAAATTCCACGAATCTTGACCACTTACGAGTGGCCAGAAGTGTTGAGTCGTCTGCTGGCACAGCCAACCCCGCTGGAAGAGAGAAACTTGCCAGATCAGCTAGTCGTGTATCCGCACAGAGATATGCTGCAAAAAGACAAAGCTATCTTGGCGCTGCTCGCCAATGGAGACGGATGTGCGACGCGAGCTGCTAAACACCTTTTTAGCCAAGTGAACCCAAAAAGCTTCAAATCGGGACAGCCTCATAGTTTGCAGGTCAGACCGTGGTTTCTTGGAGCTACGACCCTCAAATGCCGCGGCTTCTGGACGCAAGGCAAAACCCAATTCATCTGCACGGCTTTGGTGGGCACTCGTGAGCCTCCAGGACTCAAGATCGACATCCGTCGCGTGGCGAACGCACGGGATGAGAATGCTCCCGGTGATTTGGCGACCCCATTGGAAAAAGGGCGGCGGCTTGCTGAGAGTGATCTCGACATCGTGATGACCGACTCGCATCAACCCATCAGCAACTACATCCATGAAGATATTGACGCTGAAGAGTTTGAATTCATTACCACGCGAGAAAGCACTCGCACAAAAGTGGAGAAGCCATTTGGCCAGGTGAGGTTCGTTCCAAAGGACAAGGACTTACCGGACAAATACGGAACTGGAGATAGTCAGGGCCAAGGTGACGCTACGACGAGCAAGATGACTGTCAGTGCAAATACGATCGACATTGAGGCCCAAGGCGCGCTGATAGAAATGTGGAAAGCCTTCAGCCGGATGGCACAACGGAAAAAGATCGATGGATTGTCCTGGTATGTGCCTGACGATGCCTACACAGAAGGTCCCCCAAAGTGTATTGCCTTCTCTGATAGGTTGGAGCTTGGCCCAACCTGGGAGCATAGAGATCCTCAAGCGCGGGCTGAAGAGTTTGAGAGACAAAATAAATGGATCACGATTAAAGAAGATGTTCGCCGGGGAATGATGTACCTCTTGGTAACCGAAGGCGCTGATTTATACCTAGTCGCAGAGATCCAGCGCTATCGCTGGATAGGTAAAGACCTCGAGCCAAAGGAGCAGTCGTTTTGCGGGCTGATCTGTCATATCCATGACCAAGACAGATCCCGGATAAAACAAATCTGCGGCCATATCGATCAAGAGCTGCCTGAGCACAACGGTGTCTTCAAAAATATGAGCTGGCCTTTTGATTATCAGTGCTACATTTTTCCGCACCATTGGGGGTCAGATTCTAATGCGCTTCTCGACAAAGCTGCAGCCAATGCTTTGAACACAATCATTGATTTGAAGCACCGTCGCGAGCGCACCTGAAGCTCAGCATGTAGCTGACCAGATCGAGTTGCGCGATGTAAACCCTGCACCCCAGCGCTCTCCGTCTAAGCTATCCAGTGCTCATCACATGAAGCGGATGCTGGGTGTAAGGCCAATGCGTGTTTATTTGAGCGTTTCAACGCTGAAGCCCAATATGCACCGACTACATCGTCTGTCATGCAGAAGCGATCGCTCAATGCTGCTTCCGTTTCCTGGCCCACATTTGAACCGGCCGACGAGGCAGGATCCTGTATAGCAATCGTCGCCTGCCTCAGGCATATTGCCATCATTCAGCCGCGATATTACGAAGGGAATTGGGATGACGGCAGAAATCGCGATTATGAGCCGAACTGCCGTGGTGCTTGCCGCCGATAGCGCCACGACCGTGACAACTTGGAAAAACGGGGAACTCGAGAAACGCTATTTCAAGGGCGCCAACAAGTTGTATGAGCTGTCCAGACAAGCACCAGTGGGGCTGATGATCTTCGGTTCAGCCGCGCTTCAAACCGTTCCGTGGGAGCTCTACATCAAGTCTTTTCGCGAAGATTTGGGCACCGAGCAGTTCGACAAGCTCGAAACCTACTCAGGAAAATTCTTCGACTTCGTGCAGCATAATGAGAAGCTGTTTTCAAAAGAAAGCAAGGTAGAAGCACTGCTCATGCTCGTTGGTGGAGCATCGTTCCGCCTGCAGCAGATGATCGCCGCGCACGTGGGCGTAGGTGACGTTCGAGGACTAGAATCTGTGCCAGCTCATGACATTGATGCTGCACTGACCCAAGCTGAGAGCGATGTCGAAGACTTGCCGCTCCATAGACTTCTCACCGAAGTAGACATCGCAAACGCAGTTTCAGAAACCACTGAGACGTGGGAAACCGTCGCGGCTCAAAGCATCGGGATTTTCATTCAAGACGATGCGCGTGCCTACTTGGTGCCACGATTTGTGAATGCACTCATCAAGCTAGCCGTCAAACAGTTCCTGAATTACGCTCCACTGACAGGGGTAGTGATCGCCGGATACGGCAAGGAAGAATATTTTCCTGTCCTTGAGGTGTATGACTGCTATGGGTTTCTTGGCGATAGATTGATCGTTGAGAAGAACATGAACGATTCCAAAGCGATGAACGCTTCGACGGCAGCAGTAATTCAGCCGTTCGCAACCACGCACATGATTGATACCTTTCGCATGGGCGTGTCGCCTGACGTTTTCGATACGATCTACGATTCCTCATTGGTAGCGTTGAATGAAATGGGCGAGCGAGTGATGAACGCTTGTGGAGCACAAAATCCTCTGTCTCAACAAGAGCTTGAACAAATCACACAGGAAACCCGGAAATTACACGCCGACCAATGGTATGAACAAATCCGAAACCAACATATATCTCCGCTCTCAAATATTATAAATTCCCTTCCCCTTCCAGATATGGCGGGCTTGGCAAGGAGCTTGATTGAGCTAGAGTCACTGAAGGAGCGTGTTACGCGCCCCAGTGAGTCCGTTTCGGGACCTATCGACGTAGCTGTGATTAGCAAACATGATGGGTTCGTGTGGATTGATCGAAAGCATTACTTCAAACCCGAACTGAATCCCCGTTTCTTCAAGCGAGCAGAATGATGGAATTCGAAATGAGCTTCTCAGCCCCCAGTCCTGTGGAAACCACCGCATCGGTTACTGCAAAAGACGCGTTGCGCTTTGAGAACCAACAAATCCGCCCAGCTCGTCAAGCCACTGATGCTAGCAGTTACGATCTGATGATCCGGCACATTGATAAAAAACCGAGCACTCGCGAAACGCTGCTTACGCTCGCCAGCTGTTGAAGATAAAACTCGCTCTTTACAGCGGGTGATGCAGCTATTTGAGCTGGCAAAGAAAGCCTGCGGTGACGCAGGTTTTTCGTTTTCCGCGTCCCTATGATGGTAAGCGTCCGCCAAACACATCTCGCCTGAATCAATTCCTAAGATTGACACGTGGAATACGCGACCGGCCAGCACTGCTGGCCAATTCAAGCAAACCTAACACCGCGTTCTGATGAATTTAAGGGTATTGCCCGTAACTGTTGCGAAATTGCACTCCACTTGACCACCGCTCACATTCGACCTTACCAGCCATTTGCATTCGTTCTGACCACCGGTTGCATCAAATTTGACCACCACGCTTTGCGGCCATGATCGGCAGAGAACGGCCAGGAGCAGTCCTTCACGGTGGGCAGCTGTCGACCCATTTGCGACATTCGGAGCCTCGGAGCTGGAGTCGCAAAGCAGTCGTAGGGAATGCGTCGATTTTGCTCACGCTCTGAACTCAACGTAGTTCTCAGAACGCAGCTTCCAGAGCAGCGTCGAGCTCCTCACTAAAGTGCCCCAGGTGAGCCCGATGCACATGGTCCTGTTCATCGAAGCATTGCTTCAGGATATACAGATAGTTGTTCTGCTCCCTGAAGCCGTAGGGTTCGATGAGGTGCGCCCGCATCACCCCGGCCAACGGCGCCAAGTGCGCATGCTGTTCCAGGTTCCGCAGGGTGGTGAGCGCCACACCAAGCAGTTCGACCTTGAGTCGGCGGGGCACGCGCGACGACATCAGGATGGCCTGGATAACACGGCCGATTGCTTCCGCGGCTTCGAAGGAAATGTGAATGTGATTGCCTTTCCGCTGGTCTGGAAGCAGCACGTCGCCAGGCTTAGTCAGAGCTTCGGCATCCATCACCCACACCGCAGTAGTGTCAACGACTTCGTACAGCAGGTAGCCTAGCGGCGTTGGGAACTCGTGGTTTTCGTCTTCCGGCCGAACTTCGCGAGCGCGGTCGACTAAGCGGCTGGCGAAATGAGGCATGTAGTGGAGCCACAAATGGTCGGCGACACGCTGATGTAAGCCCTCCAGAACCATGATCCTGAAGAACCGGATGCCCGCATAAACTGGGTCGTGGTGCTTTCCAACATCTTGAAAGGTCAACAGCCGTCCATTGAGCTTCTTTTCGAGAACTTCATCCGCATCAATTCGCGCGAGTACGGCCTCGCCGACAGATCGGTAAACCCCGAGACGGGCGGCCACATCAACATCGACACAATAGAACCGCAAGAGGCGGTTCTCATCAGGAAGCGCCAGGCGGTGCCCGCCCTCGCCGAAGTTGTCGTTGTTCTTGAGCTCGCTGTAGAAGACGCTAGCCTCATTGGCCAACAGTGCGTCGAAGAACTCGTCTTGGAAGTCTCCCACAAAGCGCTTTGCGCGCTCCATAACCTCCATACAAAGGTATGGTCGAGCGATGGCGAGGTGTCCGGCCAGGCGGCGGGATGACAGCAGTCGCTTCACGACGATTGCAGCACGGCGCTGCACCCGCTGCGAAGGGCCAACCAGGTCGGCAAGCCATTCGCGAAAGCTAAACCATTTGCGGAATAGCCGGTTCGTCGGAGCCCCCTCTCCTAACGAGATGGACCCGTCGTCTCGGAAGACGACTTGGAAGCCAGGACGCGGTGGCCGTATGGAGTTGGCCAAGCGACTTCGCACGCTCTTCGACGCCGCGAGGTTCAGCGCCGATGCGAGATGACGATGCAGCAAGTCGGCGAGTTCCTCGAGTTTCCCGGCGTGCAAGAGCGACGTGGTCAGGTCATCGAAGAGTCCGAGGCTCCACCGCGTCAGCCTCGTTCTGCGCGACCGCCAGTAGACGAACACGGCGAGGAGCAAGAACAGCAGGTACTGGGTGGCGCTCTTGTCGAAACCCCACAGCCAAGGTCCAAAGGTAGGGAATCCAAGTGTGGTGAGTACGGGCTCGAAGAAGAACCCATGGATGATGAGCAATGCGGTCCAGATGACCAGCCAGTCGAACCAGTTCAGGCTCAACCGAAAGCTGAGCCTAGCAGTGCTTGGCACGACCGCCCACACCGCGGCAATCAAGCCCAGCATGGTGAGTAGTGCACTAGTGTCGATGCCTGCAGGGTTCATAGGGTGATCCAACTTTGGGAATGGCTGAAGGGGTTCTAGGACTCTGCTGAGGCGTTATTGCACGTACGGAGCAGCACCGTCGTCACGGCCACGCCGATGACATAGCCATTAACACCACCCTCACAGCCCATATTGCGATTCGTCTGGGGGCGATATTAGTCCCGAAAGTCTCGCACGACTGGGACTTTGATGCTGCCGTAAGTTCAAAGCTTCCCCCGAAAGCAGACACCGACGACAGACCGCTCCTGGCCGTTCTCTGCCGGTCATGACCACGCAGCGTGATGGCCAAATCCGATGCAAATGACTGGTCAGGTTGAATGCAAATGGGGGGGCAAGTCTGTGCAAATACCCAACTGTCACGTTCACACTGTTTTGATAAGCGTCCTACAAGCCTTGTTTCGACGCCAAAAACTGCACCAAAGTCAAATTATGAATTTTCGCATAATTGCGCATAATGTTCGTTTTATAGAATTCGCGATCAATTTTAAGAGACGAACGGACACGAATACTCAAAATAATTACCTGCCGAACACTCAGCTCCGCTCACGTTGCTCGTCTGTCTAACGAGCAAGGGAGAGCAATTAACCTAGGTTCGTCTGATCCGGCACTTAAATCCTAGTTTGCTTAGGCTGAGTGCGGAGCCCGTCGCTCAGGGACCCAATACGCCTGTCCTTCAAACTTCACGATGACGCCACGCTGGTCACCCTCAGCCTGCTCCTCATACTGCAGCAACTCACGCGATGGGAGCTTGATTCTATGAAAATAGGCCATGGCCGCTCTGATCCATTCATCCTTCGTCAGCTCTCCAGAGGTCGTCACATAGAGTGATGCCAATTTGGCCTCTGCAACATGACTGGCAGCCTTGGCTAGCCATCCCCGGTCTAAGCGAGCGTCAAGTCGCAACGCATAATGGCGATTTAAAAAGCTCACGAAGCCAAACAGCGATGCTTGCAGGCCTGGTCGAGTGCGAAGAAACAGGCGCAGTACACGTTGGCTCGGGAGCGCCTGACCCGAACCGTCACAACGGCGTAAAAGGCGCAGTGCACAGCCAAGTGCCAGGCGAATCGTCCGTAGCTTCACAGAGCGCTCACTCAGCTCCCGCTGGTAAGCCTGAAGTGCTTCCTTGGCGACTCCGTCAGGAAAGTACTGCAGGAACTGACTGATACGACGTTGATCGCTTGAGTCCTCTCTGGCCTGCGAATCAACCACCAACCTCCCACACTCAGCGAGCCAGATCACCACTGAACGCGACCGCCGGAGCGTCTCCGCACCGAAATGGGCAACCAACTCGGCGTAAGGAGGTAACGACGCCCAATGCAGATGTAAGGCCTCCATAAATGGCTGGTAACGATGCATGTTCAATGCGGCAAACTGAGCCCCGCGACGTGCTTTGAGCCAGACAGAAAAGCCACCCATCGCTGTATAGAGGCGCTCGTCCCCAATCTCGCACAACAGACGGTCCCTTCGCGCCTCAAAAGATGAATTCCAGAAGCACTCCATGCAAGCGTTGCCCAACCCGGCAGGCATCAGCTTGTCGCAGCGTGGACAGGGAACCTCTCCTAATTCAAAACACTTTTTGCACAGCGCCGGTCCATCTACCGAAACGACCACCCTGGGCCGCCTGCAGGCAGAGCAACATGCGTTTTTCAACTTGGACTGACAGGCAGTACAACACCGTAGCAGTCGGTCGTCGACTTGAGTTCTGACCAAGCGAGTGGAAGGAGTTGCACAACGCTCACACGGCTGCGGCGTACTAAAATAATGCGCACAGGAGACACATGCAGGCCCTCGCGCCGTGAGTCTACCGATCTTCAAGCCGGAACGATGGCAACGAACACAGGGCTTCTTCACTTCGCATGTGCGGCAGATCGCGGAAGCATCAAACTGCGGAAGACGGGCAAAGTTGCCACAACCCGGGCAGATTTTTCGTTTAAACAGCCGGGCATAGCACGCTTCGCAGAATCGTTTTTCTTGGTAAACCTTCTTGGCCTTGCTCATCGCGCGCCCACACTCATGGCAGGTGCATGCAAGGGGTAGAGAACTAATCAAGACACCGTTCCTTCAACAATCGTTTTTTGTTGATCACAAGCGCCCCTGTGTACGAAGCATTTTTCTTTTGAAGCGCAACCAGGCCTTCAACACTGAGCACGGGGATTTGGGACTTGAGCACGATGGGGGGAGAGTTTTGACATAGCCGCGGCGCGGTCGCTGCGGCAAAAGTTGCGCTAGATAGGGTTGACCAGAACCAGCTACCGCATCACGAATTGAAGGGCATAATTGAGCACTTTCAGCTGCTATCCGGAAGCGATCAGCGCCGGCCAATAGGATTCGGCTCACTGCAGACAAAAAGTGCGATCGCTCCTCGTTACTCAGGCACTCCAACTTCAACCCAATATCCACCGCCGTCGTTAGCGAAGCGCTATCCACACCAACAGCGGCCAAGAATTGTTTTCCCGCGACCGAGGGGCTATTTGCCAATATGCGCACCAATCTAAACAGACCTTTCAGGAAAGAAAATCCTTCTGCTACGGGCATCACAGGCCAGTTGGGGCCGACCGGCCGCCCCTGAAGAATCAAATCGGCTTGTCGGATAAGTTCTATCTCGTCGGCTCCCCCGTCATGGGCATCAACCGCAGACAACAACCCAGCGCATTCATGGCACCGCGCAAGGTTACGAGCCCGATAATCAAGCCGATGTGGGGATATGACAGCGGAACAGTGGGGGCAACTATCGCGAAGTTTTACTCCATGATCAGGACAACAGGAGTACCAAGCCAGCCGCCATTGAAGTCGGTAGAAAGGGGACTCGGCAAAACAGCAAGGGCAATACTGCAAACCGCCGGCTCGACGCAGATTTCTCTCTCCCAGTGATAGCACCCAAGGCGTAATGCCCACTGGAGGAAGTTTCAACCCCATCGACACGCAGATTGGAACCAATGAGGAATCAATAAGCGCCGCGGCGGAAATGCCGGAGCGATCTTGCAGGTCGCTCAGACACAATGAACAGAGGTTCAAATCACAATCACCTGTCCATATCCGACGCTTGGGCCAGATATTGCGTGCCATCTCCACCGCATCGCAGGCATTGCTCAGAGCGCAGCGGATCAACCACGAAGAAAACAGCTCGTCACGCTGCATCACTGGCACCCATGGCCACTTCTGGCCTACTGGACGTACTTCCTCATGCCAGAAGCATCGGGAGACCATTGGTACTTCTCCAACAGCTCGAGATCGATCTTTTCCTTGCCCGTTTCGATAGCTTTGCGAGCACTGTGAAAAAGGATTTCTTCCACGTAGCCCGTAATACCTTGGCTTCGTTTAAGAATCAGCGCCGCAATCTCCTTGCTCGCAAGATTGGAGGGTTGCTTAAGTGGCAGCCAGGATTCAAAACCCTTCAGCAGTTGTCTGAAACCAAGAGAAGGTGCCCACACAGGAAGCTCCACTGTTACAAACCGGGCGGCGTATTGACGCTCAAGCATGAGCAACTTGTTGGCGCTGGGCATACCAACGCCGACGACTGCCAGCTTCAAGGTATTCGTCAGACACTTGATCTCATTCATGAAGTCGGCAACTTGCCGTGACGTTCCATTAGCTATAGTTTGAACTTCATCGATGATGAGCATCTTGGTATGGCCTGTCGTGAGAAGGCTCTCCACCTTGTAGCGCAGCTTCATCTCACTGGCATCGGGATTAAATGGTGAGTTGGAGCAGTTGAGGATCGAGCAATAGAACATTCGCAGGCTTGGTTTACTGACTTCGACCTTGATGATCGGCCGAATCCTACAACCATCCTCATTCACATATTCATCCCCATGCACCGCTATGAACCTGTCCACCAGGGATGATTTACCCATCCGGGACTCCCCAATGATGAAAAAGTCCGGCACGTCTCGATGACCACAGAGCTTGGCGTACAACTGCTCAAACAGGTTTTGTGAAAGCTCGTAATCAATCCATCGGGACTTGATGAACGCTAAGCGCTCAGCATCTGAAAGCTCCATGATTGGCCTGAATTCCTGCAGCAGATGAGAGTAGTTGCTCATGCCACACCTCCATACAGCGGAACATCGTCATCATCACCCCATGCATCATCGACCGGTAACACCGGTTGTGGCCTAGGAAGGCTGTCCCGTTGCTGCCCTAGTAGGACGGTTGCTGGCGTCGTGCCTCTGGCATTGTTCTTGGTCTTCTGCGCACTTCGTCTGGCCGCTTTGGTTCTGCTCGATTCCTCATCTTCGATAACTCTTCTCTCTTCGATGTGCCTCCAAATAGTGTCGTTGTCCACCGAAGCCAGGTTCTCTTTTTTCAGCTCGCGCTTGGCCTTAACGTATTCCGCCACGGAGACACTATTAAATCGCCCGTCCGCCAAAGGCACTCGGAAGTACCTATTAAGGCCCGGATCAAAAAACCAAATAAAGTTGATATCTCGCAGATCCCGCCGAAACAGAAATTGCATTTTTTTCCCCGTCTTTGGATCAACCTGGTTAATCCAGGGACGAAGCGCCTCTGCGTAATACATCGCATCCCACTCGACGCCGTAGGTCTGGATGGTGCGGTATTCAGAGGGTAAGAAGTCCAGTTGCAAGGACAAGGGGTCCTCAGGAATCGGCGGCATGCCACAAAATGCCTTCGGCCCCCAGAAGGCCTCACTCCACATGGCTATGGGAGGTTTGAACAAGATGCCGCTATGCGGCTTGTTGTTGTAGATCAAAATAGTGTGCACCAACCACTTCTCTAGCGCGTCAAAGCTCATCGTCGCCTCTTTGTCAGAATCGACGTCTCCACGACTGTTGGGGTTGCGCTGAGTGGCTCCTTGCAGCTTGCTGAATACCTTCGCGTTCTCCTCCATCAGCGACTCGATGTGTCCGCCCCAGTGAGGTCGCTTGCGAGGGCGGAACTGCCGCTCGATGTTGTGGGCAGTACAGGCCTGAATCAGGCTCTTGGTTTTGAAATCTGGTCCGTTGTCGCTGTGGATTTCGTACGGTAACCCCCAAACAGGCCATTCACCTGAAACCTGATGATGGGTGAGCCATTCATTCTTGGGCAGCATCGCTTGAACTAGACACATGGCTACTGATACTGCCGACGGGGCATCTAATGATATGAAGTAGCCGACGACCATCCGCGAGTACATATCGATGGCCATAGTCACCCACGGGCGGCCGATCGAGATGCGATGTACGTCATCAACAATCATGACGTCTGCCGGGCTGTGGTCGATCTGAATCCGGTGCAAGGGGTAGTCGGCAGAGTACTTACCGGGACGCGCCTCATAAGTGTCAGAAGCGATATCTGCATAGCCCCTGGCCTTGAGCACTTGTCTGGCAGGAACCTTCCTGATGCGCAGACTAACAGTTGGGATGGACGGAGCCTTGAGTCCTCGCAGTCGGCAGATCTTGGCCACTTCATCGTGCACGTCTTTAATCGTATACCGGCGAGTACTCAGGTAGAGCGTTTGAATGACATTGCCGATGATGTCTTCCACCTCGGTACAGACGCGTGCATTGCCTTTCTTCCAGCCTCGAGCCTGGGGCAACAGACTCAAGAAACGGCTGCCTTCGGTATAGGCATACAGCCATCGATAGACCGTTGCCTTACTGACGCCGCAGTCCTTGGCGCGCTTGAGCACAGCGCCTTCCACGTGCATGTCATTGGCCAGAAGTGGGGCGATAATGGCGTAGCGCTGTTCGGCAATTGCCCACTGTTTATCCGCGATTCGCGCCAAATCAAGGCCGCTTGCATACACACGCCCATTTTTGCCTTCAGGCCTTTTCAACTCAGCGATCGGCAGCAACTTGGAAATGCCCGACTCGACGTTCTGACCAAGCACATGGTGGAAATCCACCAGCAACGCGATTTTGTAGGTCTCCTTGTGATGGCGTACAAACTCACCCACTTGGATCTTCAAGGCTGTCCTGTTCAGAGCATGACTCTGGATCTCAGAAGCGCTCATCATGGCACCTCACGATAGAAAACTCGTCGAGTTCCTGGTCCAGATCGGTCCAAGTCTGGCCGGTGGCAATCAGGTGCCAGAGATGGGATCGGCCGATCGCCTCATGACCATGAAAATGTAGAGCCAACAACGCGTGAAAAGGCGCGCGCCGCATCATCGATAGTTTCGCCAGAATGACTTCCGTCAGATTCGGATCCAGCGCCATGTTCCGATAACGCTGCAAGAACTCGACGTTCTTCAGGCGGATACCACGAATGCGAGACTCATCGAAGATACGGAACTCCCACCCCTGATCACGGGCGAAACGCCACGCGGCTTTCCACTTGGGTAGCCAAAGTCGCCAGTTCTCTTTCCAGTCCTCACGAGGCTTTACTTCAACCAGTAGCGGTTTCAGATTGAGCTCTTCATCAAACTGAACGAAGAAGTCCGGGGTATGAATGTACTCACGCCCATTGTGAGCAGTGAAGGGAACCTGAACCGGCTGCGCCACAAGCGCGACCACTTCGGGGGATAGCGACCAGATCCGAATGAAATCACGCTCAAGGCCCGACTCGTAGTAAATGCCTTGGCCACGAAAGGGGAAAACACCGGAAAGGCTGCGCGTCATGGATCGGCTTTTTCGGGTCTGAGAGATCTCTTGACCCATGTAGACGGTAGAGGACATAGGGCACCTATGGGCTATTTTGCCAACGATGCTACCCAGCGCACTCTGACCTAAGGCTCGCTATTTGCCCCCTTTTAAGGGCATTGGTTCTACGAGTGGTCAAGCATCATGTCCGTTTGAGCGCTCCACAGAAAGCTGGGTTGCTCTGACGCATACCGAACACAACCACATTGAGGAAGGGAAGATAATTCTAGAACAGCGCGGCACATTTACAGATGCCCTTCGTCTGTAAAAACAGGCTCCTGAGCGGCCCGGTTCATGGGAGCAAGCCGATCAGCCACATTGCGTTGGAAACGCCTTAGTATTTGGCACTGCAATAGCTTTGATCAGAGGCCGTTAGACTTCAGCTTTGCAAAACCTTGCTTGATGTGGCCGGCGTTTTCACCAATCGCGAACAACGCACCGCGGACATTTTCTCCTACTTCGTTCAGCCCCTGCTTCTCGGCGTGGAGCGTCAGCTCCATCAACGCCGCCTCCAGTGCAAGCTGGTTTTCGTACATCCTTTCCAACACATCCGATAGCGAATATTCCCCTGACATTCTGATCTGACTCCGCTCCAGAAACGCCAAAGCATAGCAGTGGTGAGAGTACGTAACGGCCACCCTGGGGAAGGCCATGGGAGCGAGGTTCCAATACTTGCAGTGAATCAGAAAGAGGTGACAGAGAAGAACCAAGGCTAATCCGGCAGGTGAAGAACGGGAAAATACTCGACCCGAAACGCCCATCTCTAAACTTGACCAACTAAAAAAGATCTGGATTCAGGAAAGTCTCACCTATTACAAGCGCTCTCGGACCGAGTCTCGATTATTGGCGCGTATCGACTCATTTATTTCTTAGTGAAAAAGCGGAGAAATGCGACCTGTAGCTTTGGTTTTTCTCAACAAATTCTTTTTGTCCCAGTGGCTCGAAACCACAACCGGGCGAAATCACCCTCGCTCACCATGGCGTGCTGTTCCTCGATGAACTCCCGGAATTTGATCGCAAGGTATTGGAGGTGTTGAGAGAGCCGCTGGAATCCGGCCACATCGTGATTTCCCGCGCCAAGGACCGCGTACGCTTCCCGGCGCGCTTTCAACTGGTTGCCGCGATGAATCCCTGCCCTTGTGGATATCTTGGCGAACCGAGTGGCCGTTGTTCCTGTACGCCGGACATGGTTCAGCGCTATCGCACCAAACTGTCGGGGCCACTGCTGGATCGTATTGATCTGCACCTGACGGTTGCTCGCGAAGCCACGGCATTGAATCCTGCGTTAAAACCCGGCGACGACACTGCCACCGCCGCCGAGTTGGTTGCCGATGCACGAGAACGGCAACAAAAACGCCAAGGCTGTGCCAATGCCTTTCTCGACTTGCCGGGCTTGCGCAGACACTGCAAGTTATCCACAACAGACGAAACCTGGCTGGAGACGGCGTGTGAACGACTGACCTTGTCACTGCGAGCGGCCCATCGACTGCTCAAAGTAGCGCGCACTCTTGCGGACCTTGAACAAGTCGATGAGATCAGACGCGAGCACTTGGCCGAAGCGCTGCAATATCGGCCAGCAAGCCAGTAACCGGAATTTGTAAGTGTTTTTTCGACCAATAAGGCGGTTGTCGGAAAGATGGCGAAAATCAACCCTTGGTAAGGTCAACCAACGGCGTCTGCCGCACCTCAGTCTCCCGCCCGCCCTGAATCTCGCTAACCTGCTTCAGCGCCTTATCCACAGCGGTCTTATCCGCCAGCAAGCCGTAGCTGATGCGGAACTGCTTCTGCTCCTTCGGCCCAATTATTGGCACCAGGTTCAGTGGCCGCTGATACCGGCGGTTGTAGGAAAAACTCGTTCCCGGCTCCAACCCCGTGACGTAGCCCTGGCCTTGGGTATCGGTGTTTTTCCACAGGGAGAACACCGGCAGTGTTTGAGTGTTGAAACCGACCGAGACGCCCAGGCTGCCGGCCCTGTTATGCAGGACGGTCAATGTATCGCCCTTGGCATCGGCGTACGGCACTACGTTGTAAACCGTTTCGTCGTAGTCCTTGGTCGGTGCGCGATAGGTTTGCCAGTCCGGCAAATCGCCTTTGGCTTTATCGTTGAACGGCGACACCTGTTTCACCGGCGCGGCGAAGCGGGCGCCCTGCTCCAGGAATGGGGTGCTGAAGTTGCTGTGATACAGCGCCTGGTATTCCTTCGGATAATCGCCGTTGTTGGTCAGGGTGTCGTTGAGGGCGAACGCTACGCTGCCGGGCTCGGTGACCAATTCGGTCGCGACCGAGAAGTCGACTTTCTTGAAAGCCTGCTCTTTCAGCTCGCCGCGCAGGCTGATGGCGTACGGCGGTTTTTCATCAATGTGCAGGGTGACTTTGTTGGCCGGGATATTGGCGGCACGACCGTGCAGGGTCAGCAGTTCGCCGTTGTCGATGCCGGGGTGGCCGACCCATTCGTAGCCGCAGCGGGTGACCAGTTCATTGAAGCCTTCCAGCCAGCCCAGGCCACCACGGCCGTTGAGCTCGATGAAGGACGGATTGACCACTTCCTTGACTGGCGAATCCCAACCCATGCGCACGTTACCGACCGAGGCCTGCAGGACGTTCATGCCGCGAGTTGGAACTACCGAAAGTTTCATCGTGCCGTTATCGATGTCGACGATGCTGACGCCTTCCTGCCGACCGCCGTGCAAGGTGCGCAGGGTTACGCTGAAAGGTTTGTCGATTTTTACGCCGAGTTGCTGGCTGGTGATTTGCCAGTTCTGGGCGGCTTTGTCAGTGTCGAGCAGGACGTAATCCCAAGCCTGGGCTTGGGAGGCCGCGCACAGTGCGCTGAGGGCAGCGAAGTGTTTGAGTGGGGTCATGGCAATAGCCTTTCTTGGAGTTGTGCCATTTTTATAGACTTGATGAAACGTTTCAGCAAGCATAAAAATCGAAACATCGATGACAAATGCCAAGAAAGAAAATTGCCTGAAGCCGTCATTGCGCCGGCTTCATCGTTCAGCTCAGATGCACGACATCCGGCAATTCCATGGCCCGAACTTCGTTTTGCAGAAAGTCGCTGAGCCGGCGCATGCGCTCGCCGCCTGGCCGGGTTTTCGGCCATACCAGGTAGTAACACTCGCCACTGGCGACGGCGGTCGGCCAAGGCAAACTCAAGCGTCCCTGGGCGACATCCTCCGCGACCATCAGCAGATCGCCCATGGACACGCCATAACCGCGCGCAGCTGCGATCATGCCCAGCTCCAGGGTATCGAACACCTGTCCGCCCTTGAGCGACACCTGATCGGCCAGCCCCATTCGCTCCAGCCAGTTGCGCCAGTCGCGGCGGTCCGGCGTGGGGTGCAACAGCTCGCTGTTGTTCAGGCGCTCGACGTCCCAGGGTTGATCATTCAGCAGGTTGGGCGCGCCGACCGGGATCAATTCCTCGGGGAACAGGTAACTCGCCTCCCAGTCAGGTGGAAAATGACCGTTACCCAACAACACGGCGCAGTCGAACGGCTCGTCATTGAAATCCACCGAGTCGACGTCCATCCACGCACTGGTCAATTGCACTTCGTTGCCCGGCTGCAAGTGGCGGAAGCGACTGAGGCGCGCCAGCAACCAGCGCATGGTCAAGGTCGACGGAGCTTTCATGCGCAGGATGTCGTCTTCGGCGCGCAAGGTATTGCAGGCTCGCTCCAGGGCGGTGAAGCCCTCGCGAATACCCGGCAACAGCAGACGGGCCGACTCGGTCAGTTGCAGGTTGCGGCCACTGCGGTGAAACAAGCGGCAGGCAAAATGCTCCTCGAGCGTACGAATATGTCGGCTGACCGCGCTTTGGGTAATCGACAGCTCTTCGGCCGCGCGAGTAAACGAACTGTGCCGCGCCGCCGCTTCGAATGCGCGCAGTGCATACAAGGGAGGAAGACGACGGGACATTGGGAAAGCTCCTACTGCGGGGTTCGCCTAACCTAGCAGAAACTCCCTATCATGAGTTTGAATCATGCTATCCATCCTTTTTATCCCTTTGTGCAAATCTCGCAGAGCGCCGAGAATCGGTGTTTTCCTGTTCCCTTTGATAATCGAGCGTGATGACCATGCAGCATCCAGCACGTACTGAACTCTGGGCCATCCTGCGGCTGGCGGGGCCGCTGATTGCCTCGCAGTTGGCGCACATGCTGATGGTCCTCACCGACACCCTGATGATGGCGCGCCTGAGTCCCGAGGCACTGGCCGGTGGCGGGCTCGGCGCGGCGACTTATTCGTTCGTGTCGATTTTCTGCATCGGCGTGATTGCTGCCGTCGGTACATTGGTGGCTATTCGTCAAGGTGCGGGCGACATTCTCGGAGCGACCCGCTTGACCCAAGCCGGATTGTGGCTGGCATGGCTGATGGCGCTGGTCGCCGGTTTGCTGCTGTGGAACCTCAAACCGGTGCTGCTGCTGTTCGGCCAGACCGAAAGCAATGTCCAGATGGCTGGGCAGTTTTTGATCTTCCTGCCGTTCGCCCTGCCCGGCTACCTGAGCTTCATGGCCCTGCGCGGGTTCACCAGCGCCATTGGCCGTGCGACGCCGGTGATGGTCATCAGCCTTGGCGGTACGGTCGCCAACTTCTTGCTCAACTATGTGCTGATTACCGGGATGTTCGGCCTGCCAAAATTGGGGCTGGTGGGCATCGGGCTGGTCACGGCGATTGTCGCCAACCTGATGGCACTTGCGCTGGCGTGGCACATTCGTCGACATCCGGCTTATGAGGCCTATCCGCTGCGCCTGGGCCTGTCGCGGCTGAACCGCCAGTACCTGAAGGAACTATGGCGCCTGGGCCTGCCGATTGGCGGCACCTATGCGGTGGAAGTCGGGCTGTTTGCCTTCGCGGCGCTGTGCATGGGCACCATGGGCAGCACTCAACTTGGCGCACACCAGATCGCCCTGCAAATCGTTTCGGTGGCGTTCATGGTCCCGGCGGGTATTTCTTATGCGATCACCATGCGCATCGGCCAGCACTACGGTGCCGGACAATTGCTGGATGCGCGGCTGGCCGGGCGGGTCGGCATCGCGTTCGGGGCGGCGGCGATGCTGTGTTTCGCCATGGTCTTCTGGCTATTGCCAAACCAGTTGGTGGGCCTGTTCCTCGACCACAACGACCCGGCGTTTCGCGATGTCATCAACCTGGCCGTGAGCCTGTTGGCGGTGGCGGCCTGGTTCGAGCTGTTCGACGGCGTGCAAACCATTGCCATGGGCTGCATTCGTGGGCTCAAGGATGCCAAGACCACTTTCCTCGTCGGCCTGGGTTGCTATTGGCTGATAGGCGCACCGGCGGCGTGGTGGATGGCGTTCCACCTGGACTGGGGGCCAACGGGTGTCTGGTGGGGCCTGGCGCTGGGGCTGGCGTGTGCGGCGGTGAGCCTGACGTTGGGGTTTGAGTGGAAGATGAAGCGGATGATCAAGCGCGACACGACGTCAGAGCAGCGCTTCGAGATCGCTCAACCTGACTGAGATCCGTTGTAGGAGCGAGCCTGCTCGCGATAAACCCGAGAACGCCGCAGGGCACCTGCCAACCAGCGTTATCGTTGACGACCATCGCGAGCAAGCTCGCTCCTACAGGATTCCGTGGCAACCAATTACTCGTGATCAGTTCACGACTTCCAGCATCGGCTGCTGGCTGGAGCCGATCGTCAGGTACTCCACCAGCTCGGCCAGCGGCAATGGCTTGCTGATCAAATACCCCTGCACCTGATCGCACTCGAACCCGCGCAGCAGATCCAGTTGCTCCGGCGTTTCCACGCCTTCTGCGACCACCTCGAGGTTGAGGTTGTGCGCCAGGTTGATCATCGCGTGGACCAGCTTGCGGTTTTCCTCACGCTGCTCCATGCCGCCGACAAAGCTCTTGTCGATCTTCAGCAAAGTGATCGGCAGGCTGTTGAGGTGCACGAACGACGAGAACCCGGTGCCGAAGTCGTCGAGGGAGAAGCGCACACCAAGGCGCCCGAGGGCGTCCATGGTCTGCTGGACCAGATCGCTGCGGCGCATCACTGCGGTTTCGGTCAGTTCGAACTCCAGCCACTGCGCCTCGACACCGCGCTCGGCAATCAGGCGACTGAGGGTCGACAGCAACTGGCTGTCCTGGAACTGTCGGAACGACAGGTTGATCGCCATGTGCAATGGCGGCAAGCCAAGTTCAAGCAACGCCTGCATGTCGCGCAAGGCCCGGGAAATCACCCAGTAGCCCAACGGTACGATCAGACCGCTTTGCTCAGCCAGCGGCACAAACTCGCTCGGCGGCAACAAGCCGCGCTCGGCATGCCGCCAGCGCACCAACGCTTCGAGGCCGACGATTTGCCCGTCTTCGAGGTTCAGCCGCGGCTGGTAGTGCAATTCCAGCTCATCGCGGCGCAACGCCCGGCGCAGCTCGGTTTCCAGGTCGGCGATGCTGCGGGCATTGCGGTTGATGCGTTCGTTGAAAATGTGAAAGGTGCAGCCCTGGGTGCTTTTGGCCTGTTGCATGGCGATGTGCGCATGCCACATCAGCGGGTCCGCACCGGCCTGGGCCCGGGCGTGGGCGATGCCCAGGCTGGAGCCGATCAGCAGGCTTTCACCATCGACCCAATAAGGCTCGGCCAGGGCTTCGCTGATGCGCTCGGCCATCCACTCGGCACGCTGGGGCGCACGACGGGTGTCGATCAGCAGAGCGAATTCATCACTGCCCAGGCGCGCCAGCTGATCGCCGGCCTCAAGCTGATTCTTGAGCCGCGCCACCACTTGCAGGATCAGACGGTCACCGGCCTGATGGCCAAGGGCGTCGTTGGCATAGCGGAAGTTGTCGAGGTCGAGATGACCGAGGGCCAGGCCACGACCGTCGTTTTCCGCCAGGCGCGCCGTCAGCAGGGTCTGGAAACCCTGGCGGTTGGCGATGCCGGTCAGAGGATCTTGCTCGGCCAGGCGTTGCAGGGTGTTTTCCAGAACGCCACGTTCGCGCACATGGCGCAGGCAACGGCGCAACATGCCGGGATCGAGCAGGTCGCGTACCAGCCAGTCACTCACGCCGTCGGGCGGGGTCAGCGGCTCATGGTCGAGCAACAACACCGTCGGCAGGCTGCAACGGCCCGGCGCCGGTTGAAGTTGCGGGATGGTCAATAACACCGCGCTGCGGTTGTCATCGAACAGGCTGCTGACCGACTCCCAACTCGGCGCGCTGATGAGCACGGCCGAGCTCCCCATAGGAGCCAGACACTCGCGTAACAACGCTGCCCACGCTGGCTCTTCGGCCAGTAGCAGCAAACGCAAGGGTTCGACAGGCGTAGACAAGCTAGCTCCCTAGACTCTGCAAAGATGTAGGCGACGGGCATTATGCCGTTCCGATGACCAATGACAATGACATCAGTGAGCAAAACCAGCCCTTTGTATCCGCAATTACGAACATTAGCCGCAAATTCGTTGCGCATCCTGCGTGAAAGTAACAAAACCGGCAATTACAGATAGCGTGGTACGTCACAAGTCGGACAGAGCAGCACAATTCGCTGAGCCTGTTAAAATGCCGGCCCATTTTGTGACTGACTCCTGAATTTACCTATGTCCCGACTCAATCCCCGGCAGCAAGAAGCCGTGAGCTACGTCGGCGGCCCTCTTTTGGTGCTCGCCGGTGCAGGCTCCGGCAAGACCAGCGTGATCACGCGCAAAATCGCGCACCTGATCCAGAACTGCGGCATTCGCGCCCAGTACATCGTCGCCATGACCTTTACCAACAAGGCCGCCCGCGAAATGAAGGAACGGGTCGGCACCCTGTTGCGTGCCGGTGAAGGGCGCGGGCTGACGGTCTGCACGTTCCACAACCTGGGCCTGAACATCATCCGCAAGGAGCACGTTCGGCTGGGCTACAAACCGGGCTTCTCGATTTTTGACGAGACCGACGTCAAGGCCCTGATGACCGACATCATGCAGAAGGAATACTCGGGCGACGACGGTGTCGACGAGATCAAGAACATGATCGGCGCCTGGAAAAACGACCTGATCCTGCCGGCCCAGGCTCTGGAAAACGCGCGCAACCCCAAGGAACAGACCGCCGCCATCGTTTACACCCACTACCAGCGCACGCTCAAGGCGTTCAACGCGGTGGACTTCGACGACCTGATCCTGCTGCCGGTGAAGCTGTTCGAAGAGCACGCCGACATTCTGGAGAAGTGGCAGAACAAGGTGCGTTACCTGCTGGTGGACGAATACCAGGACACCAACGCCAGCCAGTACCTGCTGGTGAAAATGCTCATCGGCAAACGCAACCAGTTCACCGTGGTGGGCGACGACGACCAGTCGATCTACGCCTGGCGCGGCGCTCGCCCGGAAAACCTGATGCTGCTCAAGGACGACTACCCATCCTTGAAAGTAGTGATGCTGGAGCAGAACTACCGCTCCACCAGTCGCATCCTGCGCTGCGCCAACGTGCTGATCTCGAACAACCCCCACGAATTCGAAAAACAGTTGTGGAGTGAAATGGGCCACGGCGACGAGATCCGCGTGATCCGTTGCCGCAACGAGGACGCCGAGGCCGAGCGCGTGGCCATGGAAATCCTCAGCCTGCACCTGCGCACCGACCGACCGTACAGCGATTTCGCGATCCTGTATCGCGGCAACTACCAGGCCAAGCTGATTGAGCTGAAGTTGCAGCATCACCAGGTGCCGTATCGCCTGTCCGGCGGCAACAGCTTTTTCGGGCGCCAGGAAGTGAAAGACCTGATGGCCTACTTCCGCCTGATCGTGAACCCGGACGACGACAACGCGTTCCTGCGGGTGATCAACGTGCCGCGCCGCGAGATCGGCTCGACCACGCTGGAGAAGCTGGGCAACTACGCCACCGAGCGCAAGATCTCGATGTACGCCGCCACCGACGAGATCGGCCTGGGCGAGCATCTGGACAGTCGCTTCACCGATCGCCTGTCGCGCTTCAAGCGTTTCATGGACCGTGTGCGCGAGCAGTGCGCCGGCGAAGACCCGATCTCGGCACTGCGCAGCATGGTCATGGACATCGACTACGAGAACTGGCTGCGCACCAACAGTTCCAGCGACAAGGCCGCCGACTACCGCATGGGTAACGTCTGGTTCCTGATCGAGGCGCTGAAGAACACCCTGGAAAAAGACGAAGAAGGCGAAATGACCGTCGAGGACGCCATCGGCAAACTCGTCCTGCGTGACATGCTCGAGCGTCAGCAGGAAGAGGAAGACGGCGCCGAAGGCGTGCAGATGATGACCTTGCATGCGTCCAAGGGACTGGAATTCCCCTACGTGTTCATCATGGGCATGGAGGAGGAAATCCTCCCGCACCGTTCCAGCATCGAAGCCGACACCATCGAAGAAGAACGTCGCCTGGCCTACGTGGGCATTACCCGCGCGCGCCAGACCCTGGCCTTCACATTCGCGGCCAAGCGCAAGCAGTACGGCGAGATCATCGATTGCGCGCCAAGCCGCTTCCTCGATGAGTTGCCACCGGACGATCTGGCGTGGGAAGGCAATGACGACACGCCGACCGAAGTCAAAGCCGTGCGGGGCAACAACGCATTGGCGGATATACGCGCGATGTTAAAGCGCTAGAATTGACCACTTTTATATGACCTTCGGCGCACAGGCGCCAAAAGAGGACAGCTTCATGGAAGCCCTGCACCAGAAAATTCGCGAACAAGGCATTGTGCTTTCCGACCAGGTCCTGAAGGTCGACGCCTTTCTGAACCACCAGATCGACCCGGCCCTGATGAAACTGATCGGCGACGAATTCGCCACGCTGTTCAAGGATTCGGGCATCACCAAGATCGTCACCATTGAAGCCTCGGGCATCGCCCCGGCGATCATGACCGGTCTGAACCTGGGTGTGCCGGTGATTTTCGCCCGCAAGCACCAGTCCCTGACCCTGACCGAAAACCTGCTGTCGGCGACCGTGTACTCGTTCACCAAGCAGACCGAAAGCACCGTGGCCATCTCCCCGCGCCACCTGACCAGCAGCGACCGCGTGCTGATCATCGACGACTTCCTGGCCAACGGTAAGGCGTCCCAGGCACTGATTTCGATCATCAAGCAGGCCGGCGCCACCGTGGCGGGCCTGGGCATCGTGATCGAGAAGTCGTTCCAGGGTGGGCGTGCGGAATTGGATTCGCAGGGTTATCGCGTTGAGTCGTTGGCCCGTGTTAAGTCGCTGGCCGATGGTGTCGTGACCTTTATCGAGTAAAGCCGCCACACTGCACATCCCCTGTGGGAGCGGGCTTGCTCACGAAGGCGGTGTGTCAGTCGACTGATTTTTGACTGATACACCGCCTTCGCGAGCAAGCCCGCTCCCACATTTGATTTATGTTGGCTGTTATTGCGCGGTGGCTTTCAGGCCGGCCAGCAGCAACCGCTGATACAAATCCTCCTTCAGCCCCTCCGGGTTGGCCAGCTGCATGCGCTCCAGATGCTCCGGAAACGCTGCTGCCTCCGGCGCATCCAGCGCTGCCTTGCCCAACTCCAGCACCTCGCTCAGCTTGAACTTGCTCTTGAGCCAGTTCAGTGCCCGCAACAGATCACGCTCGACCTCGGTGAAATCACAGCCCAGCGGATACTCCGGAAACAGCTGTGGATGCCGTGCCTCAATCGCCTGCAAACGCTGCGGACTGTTATCGGTAAAGCGCGAATCGAGACGGAAGTCCTTCGGCAACTTGCCGACCTTCTGCGCCTGCTCGATCAACCCCTGCTGAAAGCGTGAATCACTGATATTGAGCAACGCCTCGATCACTGCCGCATCGGCCTTGCCGCGCAGATCGGCAATGCCGTACTCAGTCACCACAACATCGCGCAGGTGCCGAGGGATCGTGCAGTGGCCGTATTCCCAGACAATGTTCGAGCTGACGTCGCCGCCGGATTCGCGCCAACTGCGCAACAGCAACACCGAGCGCGCGCCTTGCAACGCATGGCCCTGCACCACGAAGTTGTATTGCCCGCCTACGCCGCTGAGCACACGCCCGTCCTCAAGCTGATCCGCCACCGCGGCACCGAGCAAGGTCACGGTGAACGCGGTGTTGATGAACCGCGCATCCAGGCGCTGCAAGCGCTTGAGTTCTTCCTGGCCGTAGAGCTCGTTGATGTAGCTGATGCGGGTCATGTTGAATGCAAGCCGGTTGTTTTGCGGCAACTCGCGCAAGCGTTCGTAGAAGCTGCGTGGACCGAGGAAGAAACCGCCGTGCACCGAAATGCCATCGTATTGCGCAGTCTCGTCGAGGGTGCCGGCATTCGCCTGCTGTTGGGTCGTCACGTCCGGGTAGACCTTGCGCCGCACGATCCCGGCATCCGCCAGCACCAGCAAGCCGTTGACGAACATTTCGCTGCAGCCATACAGGCCTTTGGCGAAGGGGCCGATGCCGCCTTCGCGCTCGATCAGTTGCGTCCAGTGGCTGAGGTTTACGTCTGCCAGTAAAGCCCTGTATCCGTCGTTGTCGGCTTGCCGCGCCAGCAGCGCCGCCGTCAGCGCATCGCCCATGGAACCGATGCCGATCTGCAAGGTGCCGCCGTCACGCACCAGGGTGCTGGCGTGCAGGCCGATGAAGTGGTCCTGACACCCCACCGGCATGTTCGGCGTGGAGAACAGCGTGGTGTTGTCCTTCTCATCGATCAACAGGTCAAAGGTGTCGATGCCGAGTTCAGCATCGCCGGGCATGTAGGGCAGATCGTTGTGCACCTGGCCGACCATCAGGATGGTTTCTCCGGCGGCGCGACGCCTGGCGATCATCGGCAACAGGTCGAGGGTGATGTCCGGGTTGCAGCTCAGGCTCAAGCGGTCGGGATGCTCGGCATGGCTGGCCACCAGTTGCGCCACCAGGTTCAACCCGGCGGCATTGATGTCCCGCGCCGCATGGCTGTAATTGCTGCTGACGTAATCCTGTTGCGCCGTGGCACTGTTGAGCAGGCTGCCGGGCTGCATGAAGAACTGCTGGATGTGGATGTTGCACGGCAGACTATCGCAGCGTAGGTCGGCGAGAAATTCCAGCTCGGGATAATCGCCGAACACCCGTTCGATAAAGGGTTCGAGGAAGCGCTTTTGCAAACCATCGCCCAAGGGCGGGCGCCCCAGGCACAACGCGGTGTAGATGGTCAGCCGCCGCTCGGGCAACTGTGCAATTCGTCGATACAGCGCGTTGACGAAGTGATTGGGTTTGCCCAGGCCCAGGGGCAAGCCCATATGAATGTGGACCGGCAACCGCGCCAGTACGTCATCGACCGCCTGCTCGATAGAACACAACTGCACCATCGGATCCTCCCTCATATTCCATGAATTGGGGTTGGACCGAGCTTGCCGGGTCTTGGCTGCAAAAAACAGCCTCAGACGCCAAATCATGCCAGCACCGAAGATCCTTTGTGGGAGCGGGCTTGCTCGCGAAGAGGCCGTGTCAGCCGCCATCAATGTTGGCTGACACACCGCTTTCGCGAGCAAGCCCGCTCCCACAAGGGCTCTTCATTGTCTTCAGGACAAAACCGCAGGCACAAAAAAGCCGCTCGGAAGCGGCTTTTCGCTGAAAACGGGGCTTATTTCAGGCCGGACATCTTCTCGATGGCGCCTTTGAGCTCTGGATCGGAGCAATCGGCGCAGGTGCCTTTTGGCGGCATCGAGTTGATGCCGGAGATCGCCTTGGCGAGCAGGCCGTCAACACCACCTTCTTTCTTGGCACGCTCGCCCCAAGCAGCGGCATCACCGATTTTCGGCGCGCCCAACAGGCCTGAGCCGTGGCAAGCGTTGCAATGTTTTGCAATCACTTCATCCGGGGTTTTCGCACCACCGCCGCCGGCGGAAGCGGCCACTTCCATGCCCTTGCACTCTTTACCCTGAACACAAACCTGGCCGACTGGCTCAAGGCGTTTGGCAATATCGTCGTTGGTCGCAGCCTGAGTGCTGACACTGACAGCCCATAGGGCCAATACGGTTGCTGGTGCAGCCAGCATTTTCATAATTAGGTTCACGCGTTCACCCTCAATGGTGGCTAGTCACGCCTACGGCCACGGTTCGCAGGCGGGCGCAAGTATAGCGGTAAGCCCGTCGCACTGAAACAACCCCAAAGTCGGAGGGGTCTTAGGTCGCGACGGAAAAACAGCCCGGGCGCCTCTGCGATGCTGGCAGGACGCCTCTTTTCTTAGAAATTCGCCGGCGTGGCTGCGCTGATTAGTCGCGCCGGCACATCGAACGGATTACGGAAACGATGTGGCTTGGTACTTTCAAAGTAGTAGCTATCGCCGGCTTCGAGGACAAAAGTTTCGAGACCGACCACCAGTTCCAGTTTTCCTTCGACCAGGATGCCGGTTTCCTCGCCCTCATGGGTGAGCATCTCGTCACCGGTGTCGGCGCCTGGCGGATAGATTTCATTGAGGAATGCGATCGCCCGGCTCGGGTGCGCCCGACCGACCAGTTTCATGGTCACGGCACCATCGGAAATATCGATCAGCTCGTTGGCTTTGTAGACGATCTGAGTCGGTTTTTCCTGCAGGATTTCTTCGGAAAAGAACTCGACCATGGACATGGGAATTCCGCCCAGCACTTTACGCAGCGAACTGATCGAGGGGCTGACGCTGTTCTTCTCGATCATCGAAATCGTGCTGTTGGTGACCCCCGCCCGTTTGGCGAGCTCACGCTGGGAAAGGCCTTTGAGCCTACGGATGGATTGCAGTCGTTCACCGACGTCCAAAGCTTGCGCCTCCAGGATTCAGATTGTTGGAATAGTGAGCGTTATCATGGCGACAGCGTTCAGTATTTACAACACCTTGACCTGAATCCTGCTCAGCGAGGCGACTTCCGGTCCGGAGCCCTGCTCACTAAGCCCCGGAATAGAGCAGTGGCACTCGACGCAGGTTGCAGAAGATCTGATAAGGAATCGTGCCGGCAGCCATGGCCACATCACTGGCGAGGATGTTTTTGCCCCACAACTCGACAGTCGAACCGAGGCCGGCCTGCGGCACATCGGTCAGGTCGATACAGAGCATGTCCATCGATACCCGGCCGATCAACTGGCTGCGCTGTCCGGCAACCAGCACTGGCGTGCCGGTCGGCGCCAGACGCGGGTAGCCGTCGGCGTAACCCATGGCCACGACGCCAATGCGCATCGGTTTCGGGGTGATGAATTTGGCGCCGTAACCGACGGGTTCGCCAGCCGGCAACTCGCGCACGCTGATCACTTTCGACTCCAGGGTCATGACTGGTTGCAACCGCGACGCCACTTCGTTGGCTTCTTCGAAGGGTGTGGCGCCATAAAGCATGATGCCCGGGCGCACCCAGTCGCTGGGAATCTGCGGCCAACCGAGTACCGCCGGTGAGTTGCGCAGGCTGACCTCGGCGGACAAACCCTTGCGCGCTGCTTCAAATATCGCCACCTGATCGGCACTGGCCTGCTCGTGCAATTCATCGGCACGCGCAAAGTGGCTCATCAGCACCACTTTCGCGACCTTGCCGCTGGCCAACAGCCGTTGATAGGCCGCCTGATAATCCGCCGGGTGCAGCCCCACACGGTGCATGCCCGAGTCGAGCTTCAGCCACACGGTGATCGGCTTGCTCAACGCCGCTTTCTCGATGGCTTCGAGCTGCCACAGCGAATGCACCACGCACCAGAAGTCATGCTCGACGATCAGCGCCAGCTCATCGGCTTCGAAAAAACCTTCCAGCAGCAGGATCGGCGCGCGAATGCCCGCCGCCCGCAGCTCCAATGCCTCTTCGATGCAAGCCACGGCAAACCCGTCCGCCTCGGCTTCCAGCGCCTGGGCGCAACGCACCGCGCCATGGCCATAGGCATCGGCCTTGATCACCGCGAGGGCCTTGGCCCCCGTGAGTTCACGGGCGATTCGGTAGTTGTTGCGCAGGGCTTGAAGGTCGATCAGGGCACGGGCAGGACGCATGGCGGCAGACTTCTGGTCGGGTTATCGGGAAAAAAACCGGCGCTGGCTGGTGGCGTGAACCGCCAGCAGCACCGGGAGAGGGATCTGTCTGAAAGCTTATGGCAGAGCGGCGACTACCGACAGCTCGACCAGGATTTGCGGTTCGCACAGTTTCGATTCAACGGTGGCACGGGCCGGGGCGACGCCTTTTGGCAGCCACTTGTCCCACACCGCGTTCATGCCTTCGAAATGCGCGTCGATGTCTTTCAGGTAAATCGTCACCGACAACAGATTGTTTTTGTCGGTGCCGGCCAGATCGAGCAAACGCTCGATATTGGCCAGGGTTTCGCGGGTCTGCTGTTCAATCCCGGCGTTCATGTCGTCGCCGACCTGCCCAGCCAGGTACACCGTACCGTTATGGGTGACGATCTGACTCATGCGCTCATTGGTGAGCTGGCGCTGGACTGACATGCTTTGCAGGCTCCTGGGTTTTGCTGCCATAGCGGGAGATATCGAGGCCTTCGGCGCTGATCTGCGGCTTTTTCTTTGCCATCAGGTCAGCCAGCAAGCGACCGGAGCCGCACGCCATGGTCCAGCCGAGCGTACCGTGACCGGTGTTCAGGAACAGGTTCTTGAACGGGGTGGCGCCAACAATCGGGGTGCCGTCCGGAGTGGTCGGACGCAGGCCGGTCCAGAAGTCGGCCTCGGCCAGATTGCCGCCCTGAGGATAAAGATCGTTGACGATCATCTCCAGGGTTTCCCGGCGGCGCGGGTTCAGCGACAGGTCAAAACCGGCGATTTCAGCCATACCGCCAACGCGGATGCGGTTGTCGAAACGGGTGATCGCGACCTTGTAGGTCTCGTCGAGAATGGTCGATGTCGGGGCCATCGCCGGGTTGGTGATCGGCACGGTCAGGGAGTAGCCCTTGAGCGGGTACACCGGCGCCTTGATCCCCAGCGGCTTGAGCAGTTGCGGCGAATAGCTGCCGAGGGCCAACACGTAGCGATCGGCGGTTTCCAGCTTGCCGTCGATCCACACGCCGTTGATGCGGTCACCGGCGAAGTCGAGGCGCTGAATGTCCTGGCCGAAACGGAATTGCACACCGAGGTTCGCGGCCATCTCGGCAAGCTTGGTGGTGAACATCTGGCAGTCGCCAGTCTGGTCGTTCGGCAGGCGCAGGGCACCGGCGAGGATGTCAGTCACGCTGGCCAGGGCCGGTTCAACGCGAGCAATACCGTCGCGGTCGAGCAGCTCGAACGGCACGCCGGACTCTTTCAGCACGGCGATGTCTTTCGCGGCGCCGTCCAGTTGAGCCTGGGTGCGGAACAGTTGGGTCGTACCAAGGCTGCGGCCTTCGTAGGCGATGCCGGTCTCCAGGCGCAGTTCATCGAGACAGTCACGGCTGTACTCGGACAGACGGACCATGCGTTCCTTGTTCACCGCGTAACGGCTGGCGGTGCAGTTGCGCAGCATCTGTGCCATCCACAGGTACTGGTCGATGTCGGCAGTGGCCTTGATCGCCAATGGCGCGTGGCGCTGCAACAGCCACTTGATGGCTTTGAGCGGCACACCCGGCGCGGCCCACGGCGAGGCGTAACCCGGCGAAACCTGCCCGGCGTTGGCGAAACTGGTCTCCATGGCAGCGGCCGGCTGCCGGTCGACAACCACTACTTCAAACCCGGCACGGGCCAAGTAATAAGCACTGGTGGTACCGATGACGCCGCTACCCAAGACCATGACGCGCATTTTCATATCCCTCATCGCGGCTAACCGCTGACGTTTGTTATTCAGAGCTTTAGATGCGCGCAGTGTAAAAAAGATTTGCCAGTGCTTTTCACTATATAAGCGCCTATATTTGGCGACAATTCTCGGCAAAAACCCTTTTCACGGAGGCGCATCCCCTATGCGTACCAACACTCAGACCAAACGTGAGCTGGACAAGATCGACCGCAACATCCTGCGGATCCTGCAAGCGGACGGGCGGATTTCCTTTACCGAGCTTGGGGAAAAGGTCGGGCTCTCGACCACGCCCTGTACCGAGCGGGTCCGGCGTCTGGAGCGCGAAGGGATCATCATGGGCTACAACGCCCGGCTCAATCCGCAGCACCTGAAGGGTAGTCTGCTGGTGTTCGTCGAGATCAGCCTGGATTACAAATCCGGCGATACTTTCGAAGAGTTCCGACGTGCGGTGCTGAAATTGCCCCATGTATTGGAGTGTCATCTGGTGTCTGGGGATTTCGACTACCTGGTGAAGGCGCGGATTTCCGAGATGGCCTCGTACCGCAAGTTGCTGGGCGACATCCTGCTCAAGCTGCCCCACGTGCGCGAGTCCAAGAGTTACATCGTGATGGAAGAGGTGAAGGAGAGCCTGACCCTGCCGATTCCGGATTGAGATTGGCGGCGTCTGTTCAGCCGCTTTCGCGAGCAAGCCCGCTCCCACAGTTGATCGCAGCCGTACACAAATCTGTGGCCACTGAAGATCCAATGTGGGAGCGGGCTTGCTCGCGAAGGCAGCGACTCGGTCTATCTAGACCAGCACCTGCCGGGTGCTGGCCATATACTCGAACACCTGCTTCTCCACCCGCGGATGAATCAATTCCACCGGCCCGCGCCCATTGGGGCACGGCAAGGTCTTGGTGGTGCCGAACAACCGGCAGATCAGCGGCCGCTCGTCATACACCGTGCAACCATTCGGCCCCAGATGCACACAGTTGAGTGCTTCCATGGCGGCATCCTGCTCGGCGCGGGTCTTGCGCGGCAGGCGCGACATTTCTTCGGGCGAGGTGGTCACCGGCCCGCAGCAGTCATGGCAGCCGGGCACGCACTCGAACGAGGGAATCTGTTGTCGCAATGTGCGAATTGTCTGGCTGTTGCAGCTCATTGCAGCGGTGACCCAAAGCGGAATAGAGCGCGATTCTGACGCAAAAGCCCCGACCCAGACAGCACCAGCCGACCAATGTTGCCCGCCCGGGAAGGTCCGGCCTATGCTCCGTCAGGTTTTCCAAACGCAAGCATCAGGAACACGCACATGAATGCCCGTGCTCAACAGCCTGTCAGCCACACCGCTTCCTACTACGCCGCCAGCAGCCTGCCGCAGCCCGAACTTGCGGCGCTCAAGGGCGAAGTGCTGGCCGATGTCTGCGTGGTGGGCGGCGGGTATTCGGGGTTGAACACAGCGCTTGAGCTGGCCGACCGCGGCCTCAGCGTGGTGTTGCTCGAAGCCCATAAAATTGGCTGGGGCGCCAGTGGACGCAATGGCGGGCAACTGATTCGCGGCGTCGGCCACGGCCTCGATCAGTTCACCAACGTCATCGGTGTCGAAGGTGTTCGGCAAATGAAACTCATGGGCCTGGAAGCCGTGGAAATCGTCCGGCAACGGGTCGAGCGCTTCCAGATCCCCTGCGACCTGACCTGGGGTTACTGCGACCTCGCCAACAAGCCCCGTGACCTTGAAGGCTTCGCCGAGGATGCCGAAGAACTGCGCAGCCTCGGATATCGCTACGAGACTCGCTTGCTGCAAGCCAACGAGATGCACACCGTGGTCGGCTCCACGCGTTATGTCGGCGGCCTGATCGACATGGGTTCGGGGCACCTGCATCCACTGAATCTGGCCTTGGGCGAAGCCGCAGCGGCACAACGACTGGGGGTCCAGTTGTTCGAGCACTCGGCCGTGACCCGCATCGACTATGGCCCCGAGGTCAAGGTCCATACCGCCGTGGGCTCGGTGCGTGCCAAGACCCTGGTGCTGGGTTGCAATGCCTACCTCAATAACCTCAACCCGGAACTCAGCGGCAAAGTCCTGCCCGCCGGCAGCTACATCATCGCCACCGAACCACTGAGCAAAGAACAGGCCCGCGCCCTGCTGCCGCAGAACATGGCGGTCTGTGACCAGCGGGTGGCGCTGGACTACTACCGGCTCTCGGCGGACCGGCGCTTGCTGTTTGGCGGCGCCTGCCATTACTCGGGCCGCGACCCAAAAGACATCGCCGCGTACATGCGCCCGAAAATGCTCGAAGTTTTTCCGCAATTGTCTGGTGTGAAGATCGACTATCAATGGGGCGGCATGATCGGCATCGGCGCCAATCGTCTGCCGCAGATCGGCCGGCTCAAGGACCAGCCGAATGTGTATTACGCCCAGGCCTATTCCGGTCATGGCGTGAATGCCACACACCTGGCCGGCAAGCTGCTGGCCGAAGCCATCAGCGGGCAGCACAGTGGGGGTTTTGATTTGTTCGCCAAGGTGCCGCATATCACTTTCCCCGGCGGCAAGCATTTGCGCTCGCCGTTGCTGGCGTTGGGGATGTTGTGGCATCGGCTTCAAGAGTTGGTCTGACGGATTGTCGGTGTCAGCTCTGACGCCTTCGCGGGCAAGCCCGCTCCCACAGGTTTCGGCGGTGAACACAAATCTTGTGAACACCAGTAATCCCTGTGGGAGCGGGCTTGCCCGCGAAGAGGCCCTGAAGAACACTGCAAAACTCAGATCCGCCAGAAAGGCTTCAGCCCCTCCTCCCGCGCCTGTTCCCGTGTCAGCCCGATATCCTTGAGCTGGTCGGCCGTCAGGACCAGCAAGGCCTTGCGCGTGTGCAGGCGACGCCAGAACTGGTCCCAGCGACTCAGGCCGGACGACGCATGGCCCATGCCCGCCTCTCGCGTGCCGTTGTTCTGCCCGGTCGCCAGTTCCTGACTGTGTAACGTCAGCCGCACATCGCTCAAACCGTTCATCTTGGATGCTCCTGTTTACTTGGGTAGCCAGAGGTTCCATGATGCGTGGGCGCGCAAAAGCATTACAGATTCAAAGTAACTGTATTAACTCCATACAGTTTTGCCGATTCCGCCACTGAATCCATATTTTTTGCCCGATCTGTACTGGTTAACCGAATCATCCCTATCGAGGCTGCACCATGACCCTTTACGTCAACCTCGCCGAATTGCTCGGCACACGTATCGAACAGGGCTTCTATCGCCCCGGTGACCGGCTGCCTTCGGTACGGGCGCTGAGCGTCGAGCACGGTGTCAGCCTGAGTACGGTGCAACAGGCCTATCGGGTACTGGAAGACAGCGGGCTGGCCATGCCACGGCCCAAGTCCGGGTACTTCGTCCCGGCCAGTCGCGAGCTGCCGGATTTGCCGGCAGTCGGCCGCCCGGCGCAACGGCCGGTGGACATTTCCCAATGGGATCAAGTGCTGGAGTTGATACGCGCCGTGCCGCGCAAAGACGTGGTGCAACTGGGCCGCGGCATGCCGGACATCACTAGCCCGACCATGAAACCGCTGCTGCGTGACCTGGCGCGTATCAGTCGGCGGCAGGACATGCCTGGCCTGTATTACGACAACATCCATGGCAACCTCGAACTGCGCGAACAGATCGCTCGCCTGATGCTCGATTCCGGCTGCCAGTTGAGCGCCAGCGAACTGGTGGTCACCACCGGTTGCCATGAAGCGCTGTCCACCAGCATTCGCGCGATCTGCGAACCCGGCGACATTGTCGCGGTGGACTCGCCGAGCTTTCACGGCGCCATGCAAACCCTCAAGGGCCTGGGCATGAAAGCCCTGGAGATTCCCACCGACCCGCTAACCGGCATCAGTCTTGAAGCTTTGGAATTGGCCTTGGAACAGTGGCCGATCAAGGTCATACAGCTGACCCCCAACTGCAACAACCCATTGGGCTACATCATGCCGGAGTCGCGCAAACGCGCGCTGCTGACGCTTGCCCAGCGCTATGACGTGGCGATCATCGAGGACGATGTGTATGGCGAACTGGCCTACACCTACCCGCGTCCGCGCACGATCAAATCCTTCGACGAAGACGGCCGCGTCCTGTTGTGCAGCTCGTTTTCCAAGAGCCTGGCGCCGGGCCTGCGCATCGGCTGGGTCGCGCCCGGCCGCTATCTGGAACGGGTGCTGCACATGAAATACATCAGCACCGGGTCCACCGCGCCACAGCCGCAGATCGCCATCGCCGAATTTCTCAAGGGCGGCCATTTCGAACCGCATTTGCGACGGATGCGCACGCAATACCAGCGCAATCGCGACGTGATGATTGATTGGGTGAGCCGCTACTTCCCGGTCGGCACACGCGCCAGTCGCCCACAAGGCAGCTTCATGCTGTGGGTCGAACTGCCGGAAGGATTCGACACCCTGAAACTGAATCGTGCATTGCATGACCAGGGCGTACAGATCGCCGTGGGCAGCATTTTTTCCGCCTCCGGCAAGTACCGCAATTGCCTGCGCATGAACTACGCTGCCAAGCCAACACCGCAGATCGAAGACGCGGTGCGCAAGGTGGGTGCGACAGCGATCAAACTGCTGGCGGATACCGATCAGCTCAGCGACTGACTTTTCTTCGGGAATCAGCATCCATATGCCTATCCGCGCCGCCAAACGGAACGATCCTACGTGAGAGTCAGAAAGCCCCTGCTTGCTCTTGTGCTACTCGCCGCGTTCCTGGGCGGCTGCGCCAGCCTCGACGTACAGCGTGTACCGAGCCAGGCGCTGCCGGCTTCAGACTCCGCATTCGGCCGCTCGGTCCAGGCACAGGCCGCACCCTACAAGGGACAATCGGGCTTTCGCCTGCTATCGGACAGCACCGAGGCCTTCATCGCCCGCGCCGAACTGATCCGTAACGCCCAAAGCAGCCTCGACTTGCAGTACTACATCGTGCACGACGGCATCAGCACGCGCATGTTGATCGAGGAGTTGCTCAAGGCCGCCGACCGGGGCGTGCGGGTTCGGGTACTGCTCGACGACACCGCCAGCGACGGCCTTGACCGGGTCATCGCGACCCTCGCCGCACACCCGAACATCCAGATCCGCGTATTCAACCCGCTGAATCTGGGCCGCAGTACCGGGGTGACCCGCACCGTGGGCCGACTGTTCAACCTCTCGCAACAACATCGACGCATGCACAACAAGCTGTGGCTGGCGGACAACAGCATGGCCATCGTCGGCGGGCGCAATCTGGGGGACGAGTATTTCGATGCCAAGCCCAACATGAATTTCACTGACATCGACATGCTCAGTGTCGGCCCGGTCGCCGAGCAACTCGGGCACAGCTTCGACCAATACTGGAACAGCGCCCTGAGCAAGCCGATCGACGAATTCCTGTCGAGCAAACCCACACCCCAAGACCTGGAAAACACCCGCACCCGACTGGCAGAGTCCCTGGCGCAAACGCGCAAACAGAATCACAGGCTCTACAAACACCTGATGACCTTCACCACCCACCCACGCCTGGACATCTGGCGCCGCGAACTGATCTGGGCCTGGAACCAGGCATTGTGGGATGCGCCGAGCAAGGTACTGGCCAAGGGCGAGCCCGATCCACAATTGCTACTGACCACGCAACTGGCACCTGAACTCAATAACGTCAGCAAAGAGCTGATCATGATCTCGGCCTACTTTGTGCCCGGCCAGCCGGGACTGGTGTACCTGACCGGGCGCGCCGATGCCGGCGTTTCCGTGAGCTTGCTGACCAATTCACTGAACGCCACGGACGTTCCCGCTGTACACGGTGGTTACGCGCCCTATCGCAGGGCGCTGCTGGAGCACGGCGTGAAGCTGTACGAATTGCGTAGCCAGCCCGGAGAGGAAGGCGGCAGCGGTAGCGGGCCGCATCTGTTTTCCAGCAGCGCCTATCACAGCTCTGACTCCAGTCTACATAGCAAGGCGATGATCTTCGACCAGCAGAAATCCTTTATCGGCTCGTTCAATTTCGACCCGCGCTCGGTGCTGTGGAACACCGAAGTCGGCGTGCTGGTGGACAGTCCGGAATTGGCCGCACGGGTCCGCGACCTGGCGCTACAGGGCATGGCACCGGCCCTGAGTTATCAGGTAGAGCTGGAAAACGATCAGATCGTCTGGACCACCGAAGACGACGGAAAAATGCACACCCTGACCAAGGAGCCAGGGAGTTGGTGGCGGCGCTTCAATGCGTGGATGAGCAATTCGGTTGGCCTGGAGAAAATGTTGTAGCAGCTGGCGAAGCCTGCGTCCGGCTGCGCAGCAGACGCAAACCCGGCTTGTACGGTTTAACTGAAAGTCCGCGATGCCTGATTTTACGACTGCTGCGCAGCCGGACGCAGGCTTCGCCAGCTGCTACAAAGCTATGCTGGCTGAACCGAGCCAAACGCCCCTTGGCGCGACACCACAATCAACACGCCCAAGGCCCCCACCGCCATCAACAACGGCAATGCATGGCCGCTGATCCACTGGCTGCCGGCACCCGCCAGCAGCGGCCCGATCAGGCAACCAATCCCCCACAGCTGGGCGATATGCGCGTTAGCCCGCACCAGCGCATCGTCGCGATAACGCTCGCCGATCAGGATCAACGACAAGGTGAACAACCCGCCAGCGCTGGCGCCGAACAGCACCCACAAAGGCCAGATCAGCAGCGTATCGATGAGCATCGGAATCGCCAGGCTCGACACCAGCAAGACAACTGCGCAGCTGGTAAACAACGCCCGTCGCGACAAGCGATCGGCCAACGCACCAATCGGCAATTGCAGCACCGCATCGCCGACCACCACCGTACTGACCATCGCCAGGGCGATCTCCGTGGTGAAACCCTGGCGCAGGCAGTAGACCGGCAACAGCGTCAGAATCATCGCCTCGAACGCGGCGAACAGCGACACCGCCCAGGCAATCGCCGGCAGGCCACGACAGAACTCAAGCAAATCACGCAGGGTCACACTGCTGGCTTCACTGCTCGGCGCGCCACCGCGGCCCAGCAACAGGAACGGCGCAGCCATCAGCAAACCGACGCCCACCCAAAAGCCATAGTCATGCTCGGTGCCAAGGAAGCCCAGCAACACCGGCCCTGCCAGCTGACTCAGTGCGTAGCTGCTGCCATACAGCGCCACCAGCCGCCCGCGCCATTGCTCAACCACCAGTTGATTGATCCAGCTTTCACCGATGATGAATACGAGGGTCAGGATCACCCCGATCATCAGCCGCAGCACCAACCAGACCGGATAGCTCGGCAACAGGGCCAGCAAACCGATCGAAACCGCCCCGGCCCACAGGCACAGGCGCATCAGATTGGCCGTGCCTAATCGCGCCGCCAGATGGCTGGAGATTTTCGCTCCCAGCAGGACGCCGATGGCCGGCATCGCCGCCATCACGCCAATGGCAAACGAGCCGTATCCCCAGCTCTCCAGACGAAACGACACCAACGGCATGCTGACACCCAGGGCCAGGCCGACACTCAGGACCGACGCCAACACGGCGAAATAAGTCGCCCAACGCATGTTCCACGCTCCTGTGGATTGATTTTTTCTTCAGGACACACAAAACAAATGTGGGAGCGGGCTTGCTCGCGAAGAGGCCATCACATCCAACATCAATGTTGGCTGATACACCGCCTTCGCGAGCAAGCCCGCTCCCACAGGGGATCTGCGTCGTTCGGGAGGCCTGCTGCCTCCCTCACGAGCTTACAACTTGATCCAGGTCGCCTTCAGCTCGGTGTACTTGTCGAACGCGTGCAGCGACTTGTCGCGGCCGTTGCCGGACTGCTTGAAGCCACCGAACGGTGCGGTCATGTCGCCGCCATCGTACTGGTTGACCCACACGCTACCGGCACGCAGTGCGCGGGCGGTGAGGTGAGCCTTGGAGATGTCGGCCGTCCAGACTGCGGCGGCCAGGCCGTACGGCGTGTCGTTGGCGATCGCGATGGCTTCTTCGGCGCTGTCGAATGCGATGACCGACAGTACCGGGCCGAAGATTTCTTCCTGGGCGATTTTCATCGCGTTGCTCACACCGTCGAAAATCGTCGGCTCAACGTAAGTACCGCCAGTTTCCTGGAGCGTACGCTTGCCACCGGCCACCAGCTTGGCGCCGTCGGCATGACCGGACTCGATGTAGGACAGCACGGTATTCATCTGTTGGGTATCGACCAGAGCGCCAACATTGGTCGCCGGGTCCAGCGGGTTGCCCGGTTTCCAGGTTTTCAGCGCCTCGATCACCAGCGGCAGGAATTTGTCCTTGATCGAACGCTCCACCAGCAGGCGCGAGCCAGCAGTGCAGACTTCGCCCTGGTTGAAGGCGATGGCACCCGCAGCCGCTTCGGCAGCGTCTTGCAGGTTCGGCGCATCGGCGAACACGATGTTCGGGCTCTTGCCGCCGGCTTCGAGCCAGACGCGCTTCATGTTCGACTCGCCGGAGTAGATCAACAGCTGCTTGGCGATTTTGGTCGAACCGGTGAACACCAGGGTGTCGACATCGTTGTGCAGGGCCAGGGCCTTGCCGACGGTGTGACCGTAACCCGGCAGCACGTTCAGCACGCCTTTCGGGATGCCAGCTTCGACAGCCAGTTCAGCGATGCGAATGGCGGTCAGCGGGGATTTTTCGGACGGTTTGAGGATCACCGAGTTACCGGTGGACAGCGCAGGACCGAGTTTCCAGCACGCCATCATCAGCGGGAAGTTCCACGGCACGATAGCGCCAACAACACCCACCGGTTCACGAGTCACAAGACCCAACTGGTCATGCGGCGTGGCCGCTACTTCGTCGTAAATCTTGTCGATGGCTTCGCCGCTCCAGCTCAGGGCTTGCGCCGCGCCGGGAACGTCGATGTACAGGGAATCGCTGATCGGCTTGCCCATGTCCAGGGTTTCAAGCAGGGCCAGCTCTTCGGCGTGCTGTTTCAGCAGGCCGGCGAAACGGATCATGGTGGACTTGCGCTTGGTCGGCGCCAGGCGCGACCAAACACCGGAATTGAAGGTGGCGCGGGCGTTCTCCACGGCGCGCTGGGCATCGGCGGCGTCACAGCTGGCAATCTTGCCCAGCAGACGGCCATCGACCGGGCTGATGCACTCGAAAGTCTCGCCGGAAACTGCGTCAGTGTATTCGCCATTGATATAGGCGCGGCCTTCGATTTTCAGGTCGCGGGCACGTTGTTCCCAGTCGGCACGGGTCAGGGTGGTCATGCGAGTGTCCTCCTCTTATTGATACGACACCCGCGGTCTTCGCGGGCGCTGTCAGGAATTCTGCCTGGCCAGCCTGCTTTTTGGCCCAAGGCATCCACCACCCTAAACCAGCCGCACATGAAGTTTCAATATATTTGACATAACGCCGGCAAACGGCCTTGCGATGTTCATTTTAATAAACATAGACTCTTGGCAAATCAACCACTCGCGCCGTAATCACGGGGGATAACAACAATGAACATCCAGAACGTCGTCGACTTCAGCCTGGCCACCACCACCGCCGAACGCTACCGCCCGGATCCGGCCAAAGTGCTCAAGGGCGACCCTGAGCAAGCGGTCTACAACCACTACAATAGCCCTTGCGGCCAGCTGAACGCCGGGGTGTGGGAAGGGGCTGTCGGCCAGTGGACGGTGAACTTCACTGAACACGAATACTGCGAAATCGTGCAGGGTGTTTCCGTGCTGCGTGACCTCGACGGCAATGCCAAGACCCTGCGCGCGGGCGACCGCTTCGTGATTCCGGCAGGCTTTCGTGGCACCTGGGAAGTGCTGGAGGCGTGCCGCAAGATCTACGTGGCGTTTGAACAGAAGGCTTGAAGACTGCGTTGTCAGGGCTGGCCCCTTCGCGAGCAAGCCCGCTCCCACATTCGAGCTTCGGTGAACACCACATTTGTGTCCGGCGCCAACCAAGTGTGGGAGCGGGCTTGCTCGCGAAGGGACCCTGACAGGCACTGCATAACCCACAGACAACAAAAAAGGCCCGTATCTCGCGATACGGGCCTTTTTCGTAAGAGGGAAAAATCAATTACTTGATTTTGCCTTCCTTGTAGATCACGTGCTTGCGAACAACCGGATCATATTTCTTGATCTCGATTTTGTCCGGGGTAGTACGCTTGTTCTTGTCGGTAGTGTAGAAGTGACCAGTACCGGCGCTCGAAATCAAACGAATCAATTCACGCATGATTAGCTCCCTTAAACCTTGCCATCGCGGCGAAGTTCGGCCAGCACGACAGTGATGCCACGCTTGTCGATGATACGCATGCCTTTGGCAGATACGCGCAGACGCACAAAACGTTTCTCTTCTTCAACCCAGAAGCGGTGATGCTGCAGGTTCGGCAGGAAACGACGACGGGTTTTGTTGTTTGCGTGGGAAATGTTATTCCCAGTCACCGGACCCTTACCGGTAACTTGACATACTCTAGACATGCCTCAGCCCTCTAAAACCACATGCCCAACCCGGCATGGGTTGGCCGCTTAATCTCTCAGTCATTTGGCGCCAGGCGCCGCGTTTCTTTAGAGGTCTTACCGGCTACACCTACAGTGAAGGAACCGGGCCCCTAGAAAAGAGCGCTGCTTTATACCAGAAAGACTGAAGAGCAACAACATTCAGTGTGCGTTGAATTCACAAAAACCCCGTTTTCCGGGCTCCGAGCGCCTTGGACAAAGGCTATCGTCGATGGCGACCACTCGTCGCAGAGAATCGGCCAACCGGCCAAATAAGGATTTTGCTCGCCCGCCTCACAGAAAATTGAGGCGCTATAGTCCCCTCAAAATGAAAAAGGGGATAGTCATTTGCAAAAGAGCCCACTAGGGTAAGCCTTTTCCAGACTGCACTTGCAGATGGGCCTTCGATCTGTAAAGGAAGCCGACCATGCGCCTCGCTGCCCTACCGCTGTTGCTCGCCCCGCTTCTGCTGAGCCCACAGGCCTTTGCCGCCGCCCTGAGCGTCTGCACCGAGGCCAGCCCTGAAGGCTTCGACGTGGTGCAGTACAACTCGCTGACCACCACCAACGCCTCGGCCGATGTGTTGATGAATCGCCTGGTGGACTTTGACACGGCCAGTGGCAAAGTGGTCGCCAGCCTCGCCGACAGCTGGGAAGTCAGCCCCGACGGCCTGACGTACGTCTTCAAGTTGCACCCGCAGGTGAAATTCCATCGCACCGAGTATTTCACCCCGACGCGCGACCTGAGCGCCGAAGACGTGATTTTCAGCTTCGACCGCATGCTCGACCCGGCCAATGCGTGGCACAAAGTCGCCCAGAGCGGCTTCCCCCATGCTCAATCGATGCAGTTGCCTGCACTGATCAAGAAGATCGACGCCCTCGATCCGCAGACCGTACGCTTCACCCTCGACCACCCGGATTCGACTTTCCTGGCAACCTTGAGCATGGGCTTCGCCTCGATCTATTCGGCCGAATACGCCGACAAACTGATGAAGGCCGGCACACCCGAGAAGCTCAACAGCCAGCCGATCGGCACAGGGCCGTTCGTTTTCACCCGCTTCCAGAAGGACGCCTCGGTTCGCTACAAAGCCAACCCCGAATACTTCGGTGGCAAACCCTCTGTAGATCCGCTGATCTTCGCCATCACCCCGGACGCCAACGTGCGTTTGCAGAAATTGCGCCGTAACGAATGCCAGATCGCCCTGTCGCCCAAGCCTCTTGACGTACAGGAAGCGCTGAAAGAGCCGACGCTGAAAATCGAAAAGACTGATGCGTTCATGACCGCATTCGTCGGCATCAACAGCCAGCATCCGCCATTGGACAAGCCTGAAGTCCGCCAGGCCATCAACCTTGCCTTCGACAAGGCCAACTATGTCAAAGCCGTGTTCGAAGACACTGCCGAGGCGGCCAACGGTCCGTATCCACCCAACACCTGGAGCTACGCGAAAAGCCTGCCGGGTTACCCTCACGACATCGCGAAGGCCAAAGCCTTGATGGCCAAGGCCGGACTCAAGGACGGCTTCCAGACCACCATCTGGACCCGCCCTTCCGGCAGCCTGCTTAACCCCAACCCAAGCCTTGGCGCTCAACTGCTTCAGTCTGACCTCGCGGAAATCGGCATTCAGGCTGAAATCCGCGTGATCGAATGGGGCGAACTGATCCGCCGCGCCAAGGCCGGTGAACATGACTTGCTGTTCATGGGCTGGGCCGGTGACAACGGTGACCCGGACAACTTCCTCACGCCGCAGTTTTCCTGCGCCGCGGTCAAGTCCGGTACCAACTTCGCCCGCTACTGCAATCAGGACCTGGACAAGCTGATCAGCGCCGGCAAGACCACCGGCGAGCAAGGTGTGCGCAGCAAACTCTACGAACAGGCCCAGGCGCAGATCCAGCAGCAGGCGCTGTGGCTACCACTGGCTCACCCGACGGCCTTCGCGCTGACGCGCAAGGATGTCGAGGGGTACTCGGTCAGCCCGTTCGGCCGGCAGGATTACTCGAAGGTCAACCTCAAATAATCCGCCCCACTACAAAACCCTGTGGGAGCGGGCTTGCTCGCGAAGAGGGAGTGTCAGTCGCCATCATTGCTGACTGATACACCGCTTTCGCGAGCAAGCCCGCTCCCACATGGGTTTCGCTTGCACAGTCCCTACATCCACCCATACTCAGCCATCGACAACGGATCGCCGTCGCCGATGATGAAATGGTCAAGCACCCGCACGTCAATCAACTCCAGCGCCTTTTGCAGGCGCTTGGTCAGCACCCGGTCGGACTGACTGGGGTCGGAGTTGCCCGAAGGATGGTTGTGGCAGAGGATCAATGCCGCTGCATTGTTGGCCAGGGCGCGCTTGACCACCTCTCGCGGATGAACGCTGGTGTTGTCGATGGAGCCGCGGAACAGCGTCTCGAACGCCAGTACCTGATGCCTGGAATCGAGAAACAGACACCCAAACACCTCGTGCGGCTCGTGGCGCAGCATCGATTTCAGGTACTCACGGACCGCGTGCGGATTCTCCAGTGCCGATTTTTGGCGCGCTCGCTCGGCCAGATGGCGCCTGCTCATTTCTTGCGCAGCCTGTAACTGTGCAAATTTCGCCGGCCCAAGCCCCAGCTGCTTGCTGAACGTTTCCTGATCGGCCTCAAGCAGCAAACGCAGGCTGCCAAACTGATTCAACAGGTGTCGCGCCAGATCTACTGCACTTTTACCCACCACGCCCGTACGTAAAAAGATCGCCAGCAGTTCGGCGTCTGAAAGGCTTCCCGCGCCCTGTTCAAGCAACCTCTCCCGCGGCCGTTCCGTCGCCGGCCAATCGCGAATACTCATAGCACCTCCCTGTCTGTGGGCACCGCTGTTCCGTAGCGGTCGCTGTGATATCGTAGCCCATCTTTTTTGCGGGCGAATTCACCCTGGGGAGGGGGTTTCGCCACGTATGTCACCAACGAATTGAAAGGCAGGCCTATGCAGCGGCTGTATCGGAAACGCATTGTTCTGGGCGTCGGCGGCGGTATCGCTGCCTACAAGAGCGCCGACCTGGTTCGCCGCCTGATCGACCAGGGCGCCGAAGTACGCGTGGTCATGACCCGTGGCGGCGCAGAGTTCATCACCCCGCTGACCATGCAGGCCCTGTCCGGGCACCCGGTCCACCTGGACCTGCTGGACCCGGCGGCCGAGGCGGCCATGGGCCACATCGAACTGGCCAAATGGGCCGACCTGGTGCTGATCGCCCCCGCCACGGCGGACCTGATCGCCCGCCTGGCCCAAGGCATTGCCGATGATTTGCTGACCACGCTGGTGCTGGCCACCGACGCAGTGGTCGCCGTTGCACCGGCAATGAACCAGGCGATGTGGCGCGATCCGGCGACCCAGGCCAACCTGCAAACCCTCGAAAGCCGCGACATCAAGGTCTTCGGCCCGGCCTCCGGCAGCCAGGCCTGCGGCGACGTCGGCCTGGGGCGCATGCTCGAAGCCCTTGAACTGGCCCAGTGCGCCGCCGACTGCTTCCAGCGTCAGGCACTGACCGGCAAACACGTGCTGATCACCGCCGGCCCGACCCAGGAAAACATCGACCCGGTGCGCTACATCACCAACCACAGCTCAGGAAAAATGGGCTTCGCCTTGGCCGAAGCCGCTGTGGAGGCCGGTGCCCGTGTGACCCTGATCACCGGCCCCGTGCACCTGCCGACTCCGGATCGAGTCACCCGTATCGACGTGGTCAGCGCCCGCGACATGCTCGCTGCGTGTGAAGCGGCGATCCCTTGCGACCTGTTCATCGCCTCGGCAGCGGTCGCGGATTACCGTCCGGAAGTCGTCGCCCCGCAGAAACTCAAGAAAGATCCTACGAACGGCGACGGCTTGTTGCTACAGATGGTGCGTAACCCGGACATCCTGGCCACCATCGCCACCCGCCCCGACCGCCCGTTCAGTGTCGGTTTCGCCGCCGAGACCGAACACCTGCTCGATTACGCTGCACGCAAGTTGAAAGACAAAAACCTCGATCTGATCGTCGCCAACGACGTCGCCAACCCGAGCATTGGCTTCAACAGCGAAGAAAACGCTTGCAGCGTCATTGATCGCGAGCTTCACGCCACACTCTTCGCCCAGACCAGCAAGAGCAAGATTGCTCGCCAGCTGATCACCTTTATCGCCGAACGTCTGAACCAGGTTTAATTTACATGCACGCTTTGCAAGCCAAGATCCTCGACCCCCGCATCGGTACCCAATTCCCGCTGCCGCAATACGCCACACCGGGCTCCGCCGGCCTCGACCTGCGCGCCATGCTGGAACAGGACACCGTGATCAAGCCGGGTGAAACCGTGCTGATCCCCACCGGTCTGTCGGTCTATATCGGCGACCCGAACCTGGCGGCGCTGATTCTGCCGCGCTCAGGGATGGGCCATAAGCATGGCATCGTGCTGGGCAACCTGGTGGGGCTGATCGACTCCGACTACCAAGGCCCATTGATGGTTTCCTGCTGGAACCGTGGCCAGACCGAATTCACCATGCCGGTTGGCGAGCGCCTGGCGCAACTGGTGCTGGTGCCGGTGGTGCAGGCTCACTTCGAGATGGTTGAAGAGTTTGTTGAAACCGAGCGCGGCACTGGCGGTTTCGGCCATACCGGTACCCGCTGATGCGGTAACGCTGTTCTTGTGGCGGGGGATCTGACTCCCTCGCTACAAAATTCAAATTGTCATCTGCAAGGTTTAGCTCCGAAAATCAAGGCATTGCCCGGCCAAACCCTTGCCGTCACGGGCATCATGGCCCTTTCACAGCACGAACTCTCTGCGGAAAACGCCGTCATACCCTTCAGTTTGAACCTGCTGCCGAAAGAATCGGCGGCCTGTCCAGCCACTTTCGAGATGGAGCATTTCCACAGATGAATACCCCGGCCAAAGTCGCACCCAAGTTCCCTGACAGCATCTTCCGCGCCTACGACATCCGCGGCACAGTCCCGGAATTCCTGAACGCCGAAACCGCTTACTGGATCGGCCGCGCAGTCGGCTCCCAAAGCCTGGCCCAAGGCGAGCCAAACGTGTCCGTCGGTCGCGATGGCCGTCTGTCCGGCCCAGAACTGGTCGCGCAACTGATCAAAGGCATCGCCGACAGCGGCTGCCATGTCAGTGATGTCGGCCTGGTCCCGACTCCGGCGCTCTACTACGCCGCCAACGTACTGGCCGGCAAATCCGGCGTGATGCTCACCGGCAGCCACAACCCGTCGAACTACAACGGCTTCAAGATCGTCATTGCCGGCGACACCCTGGCCAACGAACAGATCCAGGCCCTGCACGACCGCCTCAAAACCAATAACCTTGGCAGCGGCCAGGGCAGCATCACCCAAGTCGAGATCCTCGACCGCTACACCACCGAAATCGTCCAGGACATCAAGTTGGCCCGTCGCCTGAAAGTGGTCGTTGACTGCGGCAACGGTGCGGCCGGCGTGATCGCCCCGCAACTGATCGAAGCGCTGAACTGCGAAGTCATCCCGCTGTTCTGCGAAGTGGACGGCAACTTCCCGAATCACCACCCGGACCCGGGCAAGCCTGAAAACCTCGTGGACCTGATCGCCAAGGTCAAGGAAACCAACGCTGACATCGGCCTGGCTTTCGACGGCGATGGCGACCGCGTCGGCGTGGTGACCAACACCGGCAGCATCGTCTACCCGGACCGTCTGCTGATGCTGTTCGCCCGCGACGTCGTGGCGCGCAACCCGGGCGCCGAAATCATCTTCGACGTCAAATGCACCCGTCGCCTGATTCCGCTGATCAAGGAATACGGTGGCCGGTCGCTAATGTGGAAGACCGGTCACTCGTTGATCAAAAAGAAAATGAAACAATCCGGCGCCCTGTTGGCTGGCGAAATGAGCGGGCACATCTTCTTCAAGGAGCGCTGGTTCGGTTTCGACGACGGCATCTACAGCGCCGCGCGGTTGCTGGAGATCCTCAGCAAGGAAAAATCATCGGCCGAAGAGTTGTTCGCGACCTTCCCGAACGATATTTCTACGCCGGAAATCAATATCCATGTGACCGAAGAGAGCAAATTCAGCATCATTGCTGCATTGCACGATGCGCAGTGGGGCGAAGGCGCCGACCTGACCACCATTGACGGCGTGCGAGTCGACTATGCCAAAGGCTGGGGCCTGGTACGCGCCTCCAACACCACACCGGTGCTGGTGCTGCGTTTCGAGGCCGATGACGAGGCTGAATTGCAGCGCATCAAGGACGTATTCAAAGTCCAGTTGAAGCGTGTTGCACCTGATCTCCAACTACCGTTCTGATTCACCCGGAGCCCTGAATGACCCTCGAACGCGAAGCCGCCGCCAACACCGCCAAGGTCCTGTCCGAAGCGTTGCCTTACATCCGCCGTTATGTCGGCAAGACACTGGTGATCAAATACGGCGGCAACGCGATGGAAAGCGAGGAGCTGAAAACCGGCTTCGCCCGCGACATCGTGCTGATGAAGGCCGTGGGCATCAACCCGGTGGTGGTTCACGGTGGCGGCCCGCAAATCGGTGACCTGCTCAAGCGCCTGTCGATCGAAAGCCATTTCGTCGACGGCATGCGCGTCACCGACGCGGCGACCATGGACGTGGTGGAAATGGTCCTTGGCGGCCAGGTCAACAAGGACATCGTCAACCTGATCAACCGTCACGGCGGCAGCGCTATCGGCCTGACCGGTAAAGATGCCGAGCTGATTCGCGCGAAGAAGCTCACCGTTACCCGCCAGACCCCGGAAATGACCACCCCGGAAATCATCGACATCGGCCACGTTGGCGAAGTGGTCGGCATCAATACCGACCTGCTGAACCTGTTGGTCAAGGGTGATTTCATCCCGGTGATCGCGCCCATCGGCGTCGGTGCCAACGGCGAGTCGTACAACATCAACGCGGACCTGGTGGCCGGTAAAGTCGCCGAAGCACTGAAAGCCGAGAAGCTGATGCTGCTGACCAACATCGCCGGCCTGATGGACAAGTCGGGCACGGTCCTGACCGGCCTGACAACCCAGCAAGTCGACGACCTGATCGCCGACGGCACCATCTACGGCGGCATGCTGCCGAAGATCCGTTGCGCACTGGAAGCGGTCCAGGGCGGTGTGGGCAGCTCGCTGATCATCGACGGTCGCGTGCCGAATGCAATCCTGCTGGAAATCTTCACCGATACCGGCGTGGGCACCCTGATCAGCAATCGCAAACGTCCTTAAGCGATAACGCAAACAAAAAGACCCCGCTCGGCCTGGCTGAGCGGGGTCTTTCTCATTTAGCGACAAACCTGTGGGAGCGGGCTTGCTCGCGAAGGCGTTATGTCAGTCAACATCAATGTTGAATGATCTACCGCCTTCGCGAGCAAGCCCGCTCCCACAAAAGCGGATTACGTCAGACGCCGAACTGCGCGCGGTAGGCTTCCACGGCCGGCAGATGCTGCTTGAGCTGCGGATCGTCCGCCAGGAATTCCAGCACCTGGTTCAGCGAAACGATGCTGATGACCGGGATGCCGAAGTCACGCTCGACTTCCTGGATCGCCGACAACTCACCATTGCCACGCTCCTGACGGTTAAGGGCGATCAGCACGCCGGCAGCCTTGGCGCCGTCCTGGGAGGCGATGATCTGCATCACTTCACGGATCGCGGTGCCAGCGGTGATCACATCGTCGATGATCAGAACGTCGCCGGTCAGGGGTGCGCCAACCAGGCTGCCGCCTTCGCCGTGGGCCTTGGCTTCCTTGCGGTTGAAGCACCATGGCAGGTCACGGTTGTGATGCTCGGCCAGGGCCACGGCGGTGGTCGCCGCCAACGGGATGCCCTTGTAGGCCGGGCCAAACAGCACGTCGAAGGCAATGCCACTCTCGGCAATGGCAGCGGCGTAGAAGCGTCCAAGCTGCGCCAGGGCCGAACCCGAGTTGAACAGGCCTGCATTGAAGAAGTATGGACTGGTGCGCCCGGACTTCAGGGTGAACTCACCGAAGCGCAAAACGCCGCGATCGATGGCAAAACGGATGAAATCGCGCTGATACGCTTGCATGAAAAACCCCAAATACCACGGATTTAGCTAATTAGCTTGACGCCGTGTATCATACACGCACGCGATTTTTGGGGCCATTTATGCGGATCATCAGTGTGAACGTCAATGGTATTCAGGCTGCAGTCGAGCGTGGTTTGCTCAGTTGGCTGCAGGCACAGAATGCCGACGTCATCTGCCTGCAGGACACCCGCGCCTCCGCCTTTGAACTGGACGATCCAGCCTTCCAACTGGATGGATACTTCCTTTATGCCTGCGATGCCGAAGTTCCCGCCCAAGGTGGCGTGGCTTTGTATTCGCGGCTGCAACCGAAGGCTGTCATCAGCGGTCTCGGTTTCGAGACGGCCGACCGCTACGGGCGCTACCTGCAAGCCGATTTCGACAAGGTCAGCATCGCGACCTTGCTGCTCCCTTCAGGGCAGAACGGCGATGAAGACTTGAACCAGAAGTTCAAGCTAATGGACGACTTCGCCCGTTATCTGGATAAACAGCGACGCAAACGCCGCGAGTACATTTATTGTGGCTCGCTGTACGTGGCGCAACAGAAGCTGGATATCAAGAACTGGCGCGACAGCCAGCAATCTCCGGGCTTCCTGGCACCTGAACGTGCCTGGATGGACGAGATTGTCGGCAACATGGGCTATGTCGACGCCCTGCGTGAAGTCAGCCGTGAAGGCGACCAGTACAGCTGGTGGCCGGACAACGAACAGGCGGAGATGCTCAACCTCGGTTGGCGCTTCGACTATCAGTTGCTGACCCCTGGCCTTCGCCGCTTTGTACGCAGCGCACGCCTGCCACGCCAGCCGCGGTTCTCGCAACACGCGCCACTGATCGTGGACTACGACTGGACGCTGACCATTTAAGCGTCGTTTCGCAGACACAAAAAAGCCGACTTCAGGGTCGGCTTTTTTGTGGGCACTCGTTTTTGCTTTTCTGTGGGAGCGAGCTTGCTCGCGATGGTGTGTCAGTGGGCAACAATGCGCCTGATACAACATCGCGAGCAAGCTCGCTCCTACAGGGGGAGCGCATTGATCGTTATTTGATCAACCGCCAGGTGAACGGATACCGATATGGCTGCCCTTCATTGGCCTTCACCCCGGCAATGATCGTCAGCACCAGCGCACCGATCGCGACCAGGCCAAACAGGAAGAACCCGATTATCACCACCATCAGCAGGAAACAGATAGCCGAGGCGATCGCCACGGTTAACTGAAAGTTCAGCGCTTCCTTGCCCTGGGCATCGATGAACGGGTCCATCTCGCGCTTCATCTGCCAGAGAATCAGCGGGCCGATGATCGTGCCGAACGGAATCCAGATCCCCAGCAAGGCGGACAAGTGGCAAAACATGGCCCACTGGCGCACCTCCTGGCTCGGCGTGGGCAGCGGCAGTTGCTCGTCACTCATGGTGTCCTCCTTGTCTGGAGCAGTCCGGTCAGTCAGCCAGTGCGGCCTTTTGCAGTTCGAAGATCTCGTTCATGCCTTTCTTGGCCAGCTCGAGCATCGCGTTCAGCTCTTCAGGCTGGAACGGCGCGCCTTCGGCAGTGCCCTGGACTTCGATGAAGCCGCCAGCGCTGGTCATCACCACGTTCAGGTCAGTCTCGGCGGCCGAGTCTTCCAGGTAGTCGAGGTCGAGCACAGGCTCACCCTTGTACATGCCCACGGAAACAGCAGCGATCATCTGCTTGACCGGGTCACCGCCCTTCAGGCCGCCACGCTTCTTGATGACTTTCAAGGCATCGATCAGTGCAACCATGGAGCCGGTGATCGACGCGGTGCGGGTGCCACCGTCAGCCTGGATCACGTCGCAGTCGACGTACAGGGTGACGTCACCGAGCTTGGACATATCCAGCGCAGCGCGCAGGGAGCGACCGATCAGACGCTGGATTTCCAGGGTGCGGCCGCCTTGTTTGCCACGGCTGGCTTCACGCTGGTTACGCTCGCCGGTAGCGCGCGGCAGCATGCCGTACTCGGCGGTCAGCCAACCCTGACCCTGGCCTTTCAGGAAACGCGGTACGCCCGGTTCAACGCTGACAGTGCAGATGACCTTGGTATCGCCGAACTCGACCAGCACAGAACCCTCGGCGTGTTTGGTGTAGTTGCGGGTGATGCGGATCGAGCGGAGCTGATCGGCAGCGCGACCACTTGGACGTATCATAGGGAGTACCTGTACTGGGGACGGAAAACTGCGGAGCATTATAGAGCCGCCGGCCGCCACTGGGCACTTCTAAAAAATTCCGCCGACGACCGAGGGCTCTGTACCGCGCGTCGATGCAGGCCTGCCGCGTTTTGTCACACCGCATGTTTGGGCGCATCCGCGCCACTGCGCTACAATCCTGCGCCTTTGCTGCCAGTCGGCTTTAATTCATTGATATCGGACTGGAACCTCGGTTCTGTGCCGATCTGCCTTGCGAGGTACCTCCATGGTGCACAGCATGACCGCCTTCGCCCGCGTCGAGAAAGCCGGCGTCCAGGGCACCCTGAGCTGGGAACTGCGCTCGGTCAACAGCCGCTACCTGGAACCCCACCTGCGCCTGCCGGAGTCCTTTCGCGACCTCGAGGGTGCTGTTCGTGAAGCCCTGCGCCAGGGAGTATCGCGGGGCAAGCTTGAATGCACCCTGCGCTTCACCGAAGAAAACACCGGCAAGGCGCTGCAAATCGATCAGGAGCGCGCCGCGCAACTGGTCGCCGCCGCCGAGACCATCGCCAGCCTGATCAAGAGCCCGGCAGCGCTGAACCCGCTGGAAGTCCTGGCCTGGCCCGGCGTACTGGTAGGCGACGCCACCGACCCGCAAGCCTTGAACGCCGAAGCGCTGGCCCTGTTCAACCAAGGGCTCAAAGAACTGAAAGCCGGCCGCGAGCGCGAAGGCGCCGAACTGGCGCGGCTGATCAATGAGCGCCTGAGCTCCATCGAAGAAGACGTGGTGACCTTGCGCGAACTGGTCCCGCAAATGCTCGCCACCCAGCGCCAGAAAGTCCTCGACCGCTTCGCAGACATGAAGGCCGAGATGGACCCGCAGCGCCTGGAGCAGGAAATGGTCATGCTCGCGCAAAAAAGCGACGTCGCCGAAGAACTGGATCGCCTGAGCACTCACATCATCGAAGTTCGCCGGGTGCTCAAATCCGGCGGTGCCGCCGGTCGGCGCCTGGACTTCCTGATGCAGGAACTCAACCGCGAAGCCAATACACTGGGCTCCAAAGCCTTCGACCCGCGCAGCACCCAGGCTGCGGTCAACCTCAAGGTGTTGATCGAGCAGATGCGCGAACAAGTGCAGAATATTGAGTAAGGCTATCCCGACATGACCCACAGCACCGGCACCCTGTACATCATTTCCGCCCCTTCGGGCGCGGGCAAGAGCAGTCTGGTCAAGGCCCTGACCGACGCCAATCCGGAGGTCCGCGTCTCGGTCTCCCACACCACCCGCGCCATGCGCCCGGGCGAAGTGGATGGCGTGAACTACAACTTCGTCGCGCGCGAACAGTTCGTGAAGATGATCGAACACGGGGATTTCCTCGAGCGCGCCGAAGTGTTCGGCAATCTCTACGGCACTTCGCAAAGCCACCTGCAGCAGACCCTGGACGAAGGCCACGACCTGATTCTGGAAATCGACTGGCAAGGTGCCGAGCAAGTGCGCAAGCTGATGCCTCAGGCCCGCTCGATCTTCATTCTGCCGCCGTCATTGCAGGCCCTGCACCAGCGCCTGACCAATCGCGGCCAGGACAGTGACGAAGTCATTGATGGCCGGATGCGCGAAGCCGTCAGCGAAATGAGCCACTACGTCGACTACGACTACCTGATCATCAACGACGATTTCGCCCACGCGCTGCACGATCTGAAGGCGATTTTCCGCGCCAATCAGCTGATCCAGAAGCGCCAGCAGCAGCGCCACGGCAAATTACTGGCTGAATTGCTCGGTTAATCAGCTCTTCCCAAAACCGCTGCAAGGGCTTTACATTGGCACTTGTAGCGCGTTGAAGGGCTTGATCAAAAAATCAGCGCTTCCCTAAACGCTGGTGATTTTTTAAACTGTCGAGTCCGCTCGCCCATCCGGGCAGCGCGCATATTGCATTTGCTACGAGGAAGACCATGGCCCGCGTAACCGTTGAAGACTGCCTAGAACACGTGGATAACCGCTTTGAGCTGGTCATGCTCTCTACCAAGCGTGCCCGTCAACTGGCCACCGGCGGCAAAGAGCCGAAAGTAGCATGGGAAAACGACAAGCCTACCGTCGTCGCCCTGCGTGAAATCGCTGAAGGCCTGATCGACTACGCAGCTATCGCCGAAGCCGAAATCGTTGAAGATGAACCGCTTTTTGCTGCATTCGAGGACGAGTCCAACGAGGCCGTCTAAGCCTATGCCTGGTCGACGTAGCACGGCGCGGGATAAAAGCTTACGGCAGGAGACATCATGCCGAGCATAGACGCCCTCGCCGATCGCTTATCGACCTACCTCGGCAAGGACCAGGTCAATCTGGTCCGCCGAGCGTATTTCTACGCCGAACAAGCCCACGACGGCCAACGCCGCCGTAGCGGCGAGGCGTACGTCACGCACCCACTCGCGGTTGCGAATATTCTTGCCGACATGCACATGGACCATCAGAGCCTGATGGCCGCAATGCTGCATGACGTGATCGAAGACACCGGTATTGCCAAGGAAGCGCTGCAAGCACAGTTCGGCGAAACCGTGGCCGAACTGGTCGACGGGGTCAGCAAACTGACCCAGATGAACTTCGAGACCAAGGCCGAAGCCCAAGCCGAAAACTTCCAGAAAATGGCCATGGCCATGGCTCGCGACATTCGCGTGATCCTGGTCAAGCTTGCCGACCGCCTGCACAACATGCGCACGCTGGAAGTGCTGTCCGGCGAAAAACGCCGACGCATCGCCAAGGAAACCCTGGAAATCTATGCGCCCATCGCCAACCGGCTGGGCATGCACGCCATCCGCATAGAATTCGAAGACCTCGGTTTCAAGGCCATGCACCCGATGCGTTCCGCGCGGATCTACCAGGCCGTCAAGCGCGCCCGTGGCAACCGCAAGGAAATCGTCAACAAGATCGAAGAATCCCTCAGCCACTGCCTGGCCATCGACGGCATCCAGGGCGAGGTCAGCGGTCGCCAGAAACACCTCTACGGCATCTACAAGAAAATGCGCGGCAAGCGTCGGGCCTTCAACGAGATCATGGACGTCTACGCGTTCCGGATCATCGTCGACAAGGTCGATACCTGCTACCGCGTGCTGGGTGCCGTACATAACTTATATAAACCATTGCCGGGGCGCTTCAAGGATTACATTGCGATCCCCAAGGCCAACGGCTATCAGTCGCTGCACACCACGCTGTTCGGCATGCACGGTGTTCCGATCGAGATCCAGATCCGCACCCGTGAAATGGAAGAGATGGCCAACAACGGCATTGCCGCCCATTGGCTGTACAAATCCAGCGGCGACGAGCAACCAAAAGGCACTCACGCCCGCGCCCGTCAGTGGGTCAAGGGCGTGCTCGAAATGCAGCAACGTGCCGGTAACTCGCTGGAATTCATCGAAAGCGTGAAGATCGACCTGTTCCCGGACGAGGTCTACGTGTTCACACCCAAAGGCCGGATCATGGAGCTGCCCAAGGGCTCCACAGCAGTCGACTTCGCTTACGCGGTTCACACCGACGTGGGCAATAGCTGCATTGCCTGCCGGATCAATCGTCGTCTCGCGCCGCTGTCCGAACCGCTGCAAAGCGGCTCCACGGTCGAGATCGTCAGCGCTCCCGGCGCGCGGCCGAACCCGGCCTGGCTCAACTTCGTGGTCACCGGCAAGGCGCGCACGCACATTCGCCACGCCCTGAAGCTGCAACGCCGTTCCGAATCCATCAGCCTCGGCGAACGCCTGCTGAACAAGGTCCTAAACGGTTTCGACAGCTCGCTGGAAAAAATCCCGGCCGAACGCGTCAAAGCGATGCTCGTCGAGTACCGCCTGGAACTGATCGAAGACCTGCTGGAAGATATCGGCCTGGGCAATCGCATGGCCTATGTGGTGGCCCGCCGGCTGCTGGGCGAAGGCGAACAGTTGCCAAGTCCGGAAGGCCCGCTGGCGATTCGCGGCACCGAAGGCCTGGTGCTCAGCTATGCCAAGTGCTGTACGCCAATCCCGGGCGACCCGATTGTCGGCCACTTGTCTGCGGGCAAAGGCATGGTCGTGCACCTGGACAACTGCCGCAACATCAGCGAAATCCGCCACAACCCGGAAAAGTGCATCCAGCTCTCGTGGGCCAAGGATGTCACCGGCGAATTCAACGTCGAGCTGCGCGTCGAGCTGGAACACCAGCGCGGGCTTATCGCCCTGCTGGCCAGCAGTGTCAATGCCGCCGATGGCAACATCGAGAAAATCAGCATGGACGAACGCGATGGTCGCATCAGCGTGGTCCAGTTGGTGGTCAGCGTGCACGACCGCGTGCACCTGGCCCGCGTGATCAAGAAACTGCGCGCCTTGACCGGGGTGATTCGCATCACCCGCATGCGCGCCTAAGTCCCTAATTACAAGGAGTCCTACATGACCAAGACTGTTATCACCAGCGACAAGGCCCCGGCCGCCATCGGCACTTACTCCCAGGCGATCAAGGCTGGCAACACCGTTTACATGTCGGGCCAGATTCCCCTGGACCCAAAAACCATGGAACTGGTTGAAGGCTTCGAAGCCCAGACCGTCCAGGTGTTCGAGAACCTCAAGGCCGTGGCTGAAGCCGCCGGCGGTTCGTTCAAGGACATCGTCAAGCTGAACATCTTCCTCACCGACCTGAGCCACTTCGCCAAGGTCAACGAGATCATGGGCAAGTACTTCGACCAGCCTTACCCTGCCCGCGCCGCCATCGGCGTAGCAGCCCTGCCAAAGGGTTCGCAGGTTGAAATGGATGCCATCCTGGTCATCGAGTAATGCGTGCGGCGCAGCCTCGGGCTGCGCCGACTGCTCTGCTGTAAAGAATGCTTGAAAGGATTCCACCCATGCGCAACGCGCTTGCTCTCTCGCTGCTCGCCCTGTTCCTGGGCGGATGTGCCAGCAACCCTGCCGACCGCGACATCAGCGGCACCTGGATCAATCAGGTGGCGATCGATGCTGCCGCCAAAGGCGTCCCCCTGCGTGAAGCGCTCCAGGCCTATGGCCCGAACCTGGAATGGGACATCAACACCAAGGCCGGTCAGGCCCGCTACACCAACGGTTTTGAAAATGTCGACGGCAAGCTGCTGGGTGAACAATCCGGCGCCTGGAAAGTCGACTTTTATGGCAGCTCGGCCAGTGAGCTCAAGCGTGACGGCAAGCAACTGAGTCAGTCCGCCAGCGACAATGAGCCCGAGCAAGTCTTCGACCGCGTACAGATCCAGGTACCGGATGGCGCACCGATAGGCGCCAGCTTCGAACGTGCGCTGTATTCCGCCTACATGGGCGGCGGCTGGACAATCGTCAATGGCCCTGGCGAAGGCAACACGGTTCAATTCCAGGCCGACGGCCAGGTGACCGGCCTGCCAGGCAGCGATCGCTATGCGTTGTGCCTGGCCGGCGATTGCGCCTCCATGAGCGGCGGCAATGACAACATGTGGCTGCAACTCAATGGCCAGGGCAACGCCTGGATCTTTGCGCGCAAGGGCAAGGAATTGGAGATTTTCCAGACCGTGAACACTGCGCAGGCAGACGAGATGCCCTCGTTCACCCCGGGTGAGCGCAAGTGGTTGCTCGAGAAGCAGTAACCTGCGCATAACCCGTGTGGGAGCGGGCTTGCTCGCGAAAACGGTGTAACAGCCAACAGAGATGTTGAATGTCATACCCCATTCGCGAGCAAGCCCGCTCCCACATTTGGTTTGTGGCAATCGGTAAAGTCAGCAGCGCCCTTCAATGATCGCCGCATACCCCTCTCGAAAACTCGGATACTTCGGCGTCCAGCCCAACGCTTTTGCCCGCGCATTACTGCAGCGCTTGCTGCCCGTGCGGCGCACGCTGTCGTCATCGGCCCATTCGGTCACACCCAGGTACTCACGCAACCAGCCCACCACATCGGCCAGCGCTGCCGGCGCGTCATCGACGCCGATGTAGACATCATCCAGCGCCACGCCACGCCGATCCGCCTCAAGCAGGCACGCCATCAACCCAGCGGCATCGTCGGCATGAATCCGGTTGGCATACAACGGCGGATCGGTTACCACGCGATACCCCCGACGGACCTGAGTCAGTAGCCACTCACGGCCCGGACCATAAATGCCGGTCAGGCGCACGACACTGGCCGCAATGCCGCTTTTAAGGGCAAGTTGCTCGGCTTCGAGCATCACACGTCCGGAATAGCCCGTCGCCACGGCTGGTGAAGACTCGTCGATCCATTCGCCATTTTGCTGACCGTAAACACTGCTGCTGGAAACGAACAACAGGCGATTGGGCACCTGCCCGTAGTCGTCCAGCCACTCCAGCACATGCTCCAGGCCCTGGACATAGGCCGCTCGGTAGCCGGCTTCGTCGTGATCGGTGGCCGCCGCGCAATACACCAGGTAATCCACGGCGCCGATGGGCCAGGTAGCCGGGCAGTCTTTGTTGAACAGGTCACCGGCCACGCCGATGACGCCCTTGGGCAGGCGTGAAACGTCGCGTCGCAGGCCATGGACCTCCCATCCCGCCGCCAGCAGTTGTGTGGCCAGGCGGCTGCCAACATCACCGCAACCGGCGATCAAAACAGTAGGCGCAGACATCAGAAAACTCCCATCGCAAAGCCACAGACTAGCGCCGGCAATAGACAGGCGGCTAGCAATGCAGGAAAAAAAGAGACTCTATTACTTTTGTTAACAAGAATTACTTGCAATAATGCGGACCACTTTTGTTCTCGGCCTTTCGAGGCCTGGAAGAACATCACACGTTTATTCTCTCAGGTCCGGCCAGCATGACACGCAATCAATTCTCCGCTTCGCCAACCAAACGACCTCGCGCCTGGAGCGCGGTGGCCGCCCTGTTCCTCAGCCTGATGCTCACGCCAGTCGCCGCTTTCGCCGATGCCCAGGCGCCCGCTGCTCCGGCCGCTACCGCAGCACCTGCACCGGCCGTTGCTCCGGCCGCGACCGATCCTGCCCAGGCAGCACCGGCAGAAACGCTGGGTGAAGACGTCCCTGAAGTCCTCGAAGCGGACAACACCCTGGGCATGGCCCACGACCTGTCGCCCTGGGGCATGTACCAGAACGCCGACGTCATCGTGAAAATCGTGATGATCGGCCTGGCCATCGCTTCGATCATCACCTGGACCATCTGGATCGCCAAGGGCTTCGAGCTGATGGGCGCCAAGCGTCGTCTGCGCGGTGAAATCGCCCACCTGAAAAAAGCTGCCACCTTGAAAGAAGCCAGCGCTACCGCGGCCAAGGAAGGCACGCTCGCCAACCTGTTGGTCCACGACGCCCTGGAAGAAATGCGCCTCTCGGCCAGCAGCCGCGAGAAAGAAGGCATCAAGGAACGCGTCAGCTTCCGTCTCGAACGCCTGGTCGCCGCCTGCGGTCGCAACATGAGCAGTGGCACCGGCGTACTGGCCACCATTGGTTCCACCGCGCCGTTCGTCGGCCTGTTCGGTACCGTGTGGGGCATCATGAACAGCTTCATCGGCATCGCCAAGACCCAGACCACCAACCTCGCCGTCGTCGCCCCCGGCATCGCCGAAGCCCTGCTGGCTACCGCGCTGGGCCTGGTTGCAGCGATCCCCGCAGTCGTGATCTACAACGTCTTTGCCCGCTCCATCGCCGGTTACAAGGCTCAGGTGTCCGACGCGTCGGCACAGGTCCTGCTGCTGGTCAGCCGCGACCTCGACCACCAGCCTGAGCGCAGCTCGCAACCGCACATGGTGAAAGTGGGGTAATCGGCCATGGGCCTGCATTTGAAAGAAGGGGCAGACGACGATCTGTCCGAAAACCACGAAATCAACGTCACGCCGTTCATCGACGTGATGCTGGTGCTGTTGATCATCTTCATGGTGGCGGCCCCGCTGGCCACCGTGGACATCAAGGTCGACCTGCCCGCTTCCACCGCCAAACCGGCGCCGCGGCCAGAAAAACCGGTGTTCCTCAGCGTCAAGGCTGACCAGCGCCTGTTCCTCGGTGAAGACGAGGTGAAGGCCGAAGCACTCGGCGCTACCCTCGACGCCAGGACCCAGGGCAAGAAAGACACGACAATCTTTTTCCAGGCCGACAAAGGCGTGGATTACGGCGACCTGATGAGCGTGATGGACAACCTGCGTTCCGCCGGTTACCTGAAGGTCGGTCTTGTCGGACTCGAGACGGCAGCCAAGAAATGATCACGACGCGCCATAAGCTGACGCGTTACAGCGGTAGCCTGGCTGTGGTGCTGGGCGTTCACGCGCTGGCCATCGCGCTGGCGCTGAACTGGTCCGCCCGTCCGCCCATCGAATTGCCCCCTCAGGCAATGATGGTCGAACTGGCACCGGTTCCTGCCCCGCCACCGCCTGCTCCGCCGAAGGTCGTCACCCCACCGCAGCCACCGGCTCCGGTCGAAGAACTACCGATCCCCAAGCTCGCCGAAGCCCCGAAAGCTGAAATTGCCGTGCCCAAGCCGGTCAAGCCAAAGCCCAAGCCGCAGCCGCCCAAGCCGGTAGAGAAGAAACCCGAACCGCCGAAGGAAAAACCGGCCGAAGAAAAACCGGCCGAAACCCAGCAGACTCAGGCACCGACGGAGAAATCCGCCCAGCCTGCGCCGGGCCCATCGCCGGCTCAACTGGCGGCCAAGGCCAGCTGGCAAGGCACGCTGCTGGCACACCTGCAGAAGTACAAGAAGTACCCTGCAAGTGCCCAGGCGAGGGGCAAGGAAGGCATGAACCGTCTGCGTTTCGTTGTGGATGCCGAAGGCAATGTGTTGTCGTTTGAGCTGGTAGGCGCCTCGGGCACTGCCGATCTGGACCGGGCCACCCTGGAAATGATCCGCCGCGCTCAACCGCTGCCCAAGCCACCGGCCGACATGCTGACCAACGGCTCCATCGAAATCGTTGCACCCTTTGTTTACTCGCTGGAAAAACGCCGCCGGTAAAAATGTGGGAGCGCCCCCTGTGGGAGCGAGCAAGCTCGCTCCCACAGGGATTTCTGCCAGCAGGAAGGTCGCGTTCCAAGCCAAAAAGGCACCGAAAGGTGCCTTTCTCTTATCTGCCAGCGGCAAACCGGCATTGCCCGGTGTCACTCGACACTCTCAGTCTGATAACGTGCGTCTATCGATTGCAGCCGGTATGCTTGGCCCGCAACTACATGGACGCTTGCTATGACTCTCACAGAATTACGCTACATCGTTACCCTCGCCCAAGAGCAGCACTTCGGCCACGCGGCTGAGCGTTGCCACGTCAGCCAGCCGACCTTGTCGGTGGGCGTGAAAAAGCTTGAAGACGAACTCGGTGTGCTGATTTTCGAGCGCAGCAAAAGCGCCGTGCGCCTGACGCCCGTCGGCGAAGGCATCGTGGCCCAGGCCCAAAAGGTATTGGAACAAGCCCAAGGCATCCGCGAACTGGCCCAGGCCGGCAAGAACCAACTGACCGCCCCACTCAAGGTCGGCGCGATCTACACCGTCGGGCCTTACCTGTTTCCGCACCTGATTCCACAACTGCACCGGGTCGCCCCGCAGATGCCGTTGTACATCGAAGAAAACTTCACCCACGTGCTGCGCGACAAACTGCGCAACGGCGAGCTCGACGCGATCATCATCGCCCTGCCGTTCAATGAAGCCGATGTGCTGACCCTACAACTCTACGACGAGCCGTTCTACGTGCTGATGCCGGCGCAGCACCCGTGGACACAAAAGGAATCCATCGACGCCAGCCTGCTCAACGACAAGAGCCTGCTGCTGCTCGGCGAAGGCCACTGCTTCCGCGATCAAGTACTGGAAGCCTGTCCGACCCTGACCAAAGGCAACGACGGCGCCAAGCACACCACAGTGGAATCCAGCTCCCTGGAAACCATTCGCCACATGGTCGCCTCGGGCCTCGGGATTTCGATCCTGCCGCTATCGGCAGTCGACAGCCATCACTACGCCCCTGGCGTGATCGAGGTGCGTCCGTTGTCGGCACCGGTACCGTTCCGCACCGTGGCCATTGCCTGGCGCGCCAGCTTCCCGCGCCCGAAAGCGATTGAAATCCTCGCTGACTCCATTCGCCTGTGCTCGGTGGCCAAGCCAGCGGCGCAAGTCGCTGCGGGCTAAGCAACGGTCATGAGCGAGTTGTCGCAAGTGTCGGTGACGGCACTCAAGGGTGTCGGTGAAGCCATGGCCGAGAAGCTGGCCAAGGTCGGCCTGGAAAACCTCCAGGACGTATTGTTTCACCTGCCCCTGCGCTATCAGGATCGCACCCGCGTGGTCCCGATTGGCGCGCTACGACCCGGACAGGATGCAGTCATCGAAGGCACCGTCAGCGGCGCCGATGTGGTCATGGGCCGTCGGCGCAGCCTCGTGGTGCGCTTGCAGGACGGTACTGGTGGACTCAGCCTGCGCTTCTACCACTTCAGCAATGCGCAGAAGGAAGGCCTCAAACGCGGCACGCGGATTCGCTGCTACGGCGAGGCGCGGCCCGGCGCTTCGGGGCTGGAGATCTACCACCCGGAATACCGCGCCATCACTGGCGACGAACCGCCGCCAGTGGATGAAACCCTGACCCCTGTCTACCCGCTCACCGAAGGCCTGACCCAACAACGCTTGCGCCAGTTGTGCATGCAGACCCTTACCCTGCTCGGCCCCAGCAGCCTGCCCGACTGGCTGCCGAACGAACTGGCCCGCGACTACCAACTGGCACCGCTGGCCGATGCGATCCGCTACCTGCATAACCCGCCCGCCGATGCCGACGTCGATGAACTGGCCCTCGGTCACCACTGGGCGCAGCACCGTCTGGCTTTCGAAGAACTGCTGACCCATCAACTGTCGCAACAACGCCTGCGCGAAAGCATGCGCGCCCTGCGTGCGCCCGCGATGGCCAAAGCCACCCAACTGCCGGCCAAATACCTGGCCAACCTCGGCTTCAGCCCGACCGGTGCCCAGCAGCGGGTCGGCAATGAAATCGCCTATGACCTCAGCCAACACGAACCGATGCTGCGACTGATCCAGGGTGACGTCGGCGCCGGCAAAACCGTGGTCGCCGCCCTTGCCGCACTGCAAGCGCTGGAGGCTGGTTATCAGGTCGCGCTGATGGCACCCACCGAGATTCTCGCCGAGCAACACTTCATCACCTTCAAGCGCTGGCTCGAGCCGCTGGGTATTGAAGTCGCGTGGCTCGCCGGCAAGCTCAAGGGCAAGAACCGCGTCGCCGCACTGGAGCAAATCGCCAGCGGCACGCCGATGGTGGTCGGCACCCACGCGCTGTTCCAGGACGAAGTGCAATTCAAGAACCTGGCGCTGGTGATCATCGACGAACAGCACCGTTTCGGCGTACAGCAGCGTCTGGCCTTGCGACAGAAAGGAGTCGGCGGGCGCATGTGCCCTCACCAGTTGATCATGACCGCCACGCCGATTCCGCGCACGCTGGCCATGAGCGCCTACGCCGACCTCGACACCTCGATCCTCGACGAACTGCCCCCCGGCCGAACCCCGGTCAACACCGTGCTGATCACCGACACCCGACGGGTCGAAGTCATCGAGCGGGTGCGCAGCGCTTGCGCCGAAGGGCGTCAGGCCTATTGGGTGTGTACGCTGATTGAAGAGTCGGAAGAACTCACCTGTCAGGCCGCGGAAACCACGTACGAAGATCTCACCGCCGCCCTGGGCGAATTGAAGGTGGGACTGATCCACGGTCGCATGAAGCCTGCGGAAAAAGCCGCGGTGATGGCCGAGTTCAAGGCCGGCAACCTGCAACTGCTGGTCGCGACCACGGTGATCGAAGTGGGCGTGGACGTGCCCAACGCCAGCCTGATGATCATCGAGAACCCCGAGCGCCTGGGCCTGGCGCAATTGCACCAGTTGCGCGGCCGCGTCGGCCGGGGCAGCGCCGTCAGCCATTGCGTGCTGCTCTACCATCCGCCGCTGTCGCAGATCGGTCGCCAGCGCCTGGGCATCATGCGTGAAACCAACGATGGTTTCGTCATCGCCGAAAAGGATCTGGAACTGCGCGGCCCCGGCGAAATGCTCGGCACCCGGCAGACTGGCCTGCTGCAATTCAAGGTCGCCGACCTGATGCGCGATGCCGATTTGCTGCCCGCCGTGCGGGATGCCGCCCAGGCATTGCTCGAGCGCTGGCCGACCCACGTCAGCCCGCTGCTCGACCGATGGCTGCGTCATGGCCAACAATACGGCCAAGTGTGACAACCGTCACGGTTTCTGAGGCGTGGTCCCAAGCAAGCTGGTTATACTCCTGCAATTGTTTAAGTACGGATACAAACCATGACCGAAGTTGCCTTCGCACCCGACACCCCGCACGCTCCGTCGGTCATTCGGGTGATGCTGGGCAAGTTGGGCATTGCCTACGAAGAAGTGCTTGACCGTCACGGCCTCAATGCCGCGCGCAAAGTGCAGGCCGTTCTGCTCGATGACAGCGTAGGCGTATTGATGGTGCTGTTCCCGCAGAGCCAATTGCTGGACCTCAATCGCCTCACTGAACTCACTGGTCGCCGCCTCGCCGCCGTACCCATCGAACGCCTGAGAAAAATGCTCGGCAAGCACAACCTCAGCTTGCTGCCAGGTCTGCCGGCGCTGACCAGTTCACCGTGCCTGTACGACGAAAGCCTGCTGCGCGAGCCGAAGTTGCTGATCAACTCCGGTGAGCCGGGCGTGCTGCTGGAAGTCTCCAGCGAAGACTTCAAAACCATGCTGACCAAGGCCAGCGCCGCCAACTTCGGCGAAAACCTGAGCAGCATCCGTCCCAACCTCGACCGCCCCGATGACGACCGCGAGGAAATCACCCAGGCCGTCCAGGCGTTCACCGCGCGGCGCATCCAGCAGCGTCTGGAAGCGACCATCGAGATTCCGCCACTGGCCGAAACCGCGCAAAAAATCATCAAGCTGCGCGTCGACCCCAACGCCACCATCGACGACATCACCGGCGTGGTCGAAACCGACCCGGCGCTGGCCGCACAAGTCGTGAGCTGGGCGGCGTCGCCGTACTACGCCTCGCCGGGCAAGATCCGCTCGGTGGAAGATGCCATCGTCCGAGTGCTGGGCTTCGACCTGGTGATCAACCTGGCACTGGGCCTGGCCCTGGGTAAAACCCTGAGCCTGCCCAAGGATCACCCGCAACAAACTACGCCGTACTGGCAGCAATCGATCTACACCGCCGCCGTGATCGAAGGCCTGACCCGCGCCATGCCGCGCGCCCAGCGTCCGGAAGCCGGCCTGACCTACCTGGCCGGCCTGCTGCACAACTTCGGCTACCTGCTGCTGGCCCATGTGTTCCCGCCACACTTCTCGCTGATCTGCCGCCACCTGGAGGTCAACCCGCACCTGTGCCACAGTTTCGTGGAACAACACCTGCTGGGCATCAGCCGTGAACAGATCGGCTCGTGGCTGATGCGCTACTGGGACATGCCCGAAGAGCTGTCCACCGCCCTGCGCTTCCAGCACGACCCGGCCTACGACGGCACCTACGCCGAATACCCGAACCTGGTCTGCCTGTCGGTGCGCCTGCTGCGCAGCCGAGGCATCGGCTCCGGCCCCGACGAAGGCATCCCGGACGCACTGCTCGAACGCCTCGGCCTGAGCCGCGCCAAAGCCGAAGACGTGGTCAGCAAAGTGCTGGAAGCTGAAGTGCTGCTGCGTGAACTGGCCTCACAATTTACTCAAGGCTGAACAGCATCGCGGGCAAGCCCGCTCCCACAGGGATCGCTTAAATCCTGTGGGAGCGGGCTTGCCCGCGATGAATATCACTCGGTCTACCTTAAAGACCTCAAGCCTTGGGCTTGGCCTTCTTCGGCTTCAAATACTTGGTCAACCCCTGGAACCAGATCACCAGCGCCGGGTTGCCCTTGATCTGAATCGACTTGTCCTGAATCCCGGTCATGAACGCCAATTGCTTGTTCTTCGCCTGCATCGTGGCAAAGCCATACGCGGCGTCTTTGAAGGCAATCGCAAACGCAGGCTCGGCATGCACACCCGATTGGCTGGTGATGCGCTGGTCCTTCACACGGAATTGCCGCGCCACTTTCCCGTCCAGGGTCTGCAGCTGGAACACCAGGTCCTTGTCACCCAACTGCTGCTGAAACGCCGGATTGGTCCGGCTGGCCTTACCCATCAACAAACCCAGCATCCACAGCAGAAAACGAAATTTCATGCGCACAGCCTCAAGAGAAAAATGAACGGCCGGGGCAGTGTAGCGACTTACAAACAGAACGCCACCATCGAGTTACGTTAGAAGAAGATCATCTACATTTTCAGCATGATGACTACCAAGTCACGATCATTTACCCTCAAGGTCATGCATCCACGCACAGATTCAGGTACAAGATTGACGCACGTCTTTGCTAAACCAACGATGCAACAATATGTAATAGAGGAAGTTTCTGACTCGAGCGAGTGACGCTTCCTATATCAACACTTCCAACAGATTGTTAGCGTATTTCAACAAGGAACGCCGGGATTATCAGCCCACCAACGGGGGCGAACTGTCAGGGAGACACACTCGAATGTTTTTATGGCACATGGTGCCCACGTGGCAAGAAATCGAAAACCGTATAACCCATGAAATGGGTTATCAGGGAGGAGCCAGCTATCGCACGCAGTTCAACGAACGCGCGCCCTCCCTCTCTCTCAATATCCGTCGTATCAACAGCGTCAGGTCTGCGTTCAACCGCGCCGAATGGGAGGCAGATCGCTTACTGAGGCAACGCTTCTCTGACCTCGATATCTCCAGCATCCTCAAAGAACTGATCGAAGTCGTCGCTCAAATGGCAATGATCGTCGCGGGCAGTACCTTGACCGGCGGGGCGATCGGAGCAGGTATCGGCGCTTTTGTTGGAGGCGCCGGTGCCATTCCCTTGGGTGCTGCCGGCGCTGCGATGGGGATGCAAGTCAGCACCTGGATACTGGGAATGCTCGGTCTGTCGTCCATCACTGAGTTTTTCGCCGAGGGTTTGCCGCGCATTGGCGAGTATTACCTGCAAGGCATCGCCATCGCATGGGAAGGCGCACGCGGCGAGAGGGGGTTGAATCCGTTCAGCCAGGACGATCCTTTTGCCGAAGACAGGGCCGCCCATCACATCGCACTGGGGCATGTGGAGGTTGTCGTCCTGCTGCTGGGCGCAATCGTTGCTTACATCACCCGTGGTCGAGGCAATGCAAACGTCCTTGCCCAGGAAATGCGAGCAAGCCCCAAAGGGGCACGGCTGGGCGAATGGATGCTCAAGCATGAAGATGCACTGAAAAAACGACCAGACCTGCAACCCGCAGGGCCGCGCAGAGGTGCACTCAGCCCGCAGGAGCCTGCGCCGCCAGCAAATCGCCCACCCGGAAAAGACAAGGACTCGCCCCGTGACAAACCGAACGCCATGCCGCTTCATAAAGTCGAATGCTTCAAAGCGGACAAGATGCCGGCGTCTAAAATCGGAGAGTTCGAGCGGCAGTTGAAGGGGCAAGAGGACGGGCTGAATCGGCTGACGGTTGATGAATATCTGGAGAATATTGCCAATCCGGTGAAGCGTAGTCGGGAGGCGGCTAGGCAGGCCCGAAAGAACTTACAAGCCAAATTGCAAACACGATTTCAAAGGGAGTATTCGAAAACGATGAGCCCCGGAATTGCGAAAGCAGAGAGCCTGAAAAAAGCCAAGGAAACGATGTCAAACCTTGCAGGACTGCATAATCCAGATTTGAGTGCAGGCGGTAAAGACATCATCGCGGATTTCGGGGATCGACAAGTCAACTCCAGCATTGGCCCTCAATGGGGACCAAAAATAACTAATTTGAAAAAGGCCGCTGAGACAGTGCCAGCGACTTTACGCGGTGACACATATCTCAATGTCAGACTTCATAAATGTTAAGGAGAAACGTAATGGATGAAGTATTTTCAATTTTTCTGGATACGTTTGGCGGTCCCATTGATCGACAGGAAGTACCAGCGTCTAGTATCGAACGCTATAGAGGCAAGCTACCCAATCAGCTACTGGAATACTGGGCCGAACACGGTTGGTGCGGTTACGGTGAGGGGATTTTTTGGATCGTTAATCCACAAGAGTACGAGGGGGTAGTGGCCTCCTGGATTGGAGGGACGAAATTTGAAGAGCGAGATGCTTACCACCTTATTGCTCGTAGCGCCTTCGGTGATTTGTACCTATGGGGTGAAAAAACGGGAGCCTCTCTTAAAATAACCAGTGTGCTTTCTCGATGTGATGTCGATGACTTCGAAATCACAAACGATGAACTGGATAGAGAACTACAAAATTTTCTTTTATCTACAGAGGTGGAATACAACGATTATGGCGACCTGTTCAAACCCGCAAAGAAAAAGCTCGGCACCCTGCGTCACGACGAAATGTACGGCTTTGTTCCAGCGCTGATGTTCGGCGGCCCCGACACCCTCGATCATCTAGAGAAGGTGAAGGCTGTGGAGCATCTGATCCTGCTGTCTCAGATCACCGAGCTTCAGCCCTACAGTTTTTCAGACCTATAAGCCAGATTTCAGGGGACGGATTTCAACAAGCTCTGTTAACCCCACAAAAAATGGGCACCCAACCCTGGTTGGCGTGCCCATTTTTTATTCCACCCCCCGCTACGCGAGAGGCGAAAACGGCTTACGGATTGACGCTGTCTTTCAACGACTTGCCTGGCTTGAACGCAACGGTGTTGCTGGCCTTGATTTTGACGGGTTCACCGGTTTGCGGGTTTTTGCCGGTGCGGGCACCGCGATGGCGTTGCAGGAAGGTGCCGAAGCCCACCAGCGTCACGCTGTCTTTGCGGTGCAGGGCACCGGTGATTTCTTCAAGAACGGCGTTGAGAACGCGGTTGGCTTGTTCTTTGGTGAGGTCTGCTTTTTCAGCAATGGCTGCGGCGAGGTCTGGTTTACGCATGTGAGTGAAGCCCCTTTGACGGTTTGTTGTTGTTATGTCCGTGCTGCCCTCTGCGGAGCAGCGCCAAAAGCGCCGCAGATGCTCTACTCTGCGGCAGACGGGAGTGAGGATGGCACGCAGTGAGGCCCCGCGCCAGTATCGGCGCGGCCATTGTTAGGGCAAAAGGGGGGTGATTCCGACAGAACGACCGGTATTTATGCCAACAGGGCTGGAAGCTCTTTGTTCAGGGCCAGTTTTTCCATCACGGCGGCACCGGTGAGGGCATAACCGAGCAGTTTGCCTGCGGCATCGTGGCATAAAACCTTGATGTCGGCGCCCTGCCCTTCGACGGTCCAGATGCCTTCTGCATCCCGTGGCGGCGGGGACACCACCAGCGGGCACACCGGTGTTTTGACGGTGATCGGCATCGGGCCATAGGTGACGGCGGTCGGGTTGCCGGCCAGGGTTTGCGCCAGCGCTCGCGCACAGCTCATCAAGGGCATCACGTACAGCAGATTCAGCCCATCGACCTCGGCACAATCGCCCAGGGCGTAGATGTTGGCGTGGGAGGTCTTCAGGTGCCGGTCGACCATGATGCCGCGGTTGACCTGCAAACCGGCCGCTGCCGCCAGGTCGACGCGCGGGCGCAGGCCAATGGCCGAGACCACCACGTCGCACGGGATCACCTGGCCATCGGACAGGTGAGCTTCCAGGCCGTCCGCCACGCGTTGCAGGCGATTGAGCACCGGCCCGAGGTGGAAACGTGCGCCGAGGCTTTCCAGGCCAGCCTGCACCGCAGCGGCGGCCGCCGGGTGCAGCAGGGTCGGCATGACTTGTTCACACGGCGCAACCAGCTGCACTTCGTAGCCACCCAGGGTCAGGTCGTTGGCGAACTCACAGCCGATCAGACCGGCGCCGAGCAGCAGCACGCGCCGCTTGCCGGCAGCCGCTGCACGGAAGCGTGCGTAATCTTCCAGGTCGTTGATCGGGAATACGCAGTCCGCCGCGTCGCCTTCAATGGGCACGCGCACGGTTTCGGCGCCCCAGGCCAGGATCAGGTCGCGGTAGATCACCGCTTCTTCACCGATCCACAGGCGCTTGTGGCCCGGGTCGATGCCACTGATGCGCGTGTGGGTGCGTATTTCAGCCTTGAGCTGTTCAGCCATGGCGCCGGGTTCGGCCATGCTCAGGCCGTCGGCATCCTTGTTTTTGCCGAAGCCGGTGGAGAGCATCGGCTTGGAGTAGGAGCGCCCGTCATCGGCGGTAATCAGCAGCAGCGGGGTTTCGCTATCGAGTTTGCGAAACTCGCGGGCCACGTTGTAGCCCGCCAGGCCGGTGCCAATGATGACGACTGGTGCGTTCATTCCTTACTCCTCAATTATTCAGGCAGCGATTTCGATCATTTCAAAATCCATCTTGCCCACACCGCAGTCCGGGCACAGCCAGTCTGCCGGGACGTCTTCCCAACGGGTGCCCGGCGCAATGCCGTCATCCGGCCAACCGTCGGCTTCGTTGTAGATCAGGCCGCAGACGATACATTGCCACTTTTTCATCAGGTACTTCCTCAGGGTTCAGGCGTTTTGCCGGCCGGACGGTCGATGGTTGTAGCACTGCCGTCCGACTCAGCGCGTTTTGTACTGATCGGGGCCGCCGGATGCAAGCCTGTTCGGCGCAACGGCAGGCCAATTCAATCGATATCGGTGGCTGACATGTTAAGCTCGCCGCCTCATTTGCTGCCAATAATGACTCATTGTGCAACACACAGAATCCCCCTCTCCAGCTCCTCTCTGGCTCTCGCGCAGCGAACTGGCGCCCCTCCCCGATGCCTCCACCCTCGACTGGCTGTTCGATGAAGGCTCGCTGACCAGACGTTTGATTCATCTGTCGAATGACGCCTTCAGCGTCTCGCCGATGTTCGAAGGCTGGCAGCCCCTGCGCGCCGACGAGTGCGCAGCGCTGGACCTGGCCGAAGGCAGTGAGGGCTGGGTGCGCGAGGTGTATTTGCGCGGTCATGGCCAGGCGTGGGTGTTTGCGCGCAGCGTGGCGTCACGCAGTGCCTTGCAAGGCGACGGCCTGCACATGGACGAACTGGGTAGCCGCTCGCTGGGCGAATTGCTGTTTTGCGATCAGGCTTTCCAGCGCCGGGCCATCGAGGTTTGCCATTATCCGCAAGCGTGGCTGCCCGCCGAGGTGCAATCGCCTGGGCTATGGGGCCGCCGTTCGCGCTTCGATCGCGGCGCGCTGAGCGTGCTGGTGGCCGAAATTTTCCTGCCTTCCCTGTGGGACGCCGCCTGCGCCCAATCGGAGAACCGTTGATGTACCAAAGCCTGCTCAAGTCCTTGAACCGGTTGAACCCCCGGGCCTGGGACTTCATTCAGCTGACCCGTATGGACAAGCCGATCGGCATTTACCTGCTGCTGTGGCCAACACTGTGGGCACTATGGATTGCCGGCAAGGGCTCGCCGTCCCTGGCCAATATCGTAATTTTCGTCCTCGGCGTAGTGCTGACCCGCGCCGGCGGCTGCGTGATCAATGACTGGGCAGACCGCAAGGTCGATGGTCATGTGAAGCGTACCGAGCAGCGGCCGCTTGTGAGCGGCAAGATCAGTTCCAAAGAGGCGCTGGTGTTCTTCGCATTGCTGATGGGCGTGAGTTTCCTGCTGGTGCTGTGCACCAATGCCGCGACCATCTGGCTGTCGTTGGGCGGCCTGGCGCTGGCGTTCAGTTACCCGTTCATGAAGCGCTACACCTATTACCCGCAAGTGGTGCTGGGCGCCGCATTTTCGTGGGGGATGCCGATGGCGTTCACCGCCGAAACCGGTGAATTGCCGGCCGTCGCGTGGTTGCTGTGGATCGCCAACCTGATGTGGACAGTGGGTTACGACACGTACTACGCGATGACCGACCGAGATGACGACCTGAAGATCGGCGTGAAATCCACGGCAATCCTGTTCGGCGACGCGGACCGGGCGATCATCCTGACCTTGCAAGGGCTGGCGTTGGGCTGCCTGCTGCTGGCGGGTTCGAAGTTCGACCTTGGCGGCTGGTTCCACCTCGGATTACTGGCGGCGGCGGGCTGCTTTGCGTGGGAGTTCTGGTACACCCGCGACAAGGACCGCATGCGTTGCTTCAAGGCGTTTTTGCACAATCACTGGGCGGGTTTGGCGATTTTCGTCGGGATTGTGCTGGACTACGCGTTGCGTTGAGCGTTGAAAAGATCGCAGCCCTGGGCAGCTCATACCCAAAGGCTGCGATCTTTTTGCGTTGTTACATATGCTCGCGAACGACATGCCAGACGTCTTTTTTCTTGTCTCCCGTCATGTCTCCGGGTTTTTTGTCGTCCTCATAGTAGTACAGCGGCTTGCCGCCATAGGCCCATTGCATTGTGCCATCGTCACGCTTGACGACTGTCCATTTACCTTCGGCCTTGGCACCCGCCGGCGCCATCATTGGCGGCCAGTATTTGGCGCAGTCGCCGTTACACATCGACTTGCCGCCCGCGTCCTTGTCGAAGGTGTATAGGGTCATCCCTTTGTGGTCAGTCATCATGCCGTCTTTCATCATGCCCGGTTCGGCGGCGAAGGCCATCGAAGGCAATGCCAGGGCAGCGGCCAGCAGCAGGGCCTTGAGGGATTGCGAGTGTAGAGTCATATGAAACCTTCCTTTTGTGGTTGTCAGGATTCGGACTTAAAGCTTAGCCCAGGATCCAGCCAATCGCCGACCGACTAAAATACTGTCACACGACTGCAATAATTCCGTTATCTAATGCGGCGCAAGACAGTTAAATGACAAGAGGATTAAGGGCATGGTTGGCAGGAGCATTCTGATCGTCGACGACGAAGCGCCTATTCGCGAAATGATCGCCGTTGCGTTGGAAATGGCCGGCTATGACTGCCTGGAGGCTGAAAACTCCCAGCAGGCCCACGCCATTATCGTCGACCGCAAACCGGACCTGATCCTGCTCGACTGGATGCTGCCCGGCACTTCCGGCATCGAACTGGCCCGTCGTCTCAAGCGTGATGAACTGACCGGAGACATCCCGATCATCATGCTCACCGCCAAGGGTGAAGAGGACAACAAGATCCAGGGCCTGGAAGTCGGCGCCGACGACTACATCACCAAGCCGTTTTCCCCCCGTGAGCTAGTAGCGCGCCTGAAGGCCGTGCTGCGCCGTGCCGGTCCGACCGATGGCGAAGCACCGATCGAAGTCGGCGGCCTGCTGCTGGACCCGATCAGCCACCGCGTGACCATCGACGGCCGTCCCGCCGAGATGGGCCCGACCGAATACCGCCTGCTGCAATTTTTCATGACCCACCAGGAGCGCGCCTACACTCGTGGCCAGTTGCTGGATCAGGTCTGGGGCGGCAACGTCTACGTCGAAGAGCGTACCGTTGACGTGCACATTAGACGCCTGCGCAAAGCCCTCGGCGATGCTTACGAAAATCTGGTACAAACCGTGCGCGGCACCGGTTACCGCTTTTCTACCAAAGCCTGACCCGGACCTTCACCGCCCGACAAGCTGACAAGGACGCGCGTCAAGTGAACCAAAACTGGCATGGCACCCTGATTCGCCACATGCTGCTGCTGGTCACCGCCTGCCTGGTGATCGGCCTGATCACCGGCTATTACGGCTGGAGCCTCGCCGCAGGCCTGGGTCTTTACCTGGCCTGGACTCTCAAGCAATTGCTGCGTCTGCACGAGTGGCTACGCCTGCACAAACCCGATGAAGCGCCACCCGACGGCTACGGCCTGTGGGGCGAGGTGTTCGACAGCATCTACCACCTGCAACGCCGCGACCAACGGGTACGCGGGCGTTTGCAGGCGGTGATCGACCGGGTTCAGGAATCCACTGCCGCGCTGAAAGACGCGGTGATCATGCTCGACACCGACGGCAACCTGGAATGGTGGAACCGCGCCGCCGAAACCCTGCTGGGTCTCAAGACACCACAGGACAGCGGCCAACCGGTGACCAACCTGGTGCGCCACCCGCGCTTCAAGGAATACTTCGAACAAGACAGCTACGCCGAGCCACTGGAAATCCCCTCGCCCACCAACGACCGTGTGCGCATCCAGCTGTACATCACCCGTTACGGCAACAACGAACACTTGATGCTGGTGCGCGATGTGACGCGCATCCATCAGCTTGAGCAAATGCGCAAAGACTTCATCGCCAACGTTTCCCATGAACTGCGCACACCGTTGACGGTGATCTGCGGTTACCTGGAAACCTTGCTCGACAACGTCGACGAGGTGAACCCGCGCTGGGGCCGTGCCCTGCAGCAGATGCAGCAACAAGGCGGACGCATGCAGACCCTGCTCAACGACCTGCTGTTGCTGGCCAAGCTGGAAGCCACCGATTATCCGTCGGACAACCAGCCGGTGCCGATCGACGGCTTGCTGCAATCGATCAAGAGCGACGCGCAGCAGTTGTCCGGCCAGAAAAACCAGAAAATCACCCTGGAAGCAGACCCGACGATTCTGCTCAAGGGCAGTGAAGCGGAGTTGCGCAGCGCGTTTTCCAACCTGGTGTTCAACGCGGTGAAATACACCCCGGCCGAAGGCAACATTCGCATTCGCTGGTGGGGCGATGACCAGGGGGCGCACTTGAGCGTGCAGGATTCCGGGATCGGCATCGATAACAAACACCTGCCGCGCCTGACCGAACGCTTCTACCGCGTCGACTCCAGCCGCAACTCCAACACCGGGGGCACCGGCCTCGGGCTGGCGATCGTCAAACACGTTCTGTTACGACATCGGGCACGGATGGAAATCAGCAGTGTACCGGGCCACGGCAGCACCTTTACCTGCCACTTTGCCCCGGCCCAGGTCACCAAATCACGGGTTATCAGCACCGCTGACTGATACCGGTCAGCACGCGCCACTAGGCAACCGCCAAGTCAGCCGCTACATTGGCTGACTTGCGCCTGCCTTTCAGGCGCGGTTTTTTACTTCCCTCTCGAATAAACGGAACCCGCAAAACTCCATCATGGACCCTTCCCCTGGCTTGACCCTCGCTACAATTTTCGCCGACTTCGGCATGATTCTTTTTGCTCTGATCCTGGTTTTGCTCAACGGATTTTTCGTTGCGGCGGAATTTGCCATGGTCAAATTGCGCTCGACCCGGGTCGAGGCCATCGCCGACAAAAACGGCTGGCGCGGGCACATCCTGCGCACCGTGCACAGTCAGCTCGATGCTTACCTGTCGGCCTGCCAATTGGGTATCACCCTCGCCTCCCTGGGCCTGGGCTGGGTCGGTGAACCCGCGTTTGCCCACATTCTTGAGCCGGTGTTGAGCGCGGTCGGCGTTCAATCGGCCGAAGTGGTCAAGGGCATCTCGTTCTTCACCGCCTTCTTCATCATTTCGTACCTGCACATCGTGGTCGGCGAACTGGCCCCCAAATCCTGGGCGATCCGCAAACCCGAGTTGCTGTCGCTGTGGACCGCCGTGCCGCTGTACCTGTTCTACTGGGCCATGTACCCGGCCATCTACCTGCTCAACGCCAGCGCCAACACCATCCTGCGCATTGCGGGGCAAGGTGAGCCCGGCCCGCATCACGAACACCATTACAGCCGTGAAGAACTGAAGCTGATCCTGCACTCCAGCCGTGGCCAGGACCCGAGCGACCAAGGCATGCGCGTGCTGGCTTCGGCGGTGGAAATGGGTGAACTGGAAGTGGTCGACTGGGCCAACTCCCGCGAAGACCTGGTGACCCTGGAGTTCAACGCGCCGCTCAAGCAGATCCTGGCGATGTTCCGTCGCCACAAGTTCAGCCGCTACCCGGTTTATGACAGCGAACGCCAGGAGTTCGTCGGCCTGCTGCACATCAAGGATCTACTGCTGGAACTGGCGGCGCTGGATCACATTCCCGAGTCGTTCAACCTGGCCGAACTGACCCGCCCGCTGGAGCGCGTGTCGCGGCACATGCCGCTGTCGCAGTTGCTGGAGCAGTTCCGCAAGGGCGGCTCGCACTTCGCAGTGGTCGAAGAGGCCGACGGCAACATCATCGGCTACCTGACCATGGAAGACGTGCTGGAAGTGCTGGTGGGCGATATCCAGGACGAACACCGCAAGGCCGAACGCGGGATCCTCGCGTATCAGCCGGGCAAGCTGCTGGTGCGGGGCGATACGCCGCTGTTCAAGGTTGAACGACTGCTGGGCATCGATCTGGACCATGTCGAAGCCGAAACCCTCGCCGGGCTGGTCTACGAGAGCCTCAAGCGTGTTCCGGAAGAGGAAGAAGTACTGGAAGTCGAAGGCCTGCGGATCATCATCAAGAAGATGAAAGGGCCGAAGATTGTCCTGGCCAAGGTGTTGATGCTGGACTGATCGAGATATCCGGATTCTAGTCGATACCATCGCGAGCAAGCTCGCTCCCACACTGGAATGCATTTCAACTGTGGGAGCGGGCTTGCCCGCGATGGCGTCAGACCAGACAACGCATCACTGCTTGCCCAACGCAAAGTTGGGCAGCGCGCTGACCGGCTGGTTGAACTGGTATGGAATCGATACCAGCCCCAGCCCTGTATTGCGCTGCACCACGAAGTGCAAATGCGGCCCGGTACTGTTGCCGGTGTTGCCTGACAGCGCCAAGGCGCTGCCCACCTGTACCCGCTGACCTTCCCGAACGCTGACCGAGCCTTTCTTCAGGTGCAGGTAAACACCCATGGTCCCGTCATCGTGCAGCACCCGCACGAAATTGCCGGATGCGTCGGTACCGCGCCCGCTTTGCCTGTTCTCGGTTTTCACCACCACCCCGCCTCGCGCGGCAATGATCGGCGTACCCTCAGGCATTGCGATGTCTATGGCGTAACGGCTCTTGGGCCCGAAGTGACTGTAGGGGCCGTTGGCACCCTGACTGATCCGGAACGGTCCGCCACGCCAGGGCAACGGGTACCGATAGCCCACCGTAGGCCCTGAGGGATCGCCCAGGGAGTATTTGAACTTCGGGACGTACGCGAGTGGCCTTCCACCTTTAGCCGCCTTGAACTGCGCCAGCCGAACGCTGCTGCGAAGCGGTATCACGCGCCGAATCGTACCACCCGGCACACCGCTGGCGTTCTTCACCCCGGCAAAACTCAATTCGACTTCTACCGGCGCATACAGGTCATTGCGCACGTACACGCTGTGCACGCCGTTCTTCTTCATGATGACGAGGCGCACCTGACGCTCGAGGTGCTCGACCATGCCATCGCGAAAAACGAACACATGGGCGCCTTTGCTGGGGCGGTCGCTGTAGGAAACCACGCCATAGGCATCTTTGGATTTGTAGATGGTCATGGCCACGGTCGAGGTGGCGACCATGAACAGGCCACATAACAGCAGCAGGCGCGTGAACATGAGCAAGGATTCTGTCGAGTGAGATCTGGGATTGAGCCTAGCAGCTGCAATGGACCCGGGTAGTCGGCAGATGTTTCAGAAAAGGTGTTCAGCAGATGTGCGGTAACAGTGATGACCCCTTCGCGAGCAAGTCGAGTCGTCGCACCGCCGCTCCCACATTGGAATGCATTCCAATGTGGGAG